>JBDKUC010000272.1:0-26789 GCA_039679885.1 Thermoguttaceae bacterium | reverse complement strand
GGAAAAAGTTGTTGAGTTGCATCTCGACAAAGCTGCTTATGGTAGGGATGAATGGCTGCAAGTGCTTCTCGACCAGTGGACGGCGCGAAGAGCGGCCCGCCTGTGTCTTGACATAGAGACAGGCCAGCATGAATCGCAATATCGCGCAATTAGAATGCGCGCATTGGGCGCGAATGAGAATATCTCCAGTAGCCCGAAATCGCAATTCGGTAATCAATATACTGCGACGGCTGTCGTGGAGGACGTGAGCGCGTCAGGTGTCAGGTCTCAAAATGATGCCACACGAAAACGAGTGAGCCAGTGACACTTGCGACGAGCAACAACACTGAGCTTTGCCACCGTCCAACGGGGAGTACGGGAGGACGAACCATTGAGCGGGTGGCGTGGAATCCGCGCACTGCGCGCAGCGGGAGCAATGACCTAGGGTAGTTCGGGGGACGCGAAACAGGGTAGTTCGGGGGTAGTTCGGGGGACGCGAAACACAATTATCAGAGGGAGCTGATGGAGTTAGATATGGCGTCCCAGGATTTGCCGTTGATCTCCGAGCGAGGGCGCCGTCCGATTACCAGGTTGTCCGGAATAGGAACTCATTATGCTCGATGACTCTCGCTGGGGCAGAAAGTCTGTTGCAGCCGGCTTGATCGTATTTGCGGTTGCATGTTCCGGCTGGCCGATTGCCGAAACTGCTTCGCGCGTTTGGGCGAATTCGCCGGAGTTGTTCATTCAAAGCGGGTATGTCAGATCAAGGGCGTCTCTCGCGTCGTCCTCTCTCGATGCCAGCGTGCCGCTGGACAAAGACGCAATCGAGTCACTGTCGTTCGCTCGTGACAGGCCCTTTATGGCGACGTGTGCTGACGGTTGCGTGGTCATTTGGAATGCGGACACCGCTCAGGAGATCCGGCGATTCGACGGCTGCGAGGGATTCGCACTTAGCCTTGACGGAAAGCGAGTCGCCACGAGCTGCCTTGATGGCCATGTCGCTATTTGGGAAACGGAGACCGGCAGGAAACTCGCTTCGCTAGCGCCGAGCGCGAAAGGCACGCGCCTCGTGTTCAGCACCGACGGTCGCTGGCTTGCGGCCGGCAAAGGCGAATCACCCGTGGCCTTCAGCCCCGATGACGCACAGCTCGCTTACGGCCGGTGCGGAGGTGTCGTTTGGGACGCATCAACGGGTAAGATGCTTATGCAATTTCCCGGCGATTCAACAAAGCCGGGGACTCGGGGAGTCTTGATCGGGGACGTTCGCACAGGCAAGGTCGTGCGAGAACTTAAAGGCCAATGGAACGACGGTGCGAACGGGGTGGTATTCAGTGGTGACGGCACAAAACTCGCCACACTTTCTGTGGAGCGGGTCGCAGTCGTATGGGACTCGAAGACGGGGAAGCGGCTTCGGGAATTCTCGCTCGCCGATAATGACGACGAGGTTACCTCCATGTGCTTTAGTCCGGACGGCTCGAAGATTGCCACAGGCGCCTTTGAAAAGAAAGTGGTTGTCTGGGACATCAACAGCGGCGAGCAACTTTCATCCTTTGAGGGGTGTTCCGGCCCGGTCCGTTGTGTCGCGTTTAGCTCTGATGGCGCGCGCCTGGCTGGCGGCTCAAGTGGCGGATCTCTGGTGATTTGGGACATCCGAACACAAAAGGTGGTCCTGTCTTTCAGCGGTCGTGCGTACAGGACCTCCACCGTGGCCGTCAGCTCAGACGGCAACCTTATCGGTTTAGGTTCGGAGGACGACACGGCGAGTATTTTTGACTTACGGACGGGCAAGAAGGTTTCTTCTTTTCGCGGCAACGGAGGTGGTCGTCCTTCGAACAACTGGCCCGCGGGACTCTCTGGCTTGAGATTCGGTCCAAAGCACAAAGTCGCTACTTCAATCTCGGGCGGCAACTTGTCTGTTTGGGATGTTCGCACTGGACGGTTACTTCACTTGATCGACACCGGCGCGACAAGCGTCCTATCGGTGAATTTCAAGGATGCTGATCATGCGACGACGTTCTCATTGCTTCATGGACTCTCACCGGGCAAGGAGAAAGCTACATTAAACGCGACGGAGTGGGACATCACGAAGGCAAAGGAACTTCGTAATTCTTCCCTTCAGACAGAGGGGGACATGTGGTCTGCGTTCTGCGCAGCGTTCAGCCCGGACGGTGGAAAGTGCGTGGCGGGCGGAAGGAGCGGTGGCATCGCAGGCGGAAAAGGGGCGAGACTCGTAGCGTGGGATGTTCAGTCCGGGAAAACAATCTGGGAGCACCATGACTTTCCCGGCGTTGTTCTTTCGACAGCGTTCAGCTCCGATGGAACGCGTGTTTTGACGGGCGACGATCATGGCATGGCGGTCCTTTGGGATGGGCGCACGGGACGGAAGCTTCGGTCCCTAGAATCGCCTGAGCTTGGCTGGGTTCGCAGCGTGGCTTTCTTGCCCGAAGGTAACCGCGCGATTATGGCGTGCGGTCGCATACCGATCCTCTGGGATACTGAGAGCGGTAGAAAACTTCGTGAATTCAGAGGGCACTCGGGCACCGTCACTGCCGTTGCCGTCTGCCCAGACGCAACACTCCTGCTTTCGGGGGCAACTGATGGGACGGCCATTGTCTGGCGGCTGGCAACGGGAGAGCGCCTCGCAACGCTGATGTGCCTGGACGGAGGCCAGAATTGGGTAGCTTTTACGCCGGACGGCGACTACGACGGTTCGGAAGGTGGTCGGCGACTGGTTACTTATCGCTTGAGCGATG
This sequence comes from Thermoguttaceae bacterium, assembly GCA_039679885.1. Lineage (GTDB taxonomy): Bacteria > Planctomycetota > Planctomycetia > Pirellulales > Thermoguttaceae > JAJFUI01. Next base: position 24,057 of record JBDKUC010000272.1, on the reverse strand, counting down.
GAATTACAATTGTGCCCGGCGCGCGGATGGCCAAGGCCCATTATCGCCCCGGGCTGTTGAGCGTCAGGCGTCAGGTCTCAAAATGATGTCACACGAAAACGAGGGAGCCGGTGACACTTGCGACGAGCAACACCACCGAGCTTTGCCCCCGTCCAACGGGGTGCGGGGGAGTGCGAGCCGTACAGTGGGAGAGACGGAACACGCTCGCTGCGCGCGGCGGGAGCGTTGGTCCGTTACGAGCGGTTCCACGAAAACCGCCAATGGCGGCAGAGTGCCGGTTATGCGGTTTCGATGCAAATCGGTGCAACCAGCGGCAATGAGCGGCGAGCCGTCGAGCACCACTGCAAGCACCGCCCCTCGGTCATCTCGCCGCAACTTCTTACGCCCGTTTAGCTTTGGGCAAACTCGTCTTCCGACTTGGGAACCGAGGGTTGGGGGTTCACATCCCTCCGGGCGTACTTGGCGTCATAAGCCTTAAACGGTAGACCACCGCGCCGCAACGACTTACGTCGACTACTGGCGAACTTCGGCTAGGGCGATCGTAGGCGTATTCCCGGTTTGACCGGCCAGTTGCTTCTGATCCATTGCCCCGGGCAGGGCAATTCTGCTAAACTCCGCCTCCCGATCGAGGAACGGGCAACCGTTTGACCGCGGGTCCGCGTCCGTGGCGCCTGAACGTTTGCGCCCGACGGGGACAAGGATTCACGTTGGCAGTCAGGACGCCGATGCCGTCGAAGTGGCCGATCCGCCGGAAGCTGTTGGTTGGGCTTGGCCTGATGGTCCTGGCCGTGACCATCCTGTCGCGGTCTGGCCTCGTGGCGACCTACGCCTACCGGAACCTTGTCAACAGCCTCAGTTGGCGCGTCAGCGAACTGCCGCTGGCAGCGGAGCTGAGCCAGCATGTCAGCGACTTGCGAATCACCCTGGGCGAGCTTCGCGGACTGCGAGTGAATACGTTCCCGGACGCCCATCGGGAGCTGGCTCCGCTGCGCACACGCCTCGCTCGCGACCAGTTCGCCGGCCAGTTGGAGGATTTTGACCAGACGCTGATCCGCTATCGCGAGCAACTAGCCGCCGAAGCGGCCGCGGTCTCCGGCCAGATTTCGGACCACGCGAGAGAAGAAGAAACGCTGAAGAAGATCGAGACACAACTGGGACGCATTCGCAGCGGGAATCGCGACGATTGGATGGTCGACGACGTCAAGATTGGTTGGCTCGACGTGGAACTCGAGCGGCTGCAATCGCTGGCTTTGGAACTCCCGAGCCACTTGCAGCAAAAGCTGGCCGGGCTGTCGCGCGAGGTTCGCGGCCGGTACGAGGCGCTGATCTTCAGCGCGTGGATCGCGACGCTGTCGGCCGGGTTGATCGTTTTGCTGTTCGTTCGGCTTGGCTACCGGTGGATCTTCCGGCCCTTGCGGACGTTGATCGCCGGCTCGCGGCGCGTCGCGGCGGGCGACTTCGGGCATCGCATCCGCCTGGAAAGCTCCGACGAAATGGCCGAACTGGCCAGCGCGATGAACGACATGAGCGCCCGGTTCCAGGAAATCCGCGACGATCTGGATCGTCAGGTGCAGATCCGCACGAAGCAGGCCGTCCGCAGCGAGCAGTTGGCCGGCGTCGGCTTCCTGGCGGCGGGCGTGGCCCATGAAATCAACAACCCGCTGGCCTCGATCGCCATGTGCGCCGAGTCGTTGGAGGGGCGCTGCCGTGGGTTGCTCGACGAAAAGGACCCGCAGCAGGCGATCATCGGCAACTATCTTCGCATGATCCAGACCGAGGCGTTCCGCTGCAAGGGAATCACCGAGAAGCTGCTCGATCTGGCCCGAATCGGCCCGGGCAAACGGGAGCCAAACGAACTCGGCGAACTGGTCGGCGGCGTGATCGAAATGCTCGGTCACTTGGGCAAGTACCAACGGAAGACGATTGAGTTTACCCCGCGTGAGCCGGTTCGAGCGGTGGTCAACTCCCAAGAGATCAAGCAGGTCGTGCTCAACCTGCTGACGAACGCCCTGGACAGCATGGATGACGGCGGCGCCGTTCGCGTCGGCTTGGAGGCCCGCGACCGATTCGCCGTCTTGACGGTGACGGACGACGGCTGCGGAATGGAGCCGGAGGTGACCGAGCGATTGTTCGAGCCGTTCTTCACCCGCCGCCGAAACGGGCAAGGCACGGGCTTGGGCCTTTCGATCACCTATCGCATCGTCGTCGACCACGGCGGAGACATCGAGGCGCAGAGCGAAGGCGCAGGCCGCGGCTCGACGTTTCGAGTGAGGCTGCCGCTGGCGGACGCAGAGGCGAGTCGCCTCGCCCGTGCGGCATGACCAACACAAATGGTGACTTATAGGCGTCATTTGCTTGAGACGCTACGCGAGTCTATTCGCTGAGGAGAAGGACCATCGCTGCCGCATCGCATCAACGATTGAAGTTGCTTTTTGCCGACGATGAAAAATCGTTGCAGGAGTTAATGCGTCTGGAACTGCCGCAGATGGGGCATGAGGCCACGATTTGTCCCGACGGCACGACGGCGCTCGCCGCCCTCGATCGGAACACGTACGATTGCCTCATCGTCGATCTGGACATGCCCGGCTGCGGCGGCATCGAGGTGATCGCGCGGGCGAAGCAGCTTTCGCCCAACACCGAGGCGATCGTGCTGACGGGCAAGTCGTCGCTCGAGACAGCGGTGGCGGCGTTGCGCCATGGGGCATTCGACTATCTGACGAAACCCTGCCGGCTCGCCGATCTGGAGACGCTGCTCCGGCGGGTGGCGGAGAAACGCGAGTTGACCAACAAGTATCGCGCCGTGAAGACGCGGCTCGATCGGATCGAAGGCTCGGCCGAATTGATCGGATGCTCGCCGAAGATCGAGACCGTCCGTCGGTTGATCGCCAAGGTGGCCCCGACCGATTCCACCGTGCTGATTCAGGGTGAAACGGGGACGGGCAAGGAGTTGGTGGCCCGCGCGGTCCATGCGCAGAGTCGTCGGGCGGAGATGCCGCTGGTGCCGGTCAACTGCGGCGCGCTGCCCGAAAACCTGATCGAAAGCGAGTTGTTCGGCCATCGCAAAGGGGCATTTACCGGCGCGGAGGAACACCGCACCGGATTGCTCGAAGTGGCCAACGGCGGCAGTCTGTTCCTTGACGAGATCGGCGAGTTGCCGGCGGCGATGCAGGCGAAGCTGCTGAGGTTTCTCGAAAGCGGCGAAGTCCGCCGGCTAGGTGACAACGACTCGTTCACCTGTGACGTCCGCGTCATCTGCGCGACGAACCGCGACTTGGCCGCGATGGTCGCGGCCGGAGAATTCCGAGAGGACCTCTGGTTCCGCATCAACACGTTCGAGATTTCGCTGCCGCCGTTGCGCGAGCGGATCGACGACATTCCGCTCCTGGCGCGGCGGCTGGCTGAGCGGTTCGGCGCGCCGCGAGGGAGCGACGATTCCATCTTCACGCCGGAGACGCTCGGGATGCTGATGGCCCACTCCTGGCCGGGCAACGTTCGCGAGCTGGCCAACGTGATCGAGCATGCGATGATCCTTTGCGACGCGTTGCCGATTCGGCCGGAGGAGTTGCCGGAGCGGCTCGGCTCGCGGCGTCCGGTCCAGGCGACCCGTCCACCGGCAGGGCGGAACTTGCAGGAGCTCGAGATGCAGGCGATTCAGGATGCCCTGGATCGCCACTCGGGAAACAAGCCGAAGGCGGCCGCCGAGTTGGGCATCAGCGTGAAGACGCTTTACAACAAGCTGAACCACGCGGCGTCGCTGGAAAAGTCGGCGTGATCGCCAGAGTTGGACGTCGACCGCCCGAAGTCCACTGGCTGCAAGTGCTTGGCGCCGTGCGAGTTGTGGCATCCGCCAAGCGAGCGCAGACGAAATGCACGAACCCTGCTACAATAAGAAGGCTCGTTCGATATGAGCATTGGGAGAAACCCGCCGAACCGAGCACGCCGCGTCTTGATCGTTCTGATCGCCGCGGGTTGGGGGCTCCCGAGGTCCGAGACGCTTCGAGTATGTCCAATCTGCGGGTAGTTGACGATTTGCACGCCGCTGCACCATTGGTGGCTCCGTCGCTATTGTCGTGCGACTTCGCTCGATTGGGCGAAGAAATCCGCCGCGTCGAGCGGGCTGGGGCCAAGGTGCTGCACCTGGACATCATGGACGGCCATTTCGTGCCGAACTTGAGCATCGGGATCCCGGTGGTCCAAGCCGTTCGCCGCTCGACCGACCTGCCGCTGGACGTGCATCTGATGATCTCGGAGCCTGGCCGCTACGTGCGGCAGTTCCGCAAGGCGGGAGCGGACCTGATGACGGTGCACATCGAGGCGGTCGCCGATCCGCGTCCGCTGCTGGACGAGATTCGCGGGCTAGGCGCGGCGGCCGGCATTTCGCTCAATCCGCCCACGCCAGTCGAATCGATCGAGGGGTGCCTCGATCAGTGCGACCTGGTGCTGGTGATGAGCGTGATGCCCGGCTTCGGCGGCCAGGCGTTCCAGCCGGTGGCGGTCGAGAAGCTGCGGCGGCTGCGGGCGGTCTGCCGCCCCGAGGTTCTGCTGTCGGTCGACGGCGGGGTGAATCTCGATACGGCCGTGGTGGTGTCCGAAGCCGGCGCCGACATGCTGGTGGCCGGTTCCGCCCTGTTCTCCCAGGAGGACTACGGCCGTTTCATTGAAGAAATGACCGGTTTGGCAAAATCAGCGAAGGAAATGAGTTGCTCGGCGGCCGACCACCGTCATTCTGATCGCGGCGAAGGATCTGGTTCCTGCCGCAGCGCTCGGCGAGATTCTTCGCCGGGTGCGGAATGATGGTCGGCCAGCGAGCATGTAGGAAAGGACTGGCGGTTTCAGAGATGTTGCAGATTGTGTTGATTCGTCCCGGCTCGACTGATTACGACGTGCATGGGCGGATCCAGGGTAGCTTGGATATCCCGTTGAACGAGCAAGGGCTCGCCGAGGCCGCTGCGACGGCCGAGCGATTGCGGGACAAGGGAATTGAGGTCATTTACGCTCCGGCCTATCAGCCGCCGTTGCAGACGGCCGACATCATCGCAAAGGCCTTGGGCATCAAGTTGAAGAAGCTCGAACGGCTTCAGAATCTTCACCAGGGCTTATGGGAAGGGATGCTCGTCGAGGAGGTTCGGCACAAACAGCCGAAGGTCTATCGCCAGTGGCAGGAGCAGCCGGAGAACGTTTGCCCGCCGGAGGGAGAGATGCTGGCGGACGCCGACGCGCGAGTTCACGCCGCGTTGACGAAGCTCCTGAAGCGGCACCGGGATGGCGTGATTGGGCTAGTGCTGCCCGAACCCCTTCGCAGCCTTGCCCGACGGTTTATCCTCCATTGCGAGTTGGGAGACTTGTGGAAAGCCCCGAACGGACACGGATGGCTCGAAATCCTCGACGTCGATCCGGAAGAAATTCTTGCGGCTAGCGTATAAAGGAGTGACGCCATGCCAACACCGGCGGCTGAATCGAGCGGTTGGAAGAGTGTCGTGAAGCATCCGAAGCGGGGCGTGCCGGAGGGGCTCTGGAAACGCTGTCCTGGCTGCCAAGGCACCATCTTCCGCAAGGAGGCGGAGAAGCTGCTCGGCGTGTGCCCCGAGTGCGATTATCACTGGTACGTGCCAGCCCGGCAGCGGATTGCGCAGGTTTTGGACGAGGGGACGTTCGAGGAGTGGGACGCCGATCTCGAGACGGCCGACCCGCTGTCGTTCGTCGATAAGCAGCCGTATCCGCAGCGCGTCGCGGAAGAGCAGCGCCGCACGGGGTTGCGCGAGGCCGCCGTCGTTGGCGCCGGCATGATCCGCGGCCGCCGCGTCGCTTTCGGCGTGACCGACTCCGGCTTCATCATGGGAAGCATGGGCTCGGTCGTCGGTGAGAAACTGACGCGCACCATCGAACGGGCCACCCGGCAACAATGGCCGCTGATTATCATCTCCGGCTCGGGCGGCGGCGCGCGGATGCATGAGGGCATGCTCTCGCTGATGCAGATGGCCAAGGTCTCGGCCGCGATTGCCAGACTGGACGCCGCGGGCGGGCTGTTCATCTCGGTGTTGACCAACCCGACCATGGGCGGCGTCGCGGCCAGTTTCGCGTCGCTCGGCGACGTCGTCTTCGCCGAGCCTCGGGCGCTGGTCGGGTTCGCCGGACCGAGAACCATTAAGGCAACGATCCGCATCGAATTGCCCAAGGGCTTTCAAACCAGCGAGTTCCTTTTGGAGCACGGATTCATCGACCGCATCGTCCGCCGCCAAGATCTGCAGAGCGAGTTGGCCCGAACGATCGACTATTGTGGGAAGTAGCGAGGGTCAGGAGGACAGACATTCCTGTCTGTCTGATATTCGCGTCTGTCTGACAATGTTGATAGGAAAGGCACAATTGGACAGACAAGAATGTCTGTCCTCCTAATTTCCTTGGCCCACGCTGACCTCTTGCCCCCGACTCTGGACTCATGCCGCTATTTGACCATCTCAAGTCGCTTCTCGGCGGTGGACACCTGAATGTGTCTAAGCGGTTCGCGCTGCTGAATGAGGCGATCTCGGGCACGATGTCGTGTTTCTACATGGCCCGCGATCTCAGGACGGGCCGCCTGGTCGGACTGAAGATTCTTGACCCGAAGAAGACGGCCATGTTCGAGGCCCGATTTAAGGGGCTTAAGAAGCCGAGCGAAGGGGATATTGCCGCAAAACTGAAGCATCCCAATATCGTTGAGACGTTCGAGTATGGCAAGACGACCGAGGGCGCACCGTTTCTGGTGATGGAGTACCTGGAAGGCCCCAACATGAACGCAGTGTTGGCCGCCCGGGAGCCATGTCTGGAGGAGCGCCGCGTGCGTTTCATTCGCCAGGCTGCCGAGGCGGTAGCCGCGGTGCATCAGGCCGGCTTCATCCACCGCGACATCTGTCCGCGGAACTTCATGCTGACCAACAGCCGTCGGGACATGAAGCTGATCGACTTTGGCTTGGCCGTGCCGGCGACGCGGTGGTTCATGCAGCCGGGCAACCGGACGGGGACGCCGAACTACATGGCCCCCGAGTTGGTCCGCCGCCATGCGACCGATCAGCGGCTCGACGTGTTCGCCTTCGGCGTGACGGCCTACGAGTTTTGCACCTACGAGTTGCCTTGGACTCGCGGTTCGACGGGCATGGCCGCGATGAGCCACAATCAGCCGCCGACGGATATTCGGCTCTACAACCCCGATCTGCCGCCGGCCCTGGTCCGGGCGATCCATTCCTGCATCGAGCCGGAACTGGAACGCCGCTGCCCCTCGATCCACGAGTTCCTGAAGTTGATTCGGAACGTACAGGATTGACGCGTCATGGCGTCAGGGCAATCGTTTGGCCCGTGCGGCCGGGCAATTCTTGCGGGATGCCCCCGCGTGGGGTATAGTCGAGAAACGGCCCAACTCGGCCCCCTTCGACACCACATCCGGCGGAGTCTTCACCCATGCGAAATTGGCACTCGTGGACGCTTGTTCTGGCCTTGGCGGCGATCGGCGTCTTTTGCGCGACGGCGGCCTCGGCTTGCACGTCGATCATGGTCGGGCGGAAAGCCTCGGCTGACGGCTCGGTGATGACTTCCCACACCTGCGACAGCCACGAAGACAGCTCGGCCATCTGGATCGTGCCGCATGCCAAGCATCAGCCGGGCGAGCAGGTCGTGACGAGCCGCCGCGACGAAGATCCGAGCGGCCCGATGAAGCGATTGCGCCGCAAGAAGACCGGCGAGATTCCACAAGTGTCCGAGACCAACGGCTACGTCGTCGGCATCTATGCCATCATCAACGAGCACCAATTGGCCATCGGCGAATCGACGTTCGAGGGCCGGCCGGAACTGGTGAGCCAAAAGGGGCTGATCGACTGCGACACGCTGACGCGGCTGATGCTCGAACGCGCGAAGACCGCCCGAGAGGCGATTCGCATCGCCGGCAGGTTGATCGAGCAATATGGTTGGTGCGACGTCGGCGAGGCCCTGACCGTGGCGGACACGCGCGAAGTGTGGCTCATGGAGATTGTCGGGCCCGGCAAGGACGCGGTCGGCGGCGCTTGGGCCGCCCGGCGCGTGCCGGACGATCATGTCTCGCTCGTCGCCAACGGATCGCGGCTCGAGGAGATCGACCTCGGCAACCCCGAGTTCTTTATGGCGTCGAAGAATGTCCGCTCGATGGCCGAGAAGCTGGGCTACTGGAACCCGAAGAGCGGCCAGCCGTTCCGCTTCTGCGACGCCTACAGCCCCGAGAGCCGGACCGAGGTGGCCACGACGCGGCGCGAGTGGCGGGTGTTGGATCTTCTGGCCCCATCGCTGCACTTGCACCCGAACAGCAATCGATTCCCGTTCTCGGTCAAGCCCGAGAAGCCGGTCAAGCCGGAAAAGATCATGGAGCTGTTCCGCGACACGTTCGAGGGGACCGATTTTGACATGGTGAAGGACCTCACCGTGCAAGACGCGACGGGCAAGGCGGTGAAGAGCCCGCTGGCCAACCCGTTCATGCCGTACGAGATGAACAAGATGCTGCGGCTCAACGGCGGTTGGGGTTGGATGGGCGAGCGGTGCCTGGCCCGATGGTACTGCATGTATTCGACGGTGACTCAGTCGCGCGGCTGGCTGCCCGATTCCGTCGGCGGCATGGTCTGGGTCGGCTACGGCAATCCGGCGATGACCACCTACGTGCCGATCTATGTTGGCGTGACCGATCTGCCGGAGGAGATCAAGACGAACGGCCGGGAGACCGGCTTCAGCCATCGATCGGCATGGTGGGCGTTCAAGCAGGTGGCCACCCTCGCGGCGCATCGCTGGGGCGATATGCGGAACGACGTGGCCGCCGTTCGTGGTCCGCTCCAGGACCGCTTCCTTGTCGAACAGAAGGCGATCGCCGAGAAGGCTTGCGGACTGCTCAAGGACGATCCCGCGAAGGCCCGGGCGTTCCTCACCGAACAAACGGCCAAGGCAGCCCATCAGGCGATCGACGCCTACTGGAACTTGGGTACGCTGCTTTGGACAAAGTACGACGAGCTGTGGTAAGCGTGGGCGGGCGAACTCGCCCCCCAGTCGCCTATTCACTCATGGCGAGTGGCCCCGAATAATTCCTGCGGTAACGTGGGCGCCATACCCATACTTGCCGTGAGCGCTTTTTCCCACGTGGTTGAAAGGGGGCTCGATGGAATCAACGGAGCCTACTGCGAAACTCAATGTGGAACGCGGCGGTCTGCGACGCCATCGCAACGATACCACGCCGTCGCGGCCGCCCGCCGTCGGCGATGTCGCGCGGCCTCGTGAACCGGTCGCGGCGGAGCTTCTGGCCACGGCCGTTCTCGATCAGACGCAAGACGCCATTGTCGTCTGCGACCTGTCGGGCCGAGTGGTTCGCGCCAACCGCGCGGCCGATCAGCTCTGCGGCTGCAATTCCGTCACCCAACCCTTTGACGTCGCGTTCCCGCTCCAGCGAGCGGCCGAACCGTCGAAGCCCGGCGACTCGCCCGGCGAGAGGCTGCCGTTGCTTCCGTCAGTCTCTACGTTCGGCCATGCGCACGACGTCGAAGCCTCTCTGGTTCGGGCCGACGGTCTTCGGATCGAGTTGCTCGTGAACGCCAGCCAGATGCGGGACGGCAATCGGAGGCCGGTCGCCACGCTCGTGACCATGACTGACATCACTAGCCGCAAGCAGGCTGAGGCGGAGCTGCGCCGCTCGAAGGAGGAGTGGGAACGGGTATTGGACACCGCGCCCGACCTGGTCGCCATCTTTGACGAGGATCACGTCATCGTTCGCGCCAACCACGCCCTGGCCGACCGGCTGGGCATGACCCAGGAGCAGCTCGCGGGGATGACCTGCTATGAGGCGATCCACGGGACGTCCGAGCCGCCTGAATGGTGTCCGCATTCGATGACGCACGGCGACGGCCGGGAACACACCGCCGAGATGTATGAACCGCGGCTGGGCGGATACTTTCTGGTCAGCACTTCGCCGCGGTTCGACAGCCAGGGCCGGGTCATCGGGACGATTCACATTGCCCGCGACGTCACCGAGCGTAAACGCCGCGAGAAGCAAATCGACACGCTCACCCGCATCTATGCGGTCCTGAGCGAAGTGAACGAGACGCTCATCCGGGTTCACGACCCCGACACCGTGTTCTCCGAGGTCTGCCGCATCATCACCGACAAGGACCGCTTTCCGCTGGCCTGGATCGGGTTGCCCCGCGGGCAGCAGGTCGTGCCGATCGCTGCGGCCGGGCCCGCCGCCAGCATGTTGCAGGAAGTCAGGATCGAAGTGGCCGGCCCATTGGGCGCCGGGCCGACCGGAACCTGCATTCGCGAGAACCGGCCGGTCATCAACAATGATTTCGCGGCCAATCCGATGCTGGCCCCGTGGAGCGACGTCGCCCTGCGTCACGGCGTCCGCATGTCGGCCGCGTTTCCACTCCGACACCAGGGCGAGGCCATCGGAAGCCTGACGATCTACGCCTCCGACGCCAACTCGTTCGACGCCGAGCACATCGGCTTGCTCGAATCGCTCAGCGCGGACATCTCGTACACCTTGGACGTGATCGAACACGACCAGCAGCGGCTGCGGGCCGAGGAGGCCCTGCGGGTCTCGGCCGAGGAGTTGGCGCGATCGAACCAGGATCTCGAACAGTTCGCCTCAATCGCTTCCCACGACCTTCAGGAGCCGCTGCGCACGGTGGCTGGCTTCGTCGAACTGTTGCGGAAGAAGTACATCGATCACCTCGACACGGAAGCCAACACGTTCATCGAGTTCGTCGTCGAGGGGACCCGACGCATGCAGACGCTCATCCGCGATCTGTTGGCCTACTCGCGCGTCGGCACTCGCCACCGCGAGCCGATCCCGACCAATTCCGCCGATTCGCTTCGGCAGGTCCTGGACGATCTTTACGAGAGCATCCAGCAGGTGGGCGCGGAAGTCACCTATGGCGAGCTCCCAACGGTTCGCGCCGACCCTTCGCAGTTGGCGCAACTGTTTCTCAACCTGATCGGCAACGCGCTAAAGTTCCGGAGCGAGACGCCGCCGAAGGTCCACATCGACGCGCGGCGCGACGGAGAGTACTGGCGGTTCTCGGTGAGCGACAACGGCATCGGCATCGCTCCGAAGTATTTCGATCAGATCTTCGAGGTGTTCCGCCGCCTGCACACCCGCGAGCACTACGAAGGCACCGGCATCGGCTTGGCCATCTGCAAAAAGATCGTGGACCGCCACGGGGGACGCATCTGGGTCGAGTCGCAGCTTGGCCAAGGCGCAACGTTCTATTTCACGCTCCCGGCCTGACGACTTTTCCCAAGTAGGACGGGTTTCCTAACCCGGCTCTGTCTGTGTAGGACGGGTTTCTCAATCCGTCTCTCTCCGTGTAGGACGGGTTTCCTAACCCGTCTTCCTGCGTAACGACGGCGTCGGCTTTTCTTGGGTGGGACGGGTTAGGAAACCCGCCCTACGATGAGGAGCGCCGCTATCGCATCGCCTTGTCGGAGATGTCTTTGCGGCACCAGGCGCCCGGCCACCGGATGCACTTGACGGCGCGGTAGGCATTTAGCTTGGCCTTGGGAATGCTATCGCCGAGGGCCGTGACGTTCAGCACTCGCCCGCCCGTCGTCACGACGTTGCCGTTCGAGACGGCAGTGCCGGCGTGAAAGACCTTGACGTCCGGGAGCCGCTCGGCATCGATGAGGCCGCGGATCGGATAGCCCTTTTCGTAGGCGTTCGGATAGCCTTGGCTGGCCATGACGACGCAGACGGCGGGCCGCGGGTCCCAGTCGAGCGGACCGAGTTGATCGAGCCGCCCATCGACGGTCGCCTCGAGCACGTCGAGCAAATCGGTGCGAAGCCTCATCAGCAGCGGCTGGCACTCCGGGTCGCCAAAGCGGACGTTGAACTCGAGCACCTTGGGCCCCTGCTTGGTGATCATCAATCCGGCGTAGAGCACGCCCCGGAAGGGCCGGCGATCCCGCTTCATCGCGTGAACCGTCGGCACCAGCACGTGCTCCTCGATCCAATGGAGCATTGCGTCATCGACCAGCGGCGCGGGGCAATACGCGCCCATGCCGCCCGTGTTCGGGCCGGTGTCGCCGTCGAAAGCCGCCTTATGGTCTTGAGCGGGCTGCAGCGTGACGATCGTCTGGCCGTCGGTGATGGCCAACACGCTCGCTTCCTGGCCGTCGAGCCGCTCCTCGATGACCAGCCGGTTGCCGGCCTGGCCGAACGCCATGTCTTGGGCGATGTGCTCGACCGCGTGCAGCGCCTCGTCGCGTCCCGAGCATACGACGACGCCTTTGCCGGCCGCAAGGCCATCGGCCTTGACGACGACGGGCACGTCCTCGCGCTCCTTGAGGAACTTCAGCGCGTGGTCGGCGCTGGAGAAGGTTTGGTAGTCAGCCGTGGGGACGTCGGCGTGGCGGAGCAGGTCCTTGCAGAAGACCTTGCTAGCCTCGAGTTCCGCGGCGGCGCGGCGCGGCCCGAACGCCCGAAGGCCGGCCTCCTCGAAGGCGTCGACGATGCCGCCGGCCAACGGAGACTCCGGCCCAACAACGCAAAGCCCGACTTCATTTTCCTTGGCGAAACGAATGAGCGCGGGAAAGTCGTTTGCCTGAATATTGACGTTTTCGCCGTCGTAATCGGTCCCTGCATTGCCTGGGGCGACGAAGACGCGGTCGGCTCGCGGGCTCTGGGTGATTTTCCAGGCCAAAGCGTGTTCTCGCCCGCCGCTGCCGACAACCAGAATATTCATGTGATTCACCCCTTGGCGACCTAGAGCCAACGCAAACTGTTATTGTAGTGGCAGTCTGTGGGGGCGAGAAGGGGAACCCGGCCTGTTGGGGGTGCCAATAAAGCGATCGCCGCCCACGGCTTTGTGTTATTGTTCTAGTGTACTGTCGCAGAAATGACGGTCTGTATGTTGCATCATTCAGGACGAATGGGTGCCATGTCCCACGCTTGCGTGGGCATGATTCGACGGCGAACATGCTTGCTGTCTCGCTGCGCTCGCTTAGCAAGCATGGCACCCACAAATCCCCGACAGACTGAATCACTACACTAGGGTCGGGGAAGCGCGCGGCCTCGACAACTCGCAACACAGAAAAGCCGGCATAATGAACGAAATCCTTACAGTCCCGTTGACCGTCCGGCTGGTCGCCGTTTTCATTTTCGGCGCCTTTGCCGGAGCAGCGGCCAATTGGGCCATCTATCGCCTGGCGTGGTTTGCGCGGCCGATCAGCCCCTGGTCGCCGCCCGCCCCGGCCGCGCCCAGGCGGCGATGGAGCGACCGGCTGCCGATCCTCGGTTGGATGGGCCTGCGGCGAGAGTCGTTCCTCCACGGCCGCGGCTTCTGGCTTCGCCCCATGCTGATCGAGATTCTGATGGGCGGCGGACTGGCCGCGCTCTACTGGTGGGAGACCGTGGCGCCCGGCCTGTTGCCGCGCGGCGGCCTCCTGCCGGACGCCGTGCTGCACGCCGAATTCGCCGTCCACGCCCTGCTCATCACGCTGATGCTTGCGGCGTCGCTAATCGATGCGGATGAGATGATCATCCCGGATGAGATTACCGTAGGGGGCACCCTGGTCGCACTGCTGCTGGCCGCCGCTTGGCCTCAGTCGCTTTTACCAAACCCCATCGCGGGGCCGGGGTTTCTCGAACTCAGTTCGCCCGACGCTTGGCCCGATTGGCTCGCCGGCGGCCGTGTCGGAGCGTTGGCCATCGGGCTTGGCTGCTGGTGGCTCTGGTGCGTGGCCATCATGCCGCGGTCCTGGTATCCACGCCACGGCTGGCTTCGTGCCGTGCGACTCTGCTGCGCCCGATTGACGCGCGAGCGAGCAACCTACCGCATCCTGCGGATGGCCGCGTTCGGCTCGCTCGCGGTCCTTTTGGTCTGGTATCGCGCCGGAACGAACTGGGAAGGGCTCTTGAGCGCCCTGGTCGGCATGGCGGCCGGCGGCGGACTGATCTGGCTCGTTCGCGTGATCGGCGCCGCCGCGCTGGGTCGCGAGGCGATGGGCTTCGGCGACGTCACGCTGATGGCCATGATCGGCGCATTCCTGGGCTGGCAGCCTTGTCTGGTGATCTTCTTTCTCGCTCCCGTCGCCGGGTTGGTGGTCGGGCTTCTCCGGCTGCTCCTGCTGCGCGACCGCGAGATTCCTTACGGACCGTTCCTATGCCTGGCCGCGCTGTTTGTGATTGTCTTCTGGAACGCCGTCTGGACGTGGAGCCAGGGCATCTTCGCAATGGGCTGGCTCGTGCCGGTGGTGATGCTCTTCTGCCTGCTGCTGATGGCCGTTATGCTGACCGTCTGGCGGCTGTTGCTGTCGCTGCTGCGATAGATTGACGGCAGCGGCGGCGGCATGTAAAGTACCGTCACGAGGGGTGGCATCACGACTGTCTTAACCACACCAAGCCGGGCCTGCAAGGGACTGAATCGATGAACGCGGCAGACGCGATCAAAGGCGCTTTTTGGTTCTTTGTCATCATCGTGGTCGGTGCGCTCGTGTCCGCCTTGCTGGGCGGTGCCTTCGGCGCACTTGTCGCAACCATCTCCCCGGAGTTCGTCAAGAGCCTTTTCCGACCCGAGGCCAATGAATCGATTGTTCGGTACGCGTTCGCCGTCGGCATGATCTGGGGCCTGTTCATCGGCGCGGCGGTCTCCGGATTTGCCTGCTTCCTTGCGGCTGTCATCAAGATCGTGAGATTCCGCGTCGAGCTCAACAAGGATCGCGACGCCAATCGGCAGGCCGATGGCGCGCGGTAAGGGCGTCACGGGACGCCTCCTATACCGTCTTCAGCACAGCGTTCATGCTGCCGCTGCGGAAGCCTTCGAGATCGAGGGCGATGTACTTGAAGCCCAACGAGCGGAGACGCTCGGTCAGTTCGCGGCGGAGTGCGGGCTCGGCCAAACGCGGCAATTGGTCCACCGTGACTTCGATCCTGGCCAGGTCGCCTTCGTGATAGCGGACCCGCAGCGGACCGAAGCCGCGATCTCGCAGGAATCGCTCGGCTTCGTCGATCATCCGCAGCCGGTCCGGCGTGATTTGTTGGCCATAGGCAATCCGGCTGGCCAGGCAGGGCGTGGCTGGCTTGTCGGCGACCGGAAGATCCCAAGCAGTTGCGAGCTGGCGAATCTCGGCCTTGCTCAGCCGGCACTCGTACAACGGGCTGCGAACGTTCCGCTCGCGCAATGCCCGCAGGCCGGGCCGATAGTCGCTCTGGTCGTCGCGATTGCTGCCATCGACGACAACAGCCAGCCCGAGCCGCCTGGCGACCTCTTCTACCCGCGCGAACACTTCCGTCTTGCAGTAGTAGCAGCGGTCTGGCCCGTTCGCCTGATAGGGCGGCAAAGAAAGCTCCCGGGTGGCCACCGTCTCGTGTCGGATGCCGATCTGCCGGGCCAATGCGGCCGCCTCGTCGAGTTCGCCGGTCGCCATGCTCGCGCTAAAGCCGGTGACGGCCACGGCGTGGTCGCCCAGGGCCAGTTGCGCCGCCTTGACCAGCACGGTGCTATCCAGCCCGCCGGAGAACGCCACAGCACAACTGCCGTAGCTGCGCAGCAGATCGAGCAATTGGTCGCGCTTTTCGGCAAGTTCAGTGGGAAGGCACATGGAGAGAGCGGTCGGCTCAGCGGTCAGCTTTCAGCGGTGAGATACGATTGCCGTTTATGCTTCAGCGACGCGGCTTATGTCACTCAGCTTAACGCCGCCGGCGGGCAGTCCGCAAGCGACGCCCTCGATCACCGGTGGTCGCGCCCAAATATCGCACCGACCGGTGGTTCCGGCCCAATAAAGCCGCGACCGGTGGTCGCGCCCAAATAACGCACCGACTGGTGGTTCCGGCCCAATAAAGCCGCGACCGGTGGTCGCGCCCAAAGTGCTGTGTTCGAGCAAGACTCCCGAAAAGGGCCACTTCGGATTTCCCTGCTTTGTTTTTTGCGCGACTAAGAGCAATCAAAAGCCCTCGAATCCAGCTTGGCCCCAGAAGGTGAAGCATCATCTGGGAACGCTTCTGGGAAAATAGGGCGTTTACGGCTCACGGTGAGCATCGTTGCCGAGCCGAGTCAACGTTGGGACCGCCGAAACCGAGGGGCCGGGCCTGCGACCCCCTTTTCTGAGCGGTCCTATCTGGACGCTTAGGGAAATAGCAGTTAGGATAGTTCTTTCGTCGGTGCGTCGTTAGGGGTGGAAACTATTCTGGGAGTGGTTATGGCGAAGAAGGAAGAAGCGATCGAGGTCGAAGGATCCGTGACCGAGGCGCTGGCCAATACGCGATTTCGCGTTCAGTTGGAGAGCGGGCACACGGTCATCGCACACGTCGCCGGCAAGATGCGCAAACACTTTATCCGCATCGTGCCGGGGGATCGGGTCCGCGTTGAACTCTCGCCGTACGATCTGACAAAGGGACGGATTACGTTCCGCGAGCGCTAGTCGGAGGGCTGGGCACTTTAGTGCGCAGTCAAGGCCGCGGCGATCTCGTGTCATTTCGACGCGGTGACGCCGGGCCATCGTTGGTTCGAGGGGCGGTGTCTTCTTGTTCGTGAGCGTTCGCAGCCAGAAGCGACGGGGCCAGCGGAGGTTTTTGGAGCAAGATCGTCGACGATCCCAGCCCCTCGCCGAAAGCCACCTCTGTCCCATTTCTCATCTTGTTCTGACATTCCAACTCGCAACGTTCAAATAGGAGAACGAGCCGTGCGAAAGACCATCCTCGTGTTGCTTGCCTCGGTTGCGCTCTTGGCGGCCGCCATGCGGTCGACGGCCGCGGAGATGAAGCCCGTTGCGACCGTGTCGGTGGCAAGCTACGACAAACTGATGTCCAGCGTTGGCACGCTCGGCCAGCTCGCCGGCAATCCGAACCTCGCCAGGGGCATCGAGGGAATGCTGGCGATGTTCACCATGGGCCGCGGGCTGACGGGCGTCGACAAGACGCAGCCTTGGGCCGTCGTGGTGCTCAGCGACGGCGTGCAGCCGGTCTTCCGAGGCTCGCCCGAGGACTATCAGAAGGAGATGGCGGCGCACCTTGCCCAGTACGTGTTTATCCCCGCCGAGGCAAAGCAATTGGCGATGACCGCCAAACAGTTTCCGCCCGCGGCCAATGCGATCAAAGTGAACGACGGCGTCTATGAGATTCAGAGCGGGCCGAAGACGATCTTCGCCCAGCAGAAGGGGAATTGGACGGTGATTGCGGCCGAGAAAGTGCATCTGGCGACCGCTCCGGCCGATCCCGTGTCGCTTCTCGGCGACCTGCCGAAGAATTACCTGGTCGCGGTCCGCATCAGCGTGAAGAACCTTCCGCCGGAAAGCCGCGAGTCGTTTCTGAAGGGCTTTCACCAGACCATCGAGCTGGGGAAGGCTCAGCGTCCCGGCGAGAGCGATGCCGAATACGCCGGCCGGAAGCTCGCGACCACGGTGGGCGCCGAGTGCGTTACGACGATGACCAATGAGCTGGAAGACCTGACGCTGGGTCTGGCCGTCGATCAGAGCACCAGCAACGTCCATCTCGACATCGAGGCGACGGCGCAGAGCGGCACCAAGCTGGCCGATCAGCTTGCCACGATGAAGGCGGCAACGTCACAGTTCAACGGACTTGTCGCGCCAGGCGCCGCAGCATGTGGCAATCGCGTCGGATCACTCACCGATGCGGATGTCACGAGAATCAAGCAGGCTCTGACGATCGTCCAGAAGTCGGCCACAGCAGACCTCGCAAATCAAGGCCTCTCGGCGGACGAAGTGAAGTCGGCCACGCAGATGATCGGCGATGTCTTCGACGTGTTCGGCCGGACGGCCGACGCGAAGAAGATTGACGCAGGAGTCACGGCCTTCCTGGAACCCGACGCGGCCGCTGTCGTTGGCGGGCTCGCGGTGGCCGATGGCGCCAAGCTCGATAAAGTGCTCAAGCAGTTGGTCGGCGAGCTTCAACAGAGCGACCCCGATGCGGCGAAGCAGATCAAGCTTAACGCCGAGACCCATGAGGGCGTCCGCTTCCACACGATGTCGCTGCCGACTCCCGACGAATCGATGAAGCCGCTGGTGGGCGACACCCTGGAGATCGTCATCGGGATTGCCGACGACAAGCTACTGCTGGCGGCCGGGCGAGATGCCGCGGGAAAACTGAAGCAAGCGATCAAACGGTCGAAGGCCGCCGCCGGCAAGGAAGCGCCGCCGATGCATGGTTCGCTCTCCGTCGGCGCCTTGGCCAGGTTCGTCGCCGCCAACGGCAAGTCGGACATCGACAAGAAGCACGCCGGAATGGCTGCCGCCTCGCTGAAAGAGGCGGGCGGAAAGGATCATCTCCTAATCACCGTGGAGCCGGTCGACAAGGGAGCCCGTCTGCGGATCGAGGCCGAAGAAGGCCTAATCAAGGCGGTCGGCGCGGCGGCGAAGAACGCCCCGATGGGAATGCCCGCCGGCGGACCTCCGGGTCAGATGCCGGGGCCAGGCGCGATGCCGCCTTCGCCGTAAGAAATCGAACACAGGTTGCGCGATTGCGCCGTAGGACGGATTGGGAAATCCGTCCTACGGTTCTTTGATCACGCAATGCTGCTACGAACCAACTGCCGAAGACTGATCGAATTCGGATTTCGGGCTTCGGTGTTCGGATTTCATTTGTCATTCGTCATTCGAGCTTCGTCATTCGTTTTTCGTATCTCCGCGGCGCGTTATTGTTCGAGAAGGATTCATGTCTGCGATTCGCACCGAGATTGCTGGCGTCTCCGTCGTCGAGTTGGCTCGGCGGTTCGGCACGCCGACGTTCGTCTATGACGCCGCGATGATTCGCCGGCGGGTTGCCGACCTGGCGGCGTTCGACGTCGTTCGATACGCCCAAAAGGCCTGCTCGAACCTGGCGATTCTCGATCTGGTTCGCCGCCAGGGGACGCTGGTCGATGCCGTCAGCGCGGGCGAACTCCGCCGCGCGCTGGCCGCGGGCTATCCGGCCGTCGGCGATCCGCCGCCGATCGTCTACACGGCGGACGTGTTCGACGCCGAGTCACTCGAACTGTGCGTCCAGCACGGCATCCATGTCAACTGCGGCTCGCCGGACATGATCGACCAGTACGGCGAGCGGATGGCGGCCGTGGGGCAGGTTGTCAACCTGCCTGGGCAGATTAACCATCCGGCCCACAACGGCATCACGCTGCGGATCAACCCCGGCTTTGGTCACGGGCACAGCCAGAAGACGAACACCGGCGGCAGCCAGTCGAAGCACGGCATCTGGCACACCCAGATCGGCGAGTGCCTGGCGAAGGCCGCGCGACACGGGCTCTCGGTCGTCGGTTTGCACATGCACATTGGCTCGGGGACGGACCTCGAACATCTGGCCCAAGTCTGCGGAGCGATGGAGCAGGCGGCCGCCGAGGTTGGCCCTTCGCTGGCGTCGATCAGCGCGGGCGGCGGTCTGCCGACCATCTATCGGCCGACCGACCAATACGTCGATCTAGCGGCATACTTTGCCCTATGGGACGCCGCTCGGAAGCGGATCGAAGCGCAACTGGGCCACGCGGTGCGGCTCGAGATCGAGCCGGGGCGATATCTCGTCGCCGAGAGCGGCTATCTGGTGGCCGAGATTCGCGCGGTGAAGCGGCAGGACCAGAACACATTTTACCTCCTGGACGCGGGTTTCAACAATCTCGCCCGGCCCGTGCTCTATGGATCCTACCATCCGATTTCGGTCGTGCCATGCGACGGGAACAACTCGCGGCCGGAGCGTGAGGTGATCGTCGGCGGCCCGCTCTGCGAGTCGGGAGACATCTTCACGCAGGAAGAAGGCGGGCTGGTGGCCACGCGGCGGCTGCCCGAAGCTCGGGTCGGCGAGTTCGTCGTCATCGAATGCGCCGGCGCCTACGGCTTCATGATGGGGTCAAACTACAACAGCAAGCCTCTGGCGGCCGAGGTGCTGATCGATGGCGGACGAGCCCAACGGATCCGTCGCCGGCAGGCGTTCGAGGATTTGATCCGGGGCGAAGAGATTCCCGCAATGTAGGGTGCGTGCTTGCACGCATTTTTCCTGTTGCGTCCTGCGACTGTTGTCGGCCAGGGAAGGCTTTGCTATCCTAATGGCCATCGCTGCCGGGCCGATTAGTCCTTCGCCGGAGCCATTGTCATGTCAGGTCCACGCTGGTTCGTGTTCTGTCATTGCTGTATATTGCTCTGCGCCGCGGCGGTGGCCGCGGCCCAAGACGGGAAAGGCGACGCCATGTCCTATGCCGAAGTGCGAGCGTTTCTGGCCAAGCACACCAAGCTGATCGAGTTGTCGAACAAGTCGGGCGCTCGCGTGGCGATCGCGCCGGAGATGCAGGGACGCGTGATGACGTCGACCTGCGGCGGCCCCGAGGGCCCGAGCTTCGGCTTCGTCAACCGGAGCTACATCGAGGCCGAGAAGCTCGACCCGCACATGGCCAACCCGGGCGCCGAAGACCGCTTTTGGCTTTGCCCCGAGGGCGGGCCGTTCAGCCTCTGGTTCAAACCAGGCGTCAAACAGGTGATTCAGAACTGGTTCACGCCGCCGGCGCTGAACGAGGGCGGTTGGCAAGTGGTGTCGCGTCCCGGCGATCGCGGCATCCGGATGGCCGCACACATGGCGTTCGCGAACACCTCGGCCACGCGTTTTGAGCTGGACGTGAGCCGGCAAGTGCGACTGCTCGATGCCGACGACTTCCGCGAGCTATTTGGCGCCGGCCCCGCGGCCGCAATGGCGGCGGACGACGTGAAGGTGGTCGGCTATGAGACGGCCAACGAGGTGACCAACCGGGGACCCGACTTCGACAAGGCGAAGGGACTCGTCTCGATCTGGATTCTCGGCATGATGAACTCCAGTCCGAAGACCGTAATCATCGTTCCGTACAAGCCGGGCCACGAGTCCGAGCTGGGACCGGTGGTCAAATCGGACTATTTCGGAACGGTCCCCGCCGATCGGCTGAAGGTGACGCCCGAGGCCGTGCTGTTCCGCGCCGACGCCAACTACCGGTCGAAGATCGGCATTTCGCAGCGGCGAGCCCGGAACGTGCTGGGTTCGATCGACTTCGAGGCGGGCGTGCTGACGCTCGTGCAGTTCTCGATGCCGTCGGATCCGACCAAGCACATCTATCTCAACAACATGTGGGGCGTGCCGCAGGCCGATCCTTATCACGGCGACGTGACCAACGCGTACAACGACGGGCCCAACGACCTCGGCACGCGAATGGGCAACTTCTACGAGATCGAGACGGTCTCGCCTGCCCCGGTCTTGAAGTCGGGCGAGTCGCTCAGCCACCATCATCGGACGATCCACGTGCAGGCCGACGCAGCGACGCTGCGGTCGTTGGCCAAGCAGGTGCTCGGCGTCGATCTGGAACGGGTGAAGGACAGCCTTCACTAAATCACATTCCGCTCTATCGCCGGCGTCGCAGTCCGGTCAGGACGCCGGTCAGGCCGACGAGCAACCAGACGATCGCGGAAGCCGGTTCAGGAACCAACTCGCCCGTGAGTGAGAAGGTCGCATTGTAGGCCGTTCCCCCGACAATGTCCGTGCCGATCCGCAACCAGTCCGGATCCAGCTCGGCGTTCCGGATCCACGATTGCAGGTCAGGCAAGAACGGCGTGCCGGGCGCCACGATCGGCTTCGGCGCCGAGAGCCACAGGAAATGCTGGTTGGCGTCGGACAGCAGCACTTGCGGGATGAAGAAGTAGTGATCGGCCGGCAACGAGAACGGCGTCGTGAAGGTCACGCTGAACTGGACTTCCTGGCCCGTCACCGCGCCGTCGCCGCCGGTGTGCTGGCCGGGCGAGGGGTGAATCCCGGTGTCGACGCTGTTTGCCGCGGCAAACGAGGAGCTAACTAGCGTTGTGGCAAACGTCAGATTGCCGGCGGCCGAATCCCGATCGGCGAACTCGACATCGGACGGGGAGTTCGCACGCGTTGGAACGTTCGGCGTTCTTGATGTGTCAGAATCGGCCGGAAAGACGCGATAGATTTCCACTCGGACCTGGGACACTGCGCTAAGCGGCACGCCGGTCGGCAGCAGGCCAACGAACGTGGCTTGCGTCACCGTGGCGTCGGACGAGAGGATAAAATCGTCGGCGCTTTCAGTCTCCTGGTTGACGCCGGAACCGGGGCCGGGCCGCGACGCCGTGGCGATCAGCCCGTCCGGATTGCCGGTGTTCACCAGGATCGTCGCGGGGGCCGGCGTTGCGCTCAGCGTCATCGCGAGCCCGATCGACAAACCCGTGAGAAAGATCACGCGGAAAGGGAAGACGCGTCTCATGGCATACGCTCCTGTTCGGTTCGGCCAGAAAGGGATACGCAATCTGCGAACGGCCGCAGCGAACGCCCGACGGCGCTCTGCCTCGATATCCCATAGGCCGCGTGAGGCGTGGCCATGACCGACCGGCAGAGCGCGTACCGGCAATTCAGCACCGAGCCAGCGACTGGCTCAGTGATGCGCCTACCGGGGCTTGCAGGGACGGCACGACCGCGCGTCATGCCAGTTCCACATCCAGAACCAATAGTCCTCGAGCAATTGGTAGTTGGGCGTCTGTTCGCCGACTTCGATATCGACCAACGGCACCACCTCGAGCTGCTCTTTGTGATAGGCAATGCAGCAAAGGCCCGTTCGTTGATCGAACGGCGCCGCGCGGGGATCGAGAAGCCCTCGAACGGTGACCGGATAGACGGCGCCGGCGGCGTCCGAGCAGTATCGGGCCTCGCAGGGGAGCGTCAGGTGGCGAATCAAATGCCGGTAAAACGTCAGGGCCGTCTCGGCGCTGACGCGTGGCAAAGCGATTCCCGGCCTAAGCCCGAAGATCGCTCGAATGCGGTCCGTTCCCGGGGCCGCGAGGTCGTCGTCTGCCTCCTCGACCGCGGGCAAGGCGAAATCGATTGCGCCGGACCGGCGGTCGGCCGTTTCTGCGGTTTCGAGGTATCGTGATAAGTAAGAATGCAAAAGGTCCTTGGATCGTAATACTTGATTCATTGGCATTCCGTGCTGGCTTCCGTGTCGTGACGTTTCCGATTCGCCCCGTCCCGAACATCCGAGCGCGGCAGGCGAGAGGCTCATTCTAGCCGGAGCGATTGGCGACTGGAGCAGGGAAAAACCCGAAGCGGGAATCGGGATTTTCGTCGGGTCGTCGCAACTGGGTTACGGTCGTTTAGCAGAAGACACGCAAGATGGTTCGTGGCTCCGGCTTTAGCCGGTCATATTCCGCCTAAAGGCGGGACTACGAACGCCCGCGTCCGACTTTGCAGCTTCTGCGGTCGGCGCGGTCGCGCCTTGCTCGGCTGGCGTTTGCTCCGCTACGATACAGAAAATGTCCAGCGTGCCGAACTGCTCGACGCGTGCAGCCAGCGCGCTTTTCCGAACGGCAACGCCCCGCCGGGCGAGGTTGCTCCAATGAACGCCTTCAAGAGGTTTCATCCGTCGATCTTCGAGTTTCTGGAGCAATTGGCCGACAACAACAATCGGCCGTGGTTCCAAGAGAACAAGGAGCGGTATCGGCAGGAGGTCTCGGAGCCGGCTTTGGCGTTCATCCGAGCGTTCCAGCCGAGACTGAAGGAAATCTCCCGGCATTTCCTGGCCAGCGACCGGCGGGTTGGCGGGTCGCTGATGCGAGTCTATCGCGACACGCGGTTCCTCCGCGGCGGCGAGCCGTTCAAGACGAACGTGGGCATCCAGTTTCGTCACGAGCGGGGCCGGGACATCCACGCGCCGGGGTTCTACATTCACATCGCGCCGGACGAATGCTTCTTGGCCGCGGGGCTATGGCGGCCCGAGCCGAGCGTGCTGGCCGACGTGCGGCAGGCGATCGTCGAGCGGCCTGCCGGTTGGGCCCGCACACGCCGCGACCGCAAGTTTTGGGAACGGTTTGCGCTCGATGGCGACAGTCTTCGGCGGCCGCCGCGGGGATTCTCGGCCGATCACCCCTGGGTCGAGGACTTGAAGCGAAAGGACTACATCGCCGTCGAAGTTCTTGGGGAAGGCGATGTGCTGGGCGACGGCTACATCGACCACGTGGCAGAGTCGTTCGCCGCCAGCCGGCCCTTGATGCGGTTCCTGTGCGGCGCCCTGCGGATCCCGGTTTGTCATGCGCATTCTGCGTCGCTCGCGGATAGCAACAAAGTCG
>JBDKUC010000202.1:0-8210 GCA_039679885.1 Thermoguttaceae bacterium | reverse complement strand
GGCCACAGATCGACGACCGTCAGGCTTTGCGAAACGGCCTCGCGATGGCCACTGAGGATCTTGATCGCCTCCATGGCCTCGATCGAGGCGATAACGCCGACGATCGGCGCGAGAATGCCGGCCGATTGACACGTTGGCGTGCTGCCGGGCTGGGGGCAATCAGCCATGAGGCATCGCAGGCAGCCTGTCTCGCCGGGCAGGATCGTCATCGACTGCCCCTCGGCTCCAACGCAGCCGCCGTAGACCCAGGGCAGGCCGAGTTTCACCGCGACGTCGTTGATGAGGAACCGCGTCTCGAAATTGTCGGTCCCATCGAGGATCAGATCGACGCCATCGCACAATCGCTCGATGTTGGCCGGCTCGATGTCGGCCACGATCGGCTCGATCGAGACTGCCGAGTTGATCGTTCGCAGCTTTTCGGCCGCCGCGATTGCTTTCGGCAGCCCGGCCTTGGCATCCGCTTCGTCGAAGAGCGTTTGGCGTTGAAGGTTCGACAGCTCGACGAAGTCGCGATCGACGATCCGCAGCAGGCCGACGCCCGCCCGGACCATGATGTTGGCGATCGCGGTGCCCAAGGCCCCGCAACCGCATAGCAGCACGCGGCCGGCGTTCAGCCGCCGCTGCCCCTCTTCGCCCAACGGCGCAAAGCGCACCTGGCGAGCATAGCGGGCGAGATCGTGATCCAAGTCATGTCCCATCGCAAACCTTCAAGACGGGAAACGGGAGAATGTCGAAGCTCGAATGACGAATAAAGCCCAAAGCCCGAAATCCGAAGTTCGCGTTTGGATTTCGGGCTTCGGAGTTCGGATTTCTTTCGTCATTCGTCCTTCGAGCTTCGACATTCGCCCGCGTCTCCGTGGTGTATCACCGTTTTCCGTTACGCTCTTTCAACACGCCGGCCAAAAAGCCCGCCGTCGCGGAGCCTTGCGCCCGGGCGACCATTTCGGGCGTCCCCTTGGCGACGACCTGACCGCCTTCGTCGGCCGCGCCGGGCCCGAGGTCGATGATGTAGTCGGCCGCTTTCATGATCTGCAAGTTGTGCTCGACGACCAACAACGAGTGGCCGACGGCCAGCAGGGCGTCGAAACAGTCGAGCAGTTGCACGATGTCGGAAAAATGCAGGCCGGTGGTCGGCTCGTCGAGGATGAACAACGATCGGCCGCGTTTCGCGCCGCTCATGTAGCTGGCGAGCTTCAGCCGCTGCGATTCGCCGCCGGAGAGCGTGTTGGCCGGCTGCCCAAGGCACACGTAATCGAGCCCCACGTCGATCAGCCGCTTGAGCCGTGCCTGCACCTTCGGTTGTCCGCGGAAAAAGGTGAACGCCTCCCGGACAGTCATTTCGAGCACATCGGCGATATTGCGGCCGCGATAGGTGACGGCCAAAACCTCGTCGCGATAGCGGCTGCCATTGCACTGCGGGCAGCGCATGAAGACGTCGGCCAGAAACTGCATGTCGATCTGGATGTAGCCCTCGCCTTGGCAGTTGCTGCACCGGCCGCCGTCGACGTTGAAGCTGAACTTTCCGGCGTCAAATCCCCGCGTTTTGGCCTCGATCGTGTCGGCGAAGACGGAGCGGATTTCGTCGAACACCTTCAGGTAGGTCACGGGATTCGAGCGCGGCGAACGGCCGATCGGGCTTTGATCGACCATGACCACGTCGTCGAGTTGCCCGTCGCCGAACACGTCGTCATATGGATACGGCTTGGGGGCGTCCTTGCGAAGCCGGCGGCAAAGGGCCGGGTAGAGCGTGTCTTCGACCAGCGTGCTCTTGCCCGAACCGCTGACGCCCGTCACGAGGCAGAGGACGCCCAACGGAAACTCGACGGTGATGTTCTTCAGGTTGTTGCCGCGTGCGCCGGCCAGACGGATCCAGCCATGCTCAGGCGAACGGCGACGACCGGAGCCGCCGAAACCGCGCCGCCCGGCCAAATAGTCGCCCGTCAGGCTGTCGGGCGATTTCTCGATCTCGGCCGGCGTGCCCTGAAACACGAGCTTTCCGCCGCGTTCGCCCGCGCCAGGGCCGATTTCGACTACCTGATCGGCCGCCCGGATGATCGCCTCCTCGTGCTCGACGACGACGATGGTGTTGCCTCGGTCGCGGAGTTGCCGAATGGAGGCCAGCAGTTGGCGAATGTCGCGAGGGTGCAGTCCGATGGATGGCTCGTCGAGCACGTAAAGCATGTTGACCAAGCTCGAGCCGAGCGCGGCGGTCAGGGCGACGCGCCGGGCCTCGCCGCCGCTTAAGGTTCGCAGCGTGCGGTCGAGGGTCAAATAGCCGAGCCCGACGGCGTCCAAATACCCGAGCCTGGCTTGCACCTGTTCGAGCATCATGCGGCCGACGCGGCGTTGATGGTCCGACAGCTCGATGTCGCGGAAGAACGCAGCCGCATCGCGGACCTTCATCGCACAGATCTCGCCAATGTTTTTCCCACCGATCCGCGCGGCCAGCGCCTCCGGCCGGAGCCGTGTGCCCCCGCACGCCGGGCAGGGGCTGTAGCTCCGCCATCGGCTTAAGAAGACGCGGATGTGCATCTTGTACTTGCGGCGTTCGAGCCATGCGAAGAAGCCGTCGAGCCCGCCAAACTCCCGCTCCGGCACGCCGTGAAGGATCAACGCCCGCTGCGGCTCGGTTAGCTGTCGGAAAGGCACATCCACCGGCAGGTGATAGTCGCGAGCGAGCGACAGCAGCTCCTTCAGCTCGTGGGCGTAGGCCGGCGTGTTCCAAGGCGCGATGGCCCCCTCGCGGAGCGATTTGCTCGGATCCGGCACGACCAGGTCCATGTCGATGCTCACGACGTTGCCGAAACCTTCGCACACCGGGCAGGCCCCCAGCGGGCTGTTGAAGCTGTAAAGCCGCGGCTCGGGGACCGGATACTCGATGCCGCACTCCTCGCAAGCCAATTGCGTGCTCAGCGTCAAGCGTCGCCATGGCCGGCCGTCGATCTCGACGAGGGGAGAGGGGAGAGGGACGAGGGGAGAGACCCGCTCTGCATCGCCGCTTTCGGATTTCGGACTTAGGGCTTCGGACCTTCCATCACTCCGTTCCTCGATAAAGACGCAGCACCGGCCGCGGCCCTTGGTGAACGCCGTCTCGAGCGAATCGCGGAGCCGGCTGTCGGCCGTGCTGCCGGCCACGAGCCGATCGACCACCGGATAGACCCGTGGGGAGGGGATTGGAGAGAGGGGAGAGGGGCTGGCGGCCGATGGCGCGTCGCCGCAGTGGCGTGGCGGCGCGTTGTCACTCTGCAGCTCGAACCGATCCAGGTCAACGAGCTGTTCGTTGACGATCGCCCGCACGAAGCCGTCCTCGCGAAGGCCGGCCATCAGTTGCCGCATGGTCGCGTCGGCAGGTAGACCGCACGGGAAAGCGATCATGTAGCGTGCGCCGGTCGGCAGTGCGGCAAGCGTCTCGGCCGCATTTTGCGGCGTGTCGCGGCGCACGGGCCGGCCGCACTTGGTGCAGAACATCTCGCCGATCTTCGCCACCAGCAGCCGCAGATAGTCGTTCGTATCCGTGGCCGTGCCAACCGTCGAGCGGCTCGACCGGCTGGTGTTCCGGCCCGTCACCGCGATGGCTGGCGGGATGCCGTCGATCCGCTCGGCGTCGGGCTTTTCCAGCCGCTGAAGGAATTGCCGCGTGTAGGCCGAAAAACTCTCGATGTAACGCCGCTGCCCTTCGGCGTAGAGCGTATCGAGCGCGAGGCTGCTCTTGCCGCTGCCGCTGGCGCCGCAGAAGACGATCAGCTTCCCATGCGGCAGGTCCAGGTCGAGGGACTTCAGGTTGTGCACCCGAACTCCCCGTAGCGCAATATGGCCGGCAGCGGTCATCGTGTTGTCCAATGGGACCACGCGGAACCGATCACTTCCTCGGGCAAGCCGCGCGGTTCACGGATGCCTATTTCACCTCGACCATGTACGGCATCCAGAGCAGCAGCCGCTCGGAGAGCAACTGCCGCAGCACCTTCGCCTGCCGGAGGACGCGGACGCCTTCAGGCAAGACGGAGTCGAGGTCGCTGGCGGCGGCCGGATCGCCGAAAAGCTGTTCGAGGAAGCTCTTTTGCTCGGGCAGCACGAGCAGGTCGACGTCGGCGTCGGCCTTCATGCCCCCGGCCACCTTGGCGGCGGCAATGGCGTCCTTCAGCGTGCCAAGTTCATCGACGAGGCCGAGCTTCTTGGCCATCCGGCCGGTGTAGACGCGGCCCTGAGCCATCTCCTCGAGCTTGCCAAAAGGCATCTTCCGCCCCTCGGCCGCCTTGCCGACGAATTGGCGGTACGTCTCTTCCAGCAACCCGTGCCACGCCTTCCGTTCCTCCGGCGTGAAAGGCTTGAGAGCCGAAAGCGTGCCGCTGTTGGCGCCGCGGCTGATCACCTCCGTGGTCATGCCGACCCTTTCCTGCAGCCCTCCGGTGACGAGCTTCCCGCCGAGCACGCCAATCGAGCCGGTCAGCGTTTCGGGGGCGGCGATGATCTTTTTCGCGCCCATGGCGATGTAATAGCCGCCGCTGGCCGCGACGTCGCCCATGCTGGCGATCACCGGCTTCTTGCCGCGGACGATTTCACGCCACATCAAGTCGCTGGCGATCGCGGAGCCGCCAGGGCTGTCGATCCGCAGCACAATCGCCGCCACTTTCGGATCGTCGTTCGCTTTCCGCAGCGCCGCGATCATGCTCGTCGAGCCCAGCGAGGAGCTGCCGAACATGTCGCTGCTGCTTTTGCCCTCGACGATCTGGCCGACCGCATAAACCACCGCGATCTTTGCTTTCTTGCTGGAAACTTCCGATGGCTTGCCGCCCAGCATGAGCTCCATCAGCTTCATCATTCCCGCGAAGCCGGAGAAGTCGGTGCTGACCTTCTTCACCTTGTAGTTCGTGACGACGTCGATCTTCTCGGCCTTCAACCGCAGCTTGATGGCATCCTCGATCTGGTCGGAGTAGAGGACCTCGTCGATCAGGCCGGTTCGCTTCGCATCCGCCGCCGTGAACAGCCCCTGGTCAACGAAGGTCTTAACCTGATAATCCTTCAGATGGCGATCCGTCGCAATCGTCGTGATGATGTCCTGATAAATGTCGTCAGCGATCGCATCGTAGCTCTCGCGGAGCGGCTTGCTCATCGCGCTGAGGCAGTACGGCTCGACGGCGCCTTTGTACTTGCCCATCTTCAGCGCGTCGAACTTCAGCCCCAACTTGTCGAGCAGGCCCTTGTAGAATGTCACTTCCATCCGCACGCCCGGGATGATCAACATGCCGGATGAGGGCATGACGACCTGGTCCGAGGCAATGGCCAGCAGATACGGGCCGGTGTCGGCGCTGGTCAGTTCGGCGTACACCGGTTTGCCAGCTTTGCGGACTCTCTCGATGGCGCCGCGCAGTTCGTTGATCTTGCCGCGTCCAACTTTTAGGTCGTCGATCTTCAGCCACACGGCCCGCACGTTCTTGTCCGCGGCGGCCGCGTCGAGGCGGCCAATGAGGGTGCTGAGCGACGGCTTCATCTCACTGAAGACGCCCGGCGCACCTGGGCCCTCGGGATAGTCGCCACTGAGCGTCAGCTTGACGACCCGCGGGCCCTTCTCCGAGGTTTGCGCCGTCTGAGCCTTGGCTGCCGGCTTTTCCTTTGCTGCCGGCGGCGCCGCGTCGAGCGCCGGCGCGAACAGGGAGACTAAGGCGACGAAGCAGGCCAGCAGAACAGTCGGTCGCATTGGAGAAGCTCCTTGGGCAAGATAGGAAGATATCGGTGGCCAAGCGGCCTAGGATATTCTACACGATGGGGCGGCCTTTGTCTGCCAACCACCCCGGGGTGCCCAGGAGAACTGCAAAGTTGTTCGTCGTTCCGGCTTCAGCCGGTCATTTTCCGCCTAAAGGCGGGACTACGAACGCCTGCAACGGACTTTGCAGTCCGCCTGGCCCGGGGTGCCCAGGAGAACTGCAAAGGTTGCCGCAAGCGGTCATTCTGAGCGCAGCGAAGAATCTCCGCAGCGCAGTGTAAACCACCTCATGTTAACGAGGTCCTTCGCTGCGCTCAGGATGACGAGCGCGACCGCCGGTCGCGGCTTGATGAGGCGCGACGACTAGAGCAACTGGCGTTTCCGTTGGGCGACCGTGGCCAGTAGTTCGTCGGCCCTTCGCAGCAAGAGATTGCCGCCCCCGAGGCCATCGCACCGGGCGCCGGCCGGATCGGTCGCGATCAGCGGCCCCTGGCAATGCTGGCACACCACGCGTCGACCAAGATACTCGACGCGGATTTGCAGTCGCCGCCCGCACGTGGGACACTCTTGCACGAAATAGGTCGGGTTCGACATTCTCGCCTCCTGCCGCACTCTCCCCGGTCGCCCACGATATCAATTATTACTTTGGTGCCGGTCCTGTCAACAATGGCGACTAGCGGGGCAACGCCTGACAGCTTGTAACGTTCTTGCGGATTTTGCCGTTTATGCCAAATAAAACGGCGGCAATCCAGTCTTCGGTTCCAGCCACGCTACGCTGGCGACCGACTTGGTTCGCAGTGCGTCTCTCAAGGGAAAACGTATGGTTCACCAGTCCCATTGCAGTCGTTCCCCCCAGTTTTTCCGCCGTGGAGCACAACCGATGCGATCTCTCCTAGGCCGCCTTCTCGCCGTTCTTGCCCTCCTCGGCGGAGCCACGTCGGGCTGGACCGCCGACCGGCCGGTCCCTGAATTTTCGGTCGTGCGACAGACCGTCTTGCGACATTTTCAGGCTCAACGTGATTATCGACCCGGCGACCTGATTACGCGCGAGGCCGCCGGCCCGCTGTTGGCAAAGCTGAAGAAGCTGGGGCTGCCGCTGCCCGACGAAAAGCAACTTCTCGCGGACATCCCCGCCGAGAACAGCTTCCTCGCGACGCAACTCCGCACGCCAGACGGCCGCCGCTTCATGCGGCAAATCGCGGAATATCCCGACGCTTACGACCGCCTGGACCGCATCGCCCGCCTACCCCACGGGGAGCAAACCGTCCGCGACCTGATCCGCGGGCCGGACGGCTACAAGATGCTTCAGTACATGACGACGACGCCGGGCGGCCGCACCATGGGCGACATGCTGTCCAACGCCCCAGGCGCCGGCGACTTCAATGCCGCAACGGGCCGCGTCTACACGGCCGACGACCTGCTGAGCCGCTTGGAAAAGAGCCGCGATGCCTCGGTGAAAGCCCAGCGGAAACCGCGACGACGCTAGTGCCCATTCTCACCACGCAAAGGACATCAGACACGAAACGTCGAACACTCTAAGCTGTGACGTCACACGCCTGCGGCCCTGCGATCAGCGGCTGGGGCTCGCTGCTTCATACTGGGATAGTCGAGCTCGCAGCACGCTAATCATTTCCCGATCGCGCTGCTCGGTTGCCCGCTTGAGTGCCGTGCGAAGCGTTTCAATCGCGTCGGAGCGCCGCCCAACCCCGACATAGGCGGCGGCCAGGTTGCCGAGCGCCTGAATGCAATCGGGGTTGATGCGGGCCGCCTCGCGGTATTCGGTCATCGCTTCCGACAGCCGGCCGGCGCCAGCCAACGCCAGGCCGAGGTTGTTATGAGCCTCTGCGTCGTCCGGTTTCAGGCGGATGGCCTCGCGCGACTCGGCGATCGCCTCTGTAAAACGCCGGCACTGGCTCAAGGCGATCGCCAAATTATAGTGGGCCTCGGCATGCTCGGGCGCGATTCGCAGCGCGGCTCGGTAGTGGGCGATCGCCTGTTCGGGGCGGCCCAGGTCGGAAAGCGTCTTGCCCAGGCCGTTCTCCGCGTCGGCCAGATCGGGGTCGATGCGAATTGCTTCTCCGTACTCGGCGACAGCCGCGTCGAGGCGGCCGGTGCTGGCCAAAGCGTCGGCGAACCGATAGTGCCGCTCGGCCTGCTCCGGCCTCATCTGCACTGCTTGGCCAAAGTACCGCAGGCCTTCTTCCCAAGAGGCTTGCCGGGCGGAGGTGGGCCCGTCTCGGCCCTGAGCGAACAGCAATCGCCCCAGATTGTTCAATGCCTCGGAACTGCTTGGATCGATCGCCAACGCCGCGCGATACTCGTCCGTGGCTTTCGCATACTCCTTCTGATCGCTCAGCGCATTGCCGAGGTTGATGTGGGCGATGATGTTGTTTTCCGTGCAATCCAACGTGTGTCGCCACAGCGTCTCATTGTCGCGCCAGATGGACGTCTGATGATGTGCGCAGACGAGGAGAATCGCGACGGCGACAATGGCCGTAACGCTGACGGC
>JBDKUC010000288.1:0-1785 GCA_039679885.1 Thermoguttaceae bacterium | reverse complement strand
CCGAAGAACGTTCTCGCGTTCTTTCCAGCAAAACCAATCGTGAACAGCTTGACCTCACTCGGATCCATTGCCGTCATCTCGCCATGAGTCGCCGAATGTCCTGCTCTCAATCCCCACGCGGCCAGTCCACAGCCGGAGGTCGCCTCCGTGCGTCTTACGACTGTTGATGGTACCCCGATGTCGCCTGATTTCAAGGTTTCGTCTTGGGCCATTGAACGCAAATCTATCACATCCTAGCGGTTGCCCAAGAATGACATGCCCTGATGGATACACCGGCGACGCGGAGCGTCGCGACCAGCGTGTTCCCCGGAGGACCGCGGGAACAAGGCGTCAAACATGGCGTCGTTCTTCGCCTCTTCCCTCTCCACTCTACCCTCTCCCCTCTTTCGCCCGCGTCATCCGCCTGGGATCGAGGGCCGCGTCGAGTTGCTCGGGCGGCAGGAGGTTCTTCTCGCGGCATAGCTCGCGGATCGTTCGGCCCGTCGCAAAGGCCTCTTTCGCCAACGCCGCGGCACGCTCGTAGCCGATCAACGGGTTCAAGGCGGTGACCATCGCCAGGCTCCGCTCGACCGCCGCCTCGCAGGCCTCGCGATTCGGTCGCATCTCCTTGAGGCAAAGCTCGGTGAACGCCCGAGTCGCGGCAGCCATCAACCGGACGCTTTCCAACACCGCGTCGGCCATGACGGGCATCATCACGTTGATCTGGAACTGCCCGCCGGCGGCCCCGCAGAAAGTGATCGTTTGATCGTTGCCCAACACCCGGGCGGCGACTTGCATCAGGCTCTCGCAGAGCACGGGATTGACCTTGCCCGGCATGATCGAGCTGCCTGGCTGGCGATCTGGCAGTGTCACTTCGTGGAAGCCGCAGCGGGGGCCGGAGGCTAGCCAGCGGATGTTGTTGGCCACGTTGAACAGCGTCGCGGCGATGGTCCGCAACTGGCCGTGGCACTCGACAAGCGCGTCGCGTTGGGCGTTGGCCTCGAAGTGGTTCGCCGCCTCGACAAACGCGACGCCCGTCTCGCGAGCGAGAACCTCGCAGACGCGGCGGCCGAACTCAGCGTTCGTGTTGATGCCGGTGCCGACGGCCGTCCCGCCGATCGGCAGTTCCACGATCGCGTCCAGGGCCAGGCCCGCCCGGCGAACGGACCGCTCGATTTGCCGAGCGAAGCCGCTGAACTCCTGCCCCAGGGTCATCGGCACCGCGTCGGCCAGATGCGTGCGGCCGATCTTGAGAATGTCTTGCCACGCGGCGGCTTTCTCTGCAAGCGCGCTGCCGCATTGCTCGAGCGTCGGAATCAACTGCTCCCGAATCACCCGAGCGACCGCCACGTGGATCGCGGTCGGGAACACGTCGTTGCTGCTTTGGCCCAAGTTGACGTGATCGTTCGGATGGAAGCGTCGAGTCCCTGACTTCTCGACGTTTCCGACTGGGCACTGAAGTGCCCAGCCCTCGTTCGTTGCTTGCGGGCACGCTGAGTTGCGTGCCGCTGAGAGCTCCCCCGCCCGCCGAGCGATCACCTCATTGGCGTTCATGTTGCTCGACGTGCCGGAGCCGGTCTGGAAGACATCGACGGGAAACTCGGCGTCGAACTGCCCCTCGGCCACCTCGCGGCAGGCGGCCAGCAAGGCGTCGATTTGTTGATCGGTCAGGCCCGTAGGGTGCGTGCTCGCACGCACGTCTTCGTGCGCGGAAGCCGTCGCGTGGTCGGAAGCAACCACCGTCTGGGCGAACAACCCCAGGTCACGGTTGACGCAGGCTGCGGCCCACTTGACCAACCCCAGGGC
>JBDKUC010000370.1:0-2922 GCA_039679885.1 Thermoguttaceae bacterium | reverse complement strand
TTCGACATGCCCTATGCCAGCACCAAGATGGCGCAGGCTACCCGCAATTTCCATCTGGCCGCCATCGGCTATGAATGGAATACGCAGGAAATGCAGCGCGCGGCGAAGCTGGGCCGTTCCCTGTCGTCCGACAAGGCGATGGCGGCAGGCATGGCCGCAGACCGCTTCATCTATGGCATCGCCATGACCGGCAAGACCCCCGCCGCCGTCTCCGAAAAGGGATGGACCGGGTTCACCAACGACGCCAACGTGCCCAGCGCGCAGGTCGCCGCCGATGGCACCGGCTCGTCGCGGCTCTGGT
The DNA here is from genome assembly GCA_039679885.1 of Thermoguttaceae bacterium. Taxonomy (GTDB): domain Bacteria; phylum Planctomycetota; class Planctomycetia; order Pirellulales; family Thermoguttaceae; genus JAJFUI01. The sequence continues at coordinate 2,621 of JBDKUC010000370.1, read as the reverse complement.
CGGCCAAGACCGTCGATCAGATTCTGCGCGACATCAATGCCGCCCTGACCGCAGTTGAAACCGGCTCTGGCGAAACTATGGTGGCCGACACTCTGGTTCTGCCCACGTCGGCCTACAATTACATCGCGACGACCCGCGTAGGCGATACCAACGCCACGATCCTGTCGTTCCTCCAGGCCAACAACCTTGCCGGCGAATCCCTCACCATCCTGAAAAGCCGCGCGCTGGAAACGGCTGGCACGGGGGATTCCACCCGCATGGTCGCCTATGCGAACAACCCTCAGGTCATCAAGTTCCACCTGCCCGGCCCGCACACCTTCCTGCCGCCTTTCCAGAAGTCGAGCCTGACCTATGAAGTCGGCGGGATCATGAATGTCGGCGGCACTGAAATCCGCCTTCCCAAGGGCATGGCCTATCGGGACAGATTCTAAGTCGCCGTTCAACGGGGGAGCATGGGGCGGCGTTCGGGGGACCGGATTGCCGCCCCTGTTTTGTCAGGAGTGCAAACGATGAAGTTGAAGAACACCAGCCCCGGCCCGCGCGGCGTCTATGTTGGCGGCTCGCTGGTCATGGTTTCCCCCGGTGATACGGTCGATGACGTTGACGCGCGCGAGGCAGGCGACGTTGCTGAATGGTTTGCGCCAGTTGGCGACGATAATGGGGGGCAGCAAAGCGCCTCCGATGACCTTTCCACCCTCTCCGACGACGAACTGCGCGACCTGATCGAGCAGCGCACCGGCAAGCGCCCGCACCACAGGACAGGCCGCGCCAAGCTGATCGAGGCGCTGGCATGACCTACGCCCGCCTCTCGCTCGCGGATTTCAAGGCGACCTATCCTGCCTTCTCTGCGCTTGAAGAAACACCTTATGCGGCATGGGCTGGCAAGGCCGAGGCGCGTGTCACCGATAGCTATGGAGCCGAACAGCAGGACGCGACAGAACTGCTGACAGCGCACTATCTGGCGCTTCTGGGCATAGGCATGGGCGCGGCCGGAACTATCGCGACGAGCGGGGCCACCAGCTTCAAATCCGGCACATTCCAGGCCAGCATATCGGATCAGGTTGCCGCCCAGCGCGCCAAGGGTGGGCTTAACGCAACGGTCTACGGCCAGCAGTTTGCCGCGATCCAGCGCAGGTTGTTCGGCGGGCCGATACTGGCGGCGGGAACCTATGGGAGTTGCTGCTGATGGATATGGCGGCGGCCTTTGCCGAGATCGGGCAGGCATTTTCGTCGGCATTCGGCGCGCCGTTCTGGTCGGCCGAAATCATCACGCAGCCGGAAATCGTCTATGACGCTGGCGGATCGATCGTCCCCGGCGATGATGAGCCGACGCGCCGGGCCTGTCAGGCGCAGGTCGATATAGCGACGGAGGCCATGCGCGTGGCAGAGGGCTATACCGAACAGACCCGGCGCATCATCGTTCTGGCCGACACGCTGGAGGGCGGGATCACGACGGATGACAGCATCGAGGTGCTGGAGGGGCCATTTGCTGGCGTCTGGATGATCGATAGCGTTTCCCGCGATACTGCGGCGGCCGGGTTCGATCTGGCGGGGCGTCCCGGTGGCTAAGAGCGGGATGATCGGAGCCAAGGCGCATATCGCAAGGCTCAAGAAGCTGTCTGGCCCCGCCATGGTGCGCGAGGTCGGCGCGGCGCTGTTTGCGGCTGGCGAGCGGATACAAGTCGAGGCGCAGATCGGCATCAGCAGCGGGTCGGTTTCGGGCAAGAACCATACTCCATCCGCGCCCGGCGAATATCCCAATCAGGATACCGGCGTTCTGGCCAACAACATCGAGACGACGCAGGTTGCGCCGCTGGTCGTGGAGGTCAGCAGCAACGCGCCCTATTCGGCTGCGCTGGAGTTTGGCACCAGCAAGATGGCTGCGCGCCCGTTCATGCGGCCATCGCGCGACGCCAAGATGAAGGAAGTTGAGCAACTGGTGCGCCAGGCTGTCGCCCGCGTCGTCAAAAGGAGCAAGTCGTGATTATCGAAACGCGCAGGATCATCCTCGCCGCGTTCAAGGCCGATTCGACGCTGACAGCCATTGTCCCGGCTGCCCGGATATATGGCGATGACGTGCCGCCTAGTCCGGAATTCCCGTTCGTGCGCTGGGATGGACCTTCGACTGTCCCGTTCTCGCTTTCCGGGGCCGCTGGAAGCAGCACGACCAGCTTCATGATCCATGCTTTTGCCAAGGCGCGGCTGTCAGCATCGGGCGCTAAGCTGGAAACAGCCTCCGACTATGCCAACCGGATCATTTCGGCGGTGCATGGTGTCGTGCATCGCAACCGTTTCAGCGATGATGACGGACGCATTTTCAAGGTCGTGGTCTCATCCCGCATGTCGATGCGAGACGGGGCGGAAGCCGATGCTTGGCACTGCTTGCTCAACTGCGTTGCGCGGGTGCTGGCTTAGGGCTATCATCCGGCCATGGCCGATCTATCCGAGCGTATGCTTTCCGCCTTTCTGGTCCAGATGATAAAGGCGGAAGCCGTCGACCCCGATGACATTGCGGAGGCGGCGGATACGCTGGAGGGGCAAGGCGATGAAGAAGCCGCCCACGCCATGCGCTGCATCATTCTGGCGGCAGCATCCCCTTCTCCCTCCGACTGGCAGGCCGA
>JBDKUC010000464.1:0-2344 GCA_039679885.1 Thermoguttaceae bacterium | reverse complement strand
AGCAATCTGTCCCAGGGAGTGTGCAGGCGGACTGCAAAGTCCGTTGCAGGCGTTCGTAGTTCCGCCTTTAGGCGGCAAATGACCGGCAAAAGCCGGAACTACGAACAACTTTGCAGTCGTCCTGAGGGAGTGTGCGACCATGGATGAGCGCGGACCGCTGTTGCCAAAAAGTGGCCACTGACGGTAAGCTAGGGCCTGCACGAAGCCGCGACCGCAGAATCGCGCCGCCCACGTGGTGGTTTGTCGCCGCTTCGTGCCGCAGTTTCGAGCCTGAAAGGAGTCGTGTATGTTTGTCGCCGCTTCGAGCCGATGTTTCCCGCAGTTGCCCCTGGAGGCTGCGTTGCTGCAGCTCGGCGAGTTGGAGTACACCTGTGTGGAGATCATGATCCACGAGCGCGACGGACACTTGAAGCCGTCGGCCGTCCTGGCCGACCCGGACGCGGCGTTGACGGCCTGCCGCCAGACGCACCGCCTCACGCCGGTGGCGCTGAGCGTCGACATCGAGGCCCCCGAGCCGGAATACTATCAACAGTTCGCCGCTTGCTGCCGCCTGGCCAAGGCGATCAAGGTGGTCACGATCACCGTCCGGTCGGGCGAGTTGGGCACGCCTTTCAACGCTGAGGTCGAGCGGCTTCGGGCAATGGTGGCGCTGGCCGCACGCGAGGGCGTCCGCGTGGGGCTGTTGACCGAGGTGGGGCGGATGACCGAAACCCCCGACACGGCCGCCGGCATGTGCAGCACCGTCAAGGGGCTGGGCATCACGCTCGATCCAAGCCACTACGTCTACGGGCCTCGCGGCGGCGTCGACTACGACCACCTCATGAAGCACGTCTATCACGTTCGCCTGCGAGATACGACCAAAGACCAGTTGCAGGTCCGCGTCGGCCAGGGTGACATCGAGTACGGCCGCCTGGTCAATCAACTGAACAAGGTTCGTTACGACCGCGCGCTTTGTGTCGACATTTCTCCGAACCCTGACGTCGACCAACTCACCGAGATGCGCAAGATTCGGCTGCTGCTCGAAAGCCTGCTCTAGATCGGGCGTGCGTGGAATTTCGACTCGCTTGTTGGCCCATGCGCAGGTGAACGTGCTCAGCGTTATCAAGCAGGGGTCTTAATTCGCTCGACACGAGAAAGGCTTTCGGATGCTGCGCCCCGTCGTGGCTTTAGCAACGGCTTCTTTGATTTTCGTGCTCACCTGCCTGAGCGCTTGGCTTTCCATGAGCGGTAAGCCCGAGATGACGTTTGGAACACGTGTTGTCTACAGAACCCACAATATGCGATGGATTGCGGGAAATCTGCTGGAATCTGCCCCAAGGAATGGCTACCCAAGCTCGCTAGAAGCGATTAAAGAATCGTTCCGGAAAAAGGGGGCCTCGGCCGAAGTAATTGAGCAGACGTTTACGGACCCGTGGGGCAATCCCTATCAGTACCAACAAACCGGCAATGGCTTCCAGCTGTTTAGCCTCGGCAGGACCGGTAAGCCAGGCGGAACAGGACTTGACGCAGAGATACAGTACGACGGGCATGTCATGAATTGGCCAACCCCGAGCTTATCTCAATTCCTATTCGAGACTGAAGCGAGCCGTACTCTGATTTCCGTTGCGATTGTGGCGAGCTGTTCCGCGGCTTTGATTTGGTATGTGCGCGCACGGCCGAGCCAGGGAAGACAGGTCTCAAATCTGAAGGCGTTCGGAACTGCCGCCACTGTGACCGTTTCTGCGGTAGTAGTCGCCGTGTTTCTCTCGGCCATATACTGTCTCACCGCACAATCGGGTCATTGAGCCGTGCCTTTCCGCTACCTGAAGGACCCGCTGTTCTTGGCCTGCTTCGGCGTTTACTGGGTCCATCGGTGCATGAAATGCCTTGACCTGAGTACCTTATTCCTCCGGTCGTACCTTAATGACTTGATCTGCATTCCGTTCTGGGTTCCCATTATTCTCTGGGCCCACCGGCGGCTGCGTCTCAGGCGGCACGATTTCCCCCCGGAGGCGATTGAGATCGTCATTCCGTTGATTGCTTGGTCGTTCCTGTTCGAGGTCCTAATTCCCTCCAGACGGGAGTGGTCGATTCCGGCCGTGGCCGATCCAGGCGACGTGTTGTGCTATTGCGTTGGGGCGGCCGCCGCCGCGATCTTCTGGTCGATCTTTTACCGTTCGGACCTGCCGAAGTCTTGAAAACCGTCGAGGGGCGGCATCGGTTCTTCGACACCGCCCCTCTCGGCCCGCAGCGGGAACTGCGGTGGCAGGTCGCTACTTGTCTTCGTGCGGCTCGGGCGAGGCCTGCTGCCCGGGGCCAGACTTCAGCTCTTCCACTGCTTTAATCAACTGGTCGATCCGGCGAT
>JBDKUC010000188.1:0-3995 GCA_039679885.1 Thermoguttaceae bacterium | reverse complement strand
TTCATGGCCCCGAATCTCGAACGGCTCCTTGAGGTAGCAGACGAGCCGTGCCGTGCCGCTCACGCCCTCGCTGCTGTCGGCTCCGTTCAGCACCAGCTCAGAGGGGAGCAACTGGAGGGCGGCGGTCACGCGGCCGGTAATCGTCAGCTCGATCCGCGGTTGTTCCGGATCGTTGGTCAAGATCGTGGCCGTCTGTTCGTAGGGCCCGACGTTGTCGATCGGCTTCCAACTGACGGTCACTTTGCCCGATTCGCCCGGCGGAATCGGATGGCTGCTCAACTCGCTGACCGTGCAGCGGCAGGAGGTTCCGGCCGAGGCAAGCTTCAGCGGAGCGTCGCCCGCGTTGCGGAAGACGAAATCGTGGCTCCCCTTGGCCGCGATGTCGAGCGTGCCGAAGTGGTATTCCTTTTCCTTGACGACGACCTTCGGCGAGCCGCCGGCCTTGAGCGCCGGTCGATCGCGGTCCACCCCATGCGCGTCGGCGAACCCGGCGCGTCGACTCGAATCGACCGGCAAGGGCGCCTTCGGTGTCTGCAACATCGACACGCCTACGCCGAAGGCGAGCCCCAGCAGCACGATCAACAGTGAGAATAGCGTGACTTTCATACGACCAGGATTATTTTATCGGGTCATGCCGCGCGATGCCACAGGGAATAGTACTTGCCAAACCGACATGAACAGGAGGAAACGGAGAGAACAGAGAAGCTGCTAATCCCCTCCGTTTTCTCTGTTCCCTGCTGTTCATCTCTCGGTTGCGGCTGCGCCGCGCCAGGCTAAAGCATAACCTACGGCTCCCGCAGACGGCTGCGGAGGTCGGCCGGGAGCTTCTTGTCGGCGTGGGGGGTGAGCCGGTCCAGCCGCAGGGCGGCCTCGGCTTCGCGGCGGAAGGCCGACCGATCGCCAGCCGCGCGATAGGCCTCGGCCAGCTTCGCATGGTGGATCGCGCTGTTGGGATAGAGAGCGACGGCCTGGCGGTAGGCCGCCACCGCGCCGCGGATCGCCTCAGGCCACGCGGCCTTCCCGTCGTCGTCCTTCCGCCCGGCCGCTTGAAACTGCCAGTCGCCGGACGCCAACCAGACGGCGGCCGAGTTGGGCAGGAGCCGCAGGGCGTTCTCGTCAGCACGCTGCAGGAGCTTCAGCGCCTCGGGGCTCGGCTCAAGCCACCAAACGGAGAACCAGACGGACGTCAGTTGCTGCCACGGCTCGGCCGAGAGCGGATCGGCGGTGACCGCGGCCTTGAGTTCGCTCAGCCTGTCGGCGTTCAGCCCCGCGGCCGCCTTGCGATCGGCCTTTCGCAGGTGGGCCTGGCAAGTGAGCACCGGATTGTAGGCCGTCAGATAACAGGCCCAGGCCAAGGCGACCGCCGCGCCAAGCCCGGCCCAGGCGGTCCAGCCGCGGAACGTCCGCCGCCCACGGCCTTGAAGCCCCAGGCAGAGCAGCAGCCAGAGCGTCCCGGCGACGCCCGAGAAGCCGATGCCTCCGGTCGTCAAAAGATCGACGAGCATCACCGTGACGCCGAGGGCCGGCAGCCAGCCAGGCATCTCGCCGTCGCGGATCCAGCCAGACAGCAGAACCACCGTCGCGGCGGCCAGCGGCAGGCCAATCGCGATCGGCGTGATCCCCGGCGGCGCGGCGCTGATCGCCCCCAAGGGCCACGAGAGCAAGAATCCGACTCCGCCGCCCGCCAGCACGAAGGGCCAGGCGTCGCAGGAAGGATTGGGGATTTCGGATTTGGGATTTCGGGCTTCGGATTTCGCGCCCGTGCTACTGGGCACGGAAGTGCTCAGCCCTCGTGCGTCTTCCCGTTCCGCTCTCCCCTCTCCCCTCTCTCCACGCCGCCATGCGAAGCAGATGAGCACGGCCAAGAACGCCAACGCGGCCAGGGTTCCGGCGGTGGACCAGATTTCGAGCAGGAAGTTATGCGGATCGGCGACCTCTTCGCTCGCCTCGGGCAGTTTGTATTGCGTGTAGGCGTTCTGGAAATTGCCCGGCCCGCAGCCGAGCCACGGGTGGTCGGCGATCATCTTGAGGCTCGATTGCCAGTACTGCACGCGGTAGCCGAGCGACTTCGAGGCCAAGGCGAGCGGCTGGGGAAAGACGGCCGCCAGGGCAACCACTGTCGCCAGCAGGAGCCCGGCAAGAGCGGACGCCCGCCATCCCCAGTGGAAACGTCGCCGGCCGCTCAGCATCCAGACGCCGACCAATCCGACGGCGGCCGCGATGCAACCGCTCCGGCTTTTTGTGATTGCCAGGCAGATGCCTAGTGGCACAAGGCAGATCGCCGCCGTGAAGGAGTCATGGAGGAACGTCCTGCTAGAGCGCGCCCAGGGTGGCACGCCCTGAAAGGGCGTGGATCCCGCCGAGTCGTGACTAGCATCGCGCTCACGCCCTTTCAGGGCGTGCCACCCGACTGTGAACAGTTCTCTCAGACGCCCAACTGCCAATCGGGGTCCCGTTTTGAGCGACGACCACGCGATGCCGGCCGCAATGACGAGCCAGGTTGCGACGAACGCGGCCAGCGAGTTGCTCAGGGCGAACGTCCCATCCGGCAGGTTGCTCGCCAAGCGGTCGCGGAAGAGCTTTCGCTCCGGCGAGCCGGGCGCGAGCGAGAGCCCCGCCTCGCGCAACGCCTTGTCGGGATTTGCGTCGTAGGTGGCCAGGTCCTGCGGCATCACGTAGGCCCATTTGTAGATCGCATAGGCCGAGATGCCGACAGCCAGGGCAACCATCACGGCGACCACCGCCCGGGCTTCGCGCGGCGTCGAGATCAACTGCCGGGCGAGGAAGAAGCTCAACCCCATGCCGAGCCACTCCCAGAGCACATTGATGGCCGGCCGGGGGCTGCCATGCGCGACCGCCCAGAGCGTCGCGGCGGTGAAGCAGAGCATCAGTGCCAGCACCGCAGCGTCGGTCGCCCCGAAGCGGAAAAAGGGGAAACTCCCCATTTGTGCGAAGCACCCTTTGGACCGTTCCGGCAAATGGGCGCTGTCCCCTTTGTCCGACGGCCGTCCGATCGCGCCGAGCATCCAGAAGACGGCCAGGGCGATCCAGAGCATGACGACCGTCAGCCCGTCGCCAGTTGCCGCCGCTTCGCTGGGAAACAGCGGTCGTGCGACCCACAGCGCGGTCATCCCGCCGAGGAGCCAGGCGCGGAGCGATGCCGACTGTGTGCATAAAGCCGCGATTGGCGGTCGCGCGGACGACAAAGCCGCGACCGGCGGTCGCGCGGACGCCGCTTTCGGCTTCGCCACGTGTTTCCGTTCACGGCGTGTCATCGTGCGCTCGGCGGCTGTTAGCGGGCGTCGAAGAATAACCTGATGGAGTTCTAATGGGTGGCACGCCCTGAAAGGGCGTGGTAGAGCGGCAAACTGCCGCGCAAGATGCGTCACGCCCTTTCAGGGCGTGCCACCCGAATTTGACAACTAATACAACTAATTTCTTTACGCGTCCTTAGCCCCCGGCTGTTCCTCTAGTGTGTTGCCAACGTTGAATTGCATCGTTCACGGTCTTCGGCGGCCGACGGTTTCGAGGATGGCGACCAGCGCCAGCGTGCAAACGACCATGAGCCCGACGACCACGGCGCCGCAGGCGTCGACCTCGTGCAGCAGCAGGGCGCCGAGCCCGCAGGTGGCCGTGGTCAGGTAGATCGTCAACACGGCCCGCGGCTTGCTCAGCCCGAGTTCGACCAGCCGGTGCGAGAAGTGGCTCTTGTCGCCCACGAAGGGGCTCCGGCCGCTGCGGAGCCGAATCAGCACGACGGTGGCCGTGTCGTAAAGCGGGACGGCTAGCACGCACAGCGGCCCGAGGACCGCCCAGGGCGGCATCCGACCGCCGGCGAACGTGCCGGTCAGCGTGGCCATCGCCAGCAGGTATCCGATCAGGTAGCTGCCGGCGTCGCCCATGAACAGCCGGGCCGGCGGGCGGTTGTGCCAGAGAAACCCGACCAGCGCGCCGACAATGACCAGCAGCAGCCCGGCGACGAACAGTTGCGGCTG
>JBDKUC010000040.1:0-15572 GCA_039679885.1 Thermoguttaceae bacterium | reverse complement strand
GAACTTCGGCTGTTCGCTCCAGGTCGATGACGAGCACTTCCTTTCTGCGCTCGAGGGCAACGATCTCATCGTGGCGGTCGGCCCTTCCACCCTGGGCGTCGACGAATCGCTCAAGCTCACCACGTCGGAGTCCGACGATCGGCCGGTGGCCGCCCGCGTGACCGACATCGAGCAACTGCCGGTCAACGGGTGCGCGTACGAGGGCGTCCACGCCGTCGTGCTTTCGACGAGCCACCCCGAGCTCTACCGCAAGCTGACGACCGACAACGCACGACTCAAGGCCCTCGACGACTGGATCCGCATGGGCGGCCGGCTAGTGCTCTGCGTCGGTTCGCAGGCCGACCAGGTGCTGGCGCCCGGGCAACCGTTGACCCAGTTTTCGCCGGGGCAATTCGAGAAGATGGTCTCGCTGCGGCAGACCGGCGCGCTCGAAACCTATGCCAGCAGCCGCACCGGCGTCACGCCGCCCGGCCAGCGGGCGCAAGCCATGCGAATTCCTCGGCTCAGCGGCATTGCAGGCGTCATTGAGGCCCGCGAGTCCGAAGTTCCGCTCGTGATCCGAACCGTCCGCGGCTTTGGCCAGATCATCTTCGTCGCGGCCGATCTCGACCAGCCGCCGTTGAGCCGCTGGAAAGACCGCCCGCTGCTGGTCGCCAAACTGCTGAATCTCGCTCCGGCCGCCGCCGAGGAATCGACCTCGAATCAATCCGTCATGCACCAGGGCTACCAGGACCTGGCCGGCCAGTTGCGGAGCGCCCTGGATCGCTTCACCGGCGTCCGGTTGGTGCCGTTCTGGGTCGTCGCCGGCCTGATCGTCCTTTACATTCTACTGATTGGGCCGGGCGACTACTTCTTCCTCCGCAAGGTGGTCCGCCGGATGGAATGGACCTGGCTCACGTTTCCGGCCATCGTGATCGTTGTCAGCGTGGCGGCCTATCTGCTGGCTTACCGGCTCAAGGGCGACCAACTGCGCGTCAACCAGGTCGATCTGGTCGACGTCGATGCGGCCAGCGGACGGCTCCGCGGCGCGACGTGGCTGAACATCTTCAGCCCGCGCATGGAGTCCTTCGACCTCACCGTTCGGCCGCACCAGCCGGACGGCCAGCCGCCGGCCAACGCCCGCGTCTGGATGGCCTGGCTGGGGCTTTCGGGCCGAGGCATGGGCGGCATGAACTCGCCGGCCACCGGCTCCATGTTGGGCATCGACCAGTACCAATACACGCCGAACCTCGACGCGCTGCAGGGCGTGCCCATCCAGGTTTGGTCTACGAAAAGCCTGACCGCACGTTGGGAGGCGCCGACGACGGCCTGCCCCGCCGCCGAACTGGCCGAGTCCGAACAGCTTCTCTCGGGCTCAATCACCAACACCCTGCCATTCGCGCTGCACGATTGCATGTTGGCCCATGGCCGCTGGGTGTACGAACTCGACACGCGCACCCATGGAAAGCTCGAACCGGGCGAATCGACCCGCGTCGGCGCCATGCTCAAACGGAGCGAGCTGAAGACCTGGCTGACCGGCTGGAAAACTGTGTTCAACGCCGCTGGCGACACGGAAAAGTATCATCAGGAGGCCACGCCCTACGACCAGTCGAACACCGATCCGGCCTACGTCCTCGGCAAGATGATGTTCTACGAGGCGGCCGGTGGACGGCGATACACCGGCATCACCAACGACTATCAACAGTTCGTCGACCTGAGCGATTTGCTCAAGGGCGATCGGGCGATCCTCATCGCTCGGGTCCCCGACGACGCGGCGTCCAAGCTGGGCGCCACGCTGCTCCGCGGCGACCAGCCGCTCGGCAGCGCCAAGGATCAACATCGGACTCTTTATCGGTTCATTTTCCCTGTGAAGAAAGAGGCTAGGGATTCGGAATGAGAGGCTGGGGACTAGGGGCTAGGGACTAGGGATTTGGCCAAGCCCCGAGCCTCTGACCCCTCGTCCCTCGTCCCTAGCCCCTCGCCCCGAGCCTCCCAGCCACGCGTCCGCCATGATTAAAACGCAAGACCTCACCAAGACCTATGGGAACCTGCACGCCATCAATCACCTCACGCTCGAGCTGGCCGAGGGAGATTTGTTCGGCTACATCGGCCCCAACGGTTCCGGCAAGACGACGACGATGCGCATCCTGGCGACCCTCCTGCAGCCGACCTACGGCGAGGCAAGCGTCTGCGGCTACTCGATCTACACGCAGCCGAAGGAAATCCGCCGCGTCATCGGCTACATGCCCGACTTCTTCGGCGTCTACGACGACATGAAGGTGATCGAGTACCTCGAGTTCTTCGCCGCCGCCTATCGGATCAAAGGCCCGGCGCGGCGGAAGATCTGCGACGAGGTGCTCGAATTGGTCGATTTGGGCTATAAACGCGACGCGTTCGTCACGAGCCTTTCGCGCGGCATGACGCAGCGGCTCGGCCTCGCCCGCGTCCTCTTGCACGACCCGAAGGTCCTCCTCTTGGACGAGCCGGCCAGCGGGCTCGACCCCCGGGCGAGAATCGAGATTCGCGGGCTGCTGAAGGAGCTTCGCAAGATGGGCAAGACCATCATGGTTTCAAGCCACATCCTGCCCGAACTGGCCGACATCTGCAACAAGGTCGGCATCATCGAGAAGGGGGAACTGCTCGTCTGCGCCGAAGTTTCCGACGTGATGAAGCAGGTCCGCCAGCGGACGCTCTTGAACGTCGCGGTCGTCGGCCAGCAGGAGCCGGCCGCCAAACTCTTGGAGCAAAGCTCGCTGGTCGAGAAGGTCGAGCTGGTCGACAGCCAGATCGCCGTCACGCTGGCCGAAGGCGTCATCGACTACAGCGAACTGCCCACCGTGCTGATCGAGGCCGGCCACAAGCTGCGGCTCTTCAAGGAAGACGAGCTGAACCTCGAAACGGCCTTCATGGCCCTGACGAAAGGCATCACGGCGTAACAAGGTCTTGAGTCTTGGGACTTAGGTCTTGGAGAAAGAGAACCCGAAATGGCCGGGAGCTAACAGGGTGTAGGTTATGCTTCAGCATAACAACGCTTAAGGTCGCCGAATCGGTGTTATGCTAAAGCATAACCTACGCGCTAGGGGCTAGGGATCGGGGATTGGAGCAAGCGAGCGACTTTCGTTCATGCGCGAGCCGCTTGCGGCTTCGCAAATAGCCGGCGGCTAACAGCCGCCGGGGGAGCCGACCGCCCATGCAATTCACCCTCCAAACGCTCTTTCTACTCTTCGTGGTTCTCTGGACCTCGCTGGCGCTATTCGACCCCCTCGGGATCGTCGCCTTCCTGGTCGTCGTCGTGCTTGCCGTCAGCTTCCGGTTCTTTAAGCGTCAGGAGATCGTGATATCGATCGTTATCCTGGGCGTATTGATCGCGCTCCTTCTTCCCGCGCAATCGCAGAGCCGCGAGGTCGCTCGCCTCGCGCATTGCGTTCAGAACCTTGACCGGATCGCCACAGCCCTGCGGGCGTACCGCGCCGAACACGGCCGCTACCCGCCCGTGTGCATCACCGACGCCGCTGGCAAGCCGATACACAGTTGGCGAACCGCTCTTGTCCCCTATCTCGGCGAAACGAAGCCGCAACCGCAGTACGACTTCGATCAGCCGTGGGACAGCGTGAAGAACCTTCAGGTCATCGGCGAGACGCCGCAAGTGTTCGCTTGCCCAACGTCGGGCGACCGGTTCGGCGGAGAGACGACGTACTTCGCCCTCACGGGCGCAGGCACAGCATGGACCGAGAACATCGGAGCCGATTCCGACAAACGCTTCCGCCCCGACCAATTGGTCTTGGTCGTCGAGGTCGCGAACCATGGCGGCGTTCGCTGGACCGAGCCTCGCGACTCAACGCCCGAGTGCAATGTGCCGGTGAAAGGCGTCATGCCGCCGCTGGGCCTGGCAAGCGAGCACCGCGATCGCGCCCATGTCCTTTGCGCCGACGGCAGCGTGCGATGGATCCACACCGGCTCGTTGAAGGCGCTGCCCTCCGGCGCCCTGACGGTCGGAGCGGCCGATCCGGTGGACTGGAAGAAGCTCGACGCGCCGGTCCTAAATCCGAAGGGATTCTCCCGCTCCACGTGGAACAGGCTCGCAGCCCTCCCCATCTGGCTCCTCTCCTCCGGCGTCCTCCTCTATCGGGCGTGGCGGAGTAGGAAGGCCGCAATGAGCAACGCAGGCGACGTCGCTGTGGAATCAACAATAGCCGGGAGCTAACAGCTCCCGGAGAACCGCGACCGCCCGATGCAATTCACCCTGCGAACCTTCTTCCTGTTGTTCGTCGTCCTCTGGTCGTCACTCGGCATGTTCGGCGTGGTGGGGATCGGGGTGTTTGTCGACATCCTGCTGCTCTCCACTACTTCTCCCTCAGCTGTAGGTTATGCTTCAGCATAACACCTCGCGCACTGGGCGGGTATTAGGCCAAAGCATAACCTACAAGCCGAAACGTAACCGGCAAGCCTGTCTATCTCTGTCAAGCAACGAAGCGTCCTTCAACGCGCGATGATGGCGACCAATAGCGCAGCGGCCAGAATCGCCAGCGCGACTCCCATTGCCGCGAAGCTCCGCGTCCATCGCCGCGTCCACATCATCCTGGCTGCGTAGAAAGCGACGTATCCGTGCGCCGCCGCCGCGAAATGGCCCAGTGTCCAAAACAGAGTCTTCGCCAGCGTAGTATGCGCGCCGATTGTAACGTTTCCCGTCACGATTGCGGGAACGAAGATCAATCCCGACACGCCGAGCAAAAGTGCAAGCCCGCCATCAAGACAAAGCACGAGAACTGGCAACAATCGCCAAGGAAAACGGCGCCGTACCGGCCGATTGGTCGCATCGGACAATCGCTCTGAGACAATTCCATTCCGACGCGTGGTCATTGATGCACTGCCTCATCGGCGTCCGACACACCGGGAGCTGTTAGCTCCCGGCTCCTATCCGCCCCTGATAGCCAGATCGTCGCCATCGGTACGGCCATCGCGATCGCTTTGCCCAAAAACACCCTTGCCGCCGTCGTCCCTGCCATTGGGACCGACGCTATACAACAAGTAGGTGTTGCCGTCGGAAGTGTAATGCAGGTCGGAATCGTTGAAAATGTCTTTCGCAATCTCATTGACGTACTTTGGAACTAGATCTCCGGCCTTCCTCGGGTACGAACCGTGATCGGCACGGTAGTGAGCCAAGGCAAATGCCAGTTTCGTCAACTCGAACCACATTTCCGCACGATCATATCCCACTTGCATAGCAGCCGATTCCGGCAGACTAGTGCGGAAAAAGAGGACCGCAAGGATCGCCTCATTCGAAACCTTCACTCGGTCTTTTGACGCCTCGTGGATGATTTGGTTCGTCTCGTTCTTGATTTGTCTCAAGCTCGTCAAACGCTCGGCGTGGGTGGGTCTACGCATTGCATCGACGCTTCGATCGAACCAGGTATTGACCAAACGGAGGACCGCGTCCCAATCGATATGCCGATCATCGATGGCTTCAAGCCGCGTTAGCACAGGGTCGATGCCACCCTTCTTGCCGGAATCCTCGTTAGAAGCGTAGGTGTCTTTTAGCCTTCGGGTGCCTTGGCGAGCACACTTTACAGCCCAATCAAGACACATACCACGAACCCCCTTATCGACATGATCCGGCAGCGGCAAAGACTTCGGCAGATTAGCAAGGTCATTTCGCATAGCCGCCAGTTCGTCCGCTGAAAGGTTTCCCCGATGTAGCAGCTTTTGGGCGGCGCAACATCCCAGTGCCCTCATGGACGCAGCGATATCACACTCAACAAACAGCACCTCCGGTGACTGATGGAGCAGTTCGGCCAGTCGAATATACACAAGGACGTCCCTCCACGCTTCGCGGCTCCTTCCCTCGCCAACACGCAACATCGCGCGCGCAAGAAGCAAATTTCCTGCTTTCAAGCAAAGGCCGCGCGTGTGGAGCGGAACAGGTAAGCTAAAATCACAGTCCGCCAAGCCGTCAAATGCCCTCTCAACACCCGCGGCTACGCCCGTGCCCTCCAGAATTTCCTTTCGATGTCCAATCAGAGGCTCCCAGCAGCGAGGTCGCTTCGACGCCTCGACGAGCAGCGTCAATGGCCTCTCGTTCGCGGCCAGCCAGTCGGCCGCGAATGGAAGTTCTTCCGCAGACCACGGCGAGTCAATCGCGGCGCGGTACTCCTCGTACCAACGTTCTGGTATGCCTCGCAGAAGTTCCTTGGCATCAGGACGGCCCTTAGCATATTCCTCCGCATCGACGAAACAGTCGCGTTTTTCCGACGCCGGCGAGACCCCGAGCCACCGAGCGTATTCGTCGGTCGCCTCTTTGGGAAAACCCTCGCGTCCGATGGCTTGCCAAAGAAATACCATGCCATTGTTGTCCGCGGTCACCCCACGGCTGCGACGTTGGTTCAGTCCCGCGATGTAATCAGGGTAACCATCGGATCGCAACGGTTCCGTGACGAAGGTCGTCTTCGCGGAAATCGATACCCGTATATGTGACCTTGCCGACGCCGACCTGGGCGAGTGCCCATCAGGACCTCCCGCAGCCACGTGCGAGCAGCCTGCAAGTGAAGCCGAAACGAATAGCGCTAGCGATAGGCGGCCGCATCGACGACTAACTGCCATGGGAAATCTCCAGAGTACGAATAGTCACCGTAGGTTTTGCTTCAGCCTGACGCGTTCCGCACTCGGCCGGTGTTATGCTAAAGCATAACCTACGAGCTGCTCGATCGCGCGCGGAGAAGCAGAACAAAGCCCGGCGAGGTTAGTAGCGATTTCACCGGGAGCTGTTAGCTCCCGGCTATTCCCCTCTCCCCTCTCCACTCTCGGGCACCGGCCAAGAGCCGTCGGAGGATCCCATGCCGGGCGGCGCCCTTGGCGCGCGACTTATAGGCGCTCGGGTTCCTGTAGACGGCCTCTGCAAGCTCCTTAATGAACGAGTCGCCCTGACGTTTGTACTGCTCTCTTTCCGAATCGTTCAGAGCGAACTCCACCCCCCACTGCCCTGCCCTGCCGCAAAGTACATTCAGTATCAGTTTATCGCCATCCAACCGCAGGAACGACCCAGAATCGCCGAATAGCACTTCCTTGACATGCCCCTTCATCTGTCTGGCGCTCTCGGCACAGTCTCGGAGCAATCCTTCGCGATCGGTCCCCTCGGCACTGACCTTCGTGCCCCATAGGTCAGTTCCCTCAACCCGATAGACCCCGCCAACCGCAACCTCTCGACATCGGAAGAACCAACCGTCAACGAGACCCACGATCGGGAACTCCCGTCGTGCAAAATCCTCATCAAGCTTTGTCGCGAATTTCCGCATCAGCTATCCGAAGACCGCCGCATTGCATTCTCACCCCGCGACCACCGGTCGCGGCTTTATAAACCACCCTCTCCCCTACTTCTCCCTCAGCAACGCGGTCATCTTCTTCTTATACGCCTCGACGCCGGGCTGGCCGTAGGGGTTGATGCCAACCAGCCGGCCCTCGACGACCGTGGCCAGCATCAGCATCTGGAAGAGTTGGCCGAGCGAGCCTTCATCGAGCCGCGGGAGCCGAATGGTCGCCGTCCGCCGATAGTCCTCGGCGTACGCCTGGTTCGTGCCCGTGCAGGCGGCCTGCAGCATCTCGGGCAGGGTCTTGCCGGAAAGCGAATTGAGATTATCCTGGTCGAACTCGGACCGCTCGATGGCGATCCAGTCGCGATGCGTCTTTTCGACCACCAGGTTCGTGATGAGCTTGTCGCGGCGGCCCTCCTGATGCTGCTGGCCGCGGCTGTGCAGGTCGCGGGTGTTGACGGCCGTCAGCGGCGTCGCGCCGAGGCCGTTCTTGCCAAGGCTTTCGGCCAGCAACTGATCGTACCACAGGCCGACGCCTTCGAGCCCTTTGCCCCAGGTCGAAAGGACGCGGATCGTCGCGCCGCGACGGGTCTCCATCAACCGGCTGATGCCGGCGTAATCCAGGACCGGATTGTCGCCCGCGGCGGCCGTGCGGAACCGCTCGTTCATTGCCACGGCGCCTTCCAACAGGTGGCCGATGTCGAGCCCCATCACGGCGGCCGGCAGCAGCCCGACCGCGCTTAAGACGGAGAACCGCCCGCCGACGCCGTCCGGAATCGGCAGGACATCGTGGCATCCGATCGCCGTGGCCAAGTCGCGGAGCCGGCCCGAGGGCCCGGTGACGGCGATGATCCGCCGGCGCAGTTTTTCCTGATCGTCGCCACAGGCCTTTCGCAGCGCGTCGAAGAAGACGCGGAACGCGACGGCCGGCTCGAGCGTGCCGCCGCTCTTGCTAATGACGATGATGCCCCAGTCGTCGCTCCCCTCGACCAAGTCCAGCAACCCCTGGACGGCGTCGTTGTCGAGGTTGTTGCCCTCGAAGTAGATTCGCGGGCGGCCGCCGCGCCGTTGGCGTGAAATCTCGTTGTGATACGGATGGCAGCAGGCGTCGAACACGGCCCGGGCGCCCATGTACGACCCGCCGATGCCGATCACCAGCACGCGATCGACCTCCTTGGCCAGCCGATCGCCGGCCGCCATGATCTGCCCCAACAGCGGCCGCTGGGCGTCGAGCATTTGCTCAGGCAGGTCGAAGAACGCGGCGTCCATCGGCTGCAAGTCCTCCGGCACCGGCAGCCCGCGACGGTAGGTCCGCAGGTTCTCCATCACTTCCCGCCGGGCCCCTTCGAGCCGCGGGGCCAGCCAACGCAGGTCGGCCTCGACCAGACCCGTCCCCTTTACGCACGGCGGCGCATCCTTCCCAACAATCAGGCCGGAATAGTCGTAAGCGATTGGTTCGAGAGGCTTCATGGAAGCAGTGGATAGTGAGTGATGGATCGTGGACAGTGAAAAAACGACGAATGACGAAGCTCGAATGACGAAACAATGACAAAATCCAAAGCACGAACTTCGTCATTCGTGCTTCGTGCTTCGTGCTTCGTGCTTCCCCATTCCCCCTTCCGCCTTCCCCCTTGTTGTGTTACCGTTGAACCATTCTATCGACACCGTCTGGAAAAAAAAGGAGCCTCGCTGTGGATATTCAAGCCCTGGTTCGCCAACTCAAGACTCAGAACAAATCGAAAATCGTCATGCTCGTGGCCGACGGGCTTGGCGGACTGCCGATCGAGCCGGGTGGACCGACGGAGTTGGAGGCGGCCAAGACCCCCAATCTGGACGCTTTGGCCCGGCGAGGTGTCCAGGGAAGCATGTACCCGATCGCCCCCGGCATCACGCCCGGCAGCGGCCCGGGCCACCTGGGCCTGTTCGGCTACGACCCGGTCAAGCACCTGATCGGCCGCGGCGCGCTCGAGGCCACCGGCGTCGGCTTCAAGCTCGGGCCGAAGGACGTCGCCGTCCGCTGCAACTTCTGCACGCTCGACGCCCAGGGCAACATTAGCGACCGCCGCGCCGGCCGCATCCCGACCGAGGAGAGCAGCCCGCTGGCCATCAAGCTCCGCCAGGTGAAGGTGCCCGGCGTCGAGATTTTCGTCGAGCCAGTCAAGGAGCACCGCTTCTGCGTCGTCTTCCGCGGCGAAGGCCTCGGCGGCAACGTGGCCGACACCGATCCGCAGGTGACCGGCGTCCCGCCGCTGAAGCCGAAGGCCCACGACGCGGCAAGCCAGCGGACGGCCGACGTGGCGGCCCAATTCGTCGCCGCCGCCGAAAAGCTCCTGGCCGGCCAACCGAAGGCCAACGGCCTGACGATGCGAGGCTTCGCCGCCGCGCCGGCCATCCCGAGCTACGAGGAAGTCTACGGGCTGAAGGCCGCCGCGATTGCCGTCTATCCGATGTACAAGGGCCTGGCCCAACTGGTCGGCATGACGATCGTCGGCACGCCCACCACGCTGCAGGAAGAGATCGACGTGCTCGAGAAGGCGTGGAACGATTACGACTTCTTCTTCATCCACTTCAAGTACACCGACAGCCGCGGCGAGGACGGCAACTTCCAGGAGAAGGTCCGCATGATCGAGCAGTTCGACGCGATCGTGCCGCGCATCACGGCCCTGAAGCCGGCCGTGTTGGTCGTCACCGGCGATCACAGCACGCCCGCCCGACTGGCCAGCCACAGTTGGCACCCGGTGCCCACGCTCCTGGTCTCGGACACCTGCCGCCCCGACGGGCTGACCGCCTTCGGCGAAGGCCACGCCCTGCACGGCGGACTGGGCCACTTCCCGGCGATTTACCTAATGCCGCTGGCCCTCGCTCACGCCGAACGCCTCGCGAAGTTCGGAGCGTAGCAGAGGGGCTCGGGCGCTCGGGACTCGGGGCTCGGGGATTAGGGATTAGGGATTAGAAATAGCCGGGAGCTAACAGCTCCCGGAAGTTTTGC
This sequence comes from Thermoguttaceae bacterium, assembly GCA_039679885.1. Taxonomy (GTDB): domain Bacteria; phylum Planctomycetota; class Planctomycetia; order Pirellulales; family Thermoguttaceae; genus JAJFUI01. Next base: position 5,300 of record JBDKUC010000040.1, on the reverse strand, counting down.
TCTCCGCGCAAAGCGCGTAACGTACTCTTCACGCTCCGCGTGAAGCCAGAATAGAACCTGGTTGTTCGCATCCACCGCGACTCGCGTCAGAAGATCGCATCACGCGGAACGTGATGAGTACACTCGATGCTCCCGCGTGCCGACGCTCCTGTGTCCCTGGCTCTCTGCGCACGATGCCGTGACGCTCCCGAACAGGAGGAACAGCGTGCTCAGGCGGAATTGCATATGGCGTCTCTCTTTCAGTCCCGAAGGGACGTCAGTCAATAGCCAGGGACGTCAGTCCCTGGAAAGAGGAGCACATCCCCCTTGTTCCAGCCGCGAAAGCGGCGGCAGCAGCAACTGCCGTCCCTTCGGGACTCTGTCGCGAAAACACATTCCTCCCAGGGACTCACGTCCCTGGCTATTGGCTGCCGCCGCTCCGCGGCTGCTGCCGCTCGACTATTAGTCCGATCTGCTCTCATCCGCGTTCATCGGTGCTTCCGTCTCGCCCACGGTCATCGCCGCGGCAAGCTCGCCCGACCACTTGCGGCTCCGGAAGGCTCGATAGAAGAGCCAGCCGACCGACAAAAGCCAGACGATGAGCGTGGCGCAATGGGGCCAGTGCGTTCGCGGCGGCAAATCGCCGTTGTCGTCAATGCGATTTTGATCGGAAAGCCCTTTGGCGAATAGCCATTGGAAGCGATCTGGTATTAGATTCGGGTTGCTCAGATACCAGACGTTTCCATTGACCGTCATCACATGGGCCCCGCGTGGCGTCTCGTGAACGAGATAGTTGTCGGCGAACATGTGCGGAGAGTTGATCACCAGCCCGAAACCGTCGCCGGAAGGCACACAGCGGCCGTCAATCGGCAAATCCTTTGGCTCCGTCCACGCGATTCCAGACTCTTTCGTCTCAATGACCATGATCTTGCTGGCTGCCTTCGCCAGGGCTGCGGGATCCGCAACTCCGCCAGGCAGGCCCAACGGCCAACCGGGGTCCGGCCCCACGACGGCCAGATACTCAGTCGCCGGGCCGCTCGATCGAACACCGAAGTCGCCCGGCGACTTGTACGCCTGAGGGCACTCGTTCAGGAGTCGGCTGTTATTCGGGCTGTCCCACGGCTCGTTCATGTTGTAGCGGCCGTAGAGACTGTCGTATCCCAGGAATGGCAGAATCAGCAACCGCCAACTGTGCATCGGCCGACCATCCTTGCCGTAGACGCACGCCGGCGGAAAGACGCCGTAGTGCTGCCGATAGTTATGGATGGCCAGACCAATCTGCTTCATGCTGTTGACGCATGCCATTTTGTTGTTGCCCAGTCGGACGACCACCATTGCAGGCAGCAACAGAAGGATCAAGAACAGCAAGCTGCCAATCATCAAGGCGGCTGAAATACGCCATCGCCGCCCGATGCACACGGCCGAGCCAACCAGGAGAGCGAACACCACGAAGCCAGCGAAGGTCTGGAACTTGGCTAACGATGCCCAAAGCACCACGAACAGCAGGAACAGCGTGCTCAGGCGGAATTGCATATGGCGTCTCTCTTTCAGTCCCGAAGGGACGTCAGTCAATAGCCAGGGACGTCAGTCCCTGGAAAGAGGAGCACATCCCCCTTGTTCCAGCCGCGGAGCGGCGGCAGCAGCAACTGCCGTCCCTCCGGGACTCTGTCACGAAAACACATCCCTCCCAGGGACTCACGTCCCTGGCTATTGGCTGCCGCCGCTCCGCGGCTTTCCGCCCCTCGACGATTGGTCCGGTCTGCTCTCGTCCGCGTTCATCGGTGCTTCCGTCTCGCCCACCGTCATCGCCACCGCGAGCCCGCCCGGCCGCTTGCGGCTCCGCACGGCGCGGTAAAGGAGCCAGCCGACTGACAAAAGCCAGACGATCAGGGCGACGATGTTGTCCCAGTTCAGTTCTCGATATTCGTCCCTGCTGGCGACAAGGTTCTGAAGGTTCTCCTCCTTGCAGCCGCCGACCTTGAGCAGCGTCCGCAGTCTCTCGGGCGCAGTAACCCCAGGCGAAAGCCACTGCACGCTGCCGTCGGCCATCGCCACATTGAGCCCGCTCGGATGTTGGTAGGTGAAGAGAAAGTCCTTGTGGATGCCGTGACGGCTCGACGCCGTCAACTTCGGCGGCCGGGCGCCGGATGCTTCCAGGGCGTCCAACGAAAGGTCCTTCGGCTCCGTCCATTGAATTCCGGCGTCGGCGGCTTCGATAAGCAGGATCGTTTCGGAGGATTTTGACCCGAAATCCTTAAGCGACTGCGGCTTCTCGCCCGCCCAGGCCGCGTTGTCGCCAACCACGGCAACGTAGCTTGTTTCGGTATTGCCCTGGGGATTGACCTTTTCGCCACCGGGACAACAGAACACGCGTGGCCGGGCGGCAAGCAGCTTCTTATTGTTCGGCCCGTCCCACGGCTCGTCGAACCGATACTGCTTGTAACCAGTCTCACCTTCCAAGTAAGGCCAAATGAGAACCCGCCAACTGTGCATCGGCCGGCCGTCCTTGTCGGCAACGTACGCTGGCGGGAAACAGCCGTTCGCCTGATTGTAGTTGTAGAGGGCCATGGCGAGCTGCTTCAAATTTGACGTACATTGCATTCGCCGCACGGCTCCTGGCGCCCGTGCCACGGCCGGCATTAGTGAGCCCAACAAGACGAGCGTGGCGCAAGCGATCAACACCGACGTCGCAATGGCAGCCTCGATAGACTCTGAACGACGAAGACAGATGGCGACGCCCAGCGCGACGAGAAACACCACAATGCCGCCCACTCCGAACGTGGCCAGCGACGTCCAGAGGACGACAAACAGGAGGAACAGCGTGCTCAATCGGTATTGCATGGCGTCTCTCATTCAGTCCCGAAGGGACGGTAGTCCATAGCCAGGGACGTCAGTCCCTGGAAAGAGGAGCACATTCCCCTGGTTCCAGCCGCGGAGCGGCGGCAGCGGCAACAGCCGTCCCTTCGGGACTCTGTCACGAAAACACATCCCTCCCAGGGACTCGCGTCCCTGGCTATTGGCTGTCGCCGCTCCGCGGCTGCTGCTAATCTCGGGTGATTCTTGCGTCGAGCCAGTCGGCGTGATCGAGCACGTCGCCCTGGTCGGCGTAATCGACCACGAGTTCGAGCCGTTTCGCGCCGGCCAGATCGACGGAGACCGGCACCGGGCGATCGCCGCCGCGGAGCACGGGGCTGGCGAACCGCTCTCGCCCATCGACCAGGACGCGGAATCGCACGCTGCCGCGACCGGCCGTCGAATCGTCGATGGCCACCAGGGCGGCGAACCGGCCCGTGACACGAACATTGGGACGGCCCCCTGCCTGCCCCCTCGTCTCTCGCCCCTCGCCCCTCGCCCCATCCAACTCATACACGAGCCGCGCGGCGCTATGGACGCCGAGGCCCTTCAGATAGAGCCGCCCGGCGACGCGGAGTCGGCCGCCGGTCACGTTGCGATCGGCGCGATAGGGCCACGGGAGGTCGAGCAGCGGCGTCTGGCGATATTCGACCGGTTTCAGGTCGGAGAGATAGACGGCCCGGCCACCCAACGGCTGCACAAAGACGAGGCTTTTCGTCGAGGCTTTCCACGTCTGGGCCGCGGCCGTGAGCGTCATCCGATCGCCCTCGACCACGAGCCGGGTCGCCAGCAGCCGACTGCCGTCGGCGAGGCCGACCCACGCCTCGACCGAGCCGCGACCGGCGGCCGCGCCCGGAGCAGCGGCGTTCGGCGCGACCGTCGTTCGCGGCTTGATGGTTCGCAGCGACGGATTGAAGACGATCGCCAGGATGCGGTCCGTTTTGACCTCGATCGGCCCCGCGGCGGTCTTGATTTGCACAATCTCGTCGGCGACGCCCTTGAGGAGCCCGGAAAGCGTATCGCCGTTCTCCAGGAGCAACTGGTCCGCGTCCTCCTTGGCCAATGCGAGCCTGTCCACCAGGGCGTCGCGTCGTTGCGGATCGGTCGGCGGGCGGAAGATGACGCCGGCGAGCGCTTCGAGCGGAATCTTCAGCGTGCCCAGGGAATCGGAATCAACGGCGACTTGCCGCTCATCGGCCATGGCGAGGTCGGCGGCCAACAGGCTGCCGTCGGCCAAAACGACCGAGCCTCCCCTGCCCTGCTCGGCGCAGCGGCCCCACTTCACCAGGTCGGCGGCAGGCATGACCTTTCGCTCGCGGCCGATGGCCAGAGTGACCTGCCAGTTGGCGTCCACCGCCAAGACGTCCGCCCGAAACGGCTCGCCGCGAATCGGCACCGCCCAGGGCGATTCGGCTTGAACCGTTGCCGCCCAGAAGAGCAATGCGACTGCGAAACCCCGAAACGACCGAATCTCACGCAAAGGCGCGAAGACGCCAAGGAAATTGACCGCTGCAAAGGGGACAGTCCCATTGTCGCTGACACGCGCCCTTGCGTGAGACATCCGTCGATTCATCATCCCTCTCCCCTCTCCCCTCTCCACTCTCTCACCGCTGGAAGATCGGCAGATAGTTGTTCGGAATCTGCAAGACAATGCACGCCATGGCCGTCGCGCACTGGTTGCCTTCCTGTTGGGCGTCCCAGGAGCCGTCGTCACGCTGCATCGAGACCAGCTCGTCGCGGATGGCCGGATACCAGCGGTCCCAGCGTGCGGCGCCGGCCTGCCACATCGCCTGCACGGCGTAGTAGTGGCCGTAGAAGTAATAGCCCTCGCGGTTGGTCACGCCTTCGGACGGCCGGAATCGAGCGAGGTAGTCGAGCCCCTTCGTCACCTCGGGGCCCTTGTAAACGCCTGCCGTATAGAGAGCGGCCACCGCGGCGGCCGATCGCGGAAACGCGCTCTCGCCGCCCTGAAGGACATACATGAATCCGCCGTCGGCGTTCTGGCTCCGCCGAACGTACTCGACGGCCCGGTCGATCGTCTCCTTGGGCACGTGGAGGCCCGCGTTTCGCGCCGCCCTGAGGGCCATCATCTGGCAAACGGTGACCGAGATGTCGGCGTCGGCCCGGACCGGCTGATAGCGCCAGCCTCCCTGCTTGTTCTGACACTGGACGATCAGCTTGACCGACCTGCCGAGCTTTTCGCGAAGCTCAGGCCGCGGCGACATGCCGTAGCACTCGGCCAGGAACATCGTGGCGAATCCGTGACCGTACATCGGCCCGTAGCTCGCGTCGGCGCCCGTGATGAAGCCGCTTGGCTGGACGTTGGCCAGCAGATAATCGACGCAGCGGTTCACGTTGCCGCCGTACGGCCCGCGGCCGGGCGTGCTGCCGCCGCACATCATGGCCATGCCGCACAGGGCCGAGACGGCCACGTTGCCGCGGTACATGCCCGTGCCGAAGCTGCCGTC
>JBDKUC010000466.1:0-7623 GCA_039679885.1 Thermoguttaceae bacterium | reverse complement strand
CACGGCATCGGCTCGACACCGTCGCCAGCCGCCTCGAATCGCTCAGCCCGCTGTCCGTTCTCCAGCGCGGCTATAGCCTGACGCAACGGGCCGACGGTCGCGTGGTTCACGCCGCCGCCGAGCTTGTCGCCGGGGAGGAAATCACGACCCGCTTCGCCATCGGCCGAGTCGTCAGCCGGGTGGAACAGGTCGAGCCGTAGCGTACGTACTGAATTGGTCGATGGTCCGCTTTCGGCTTTCTTGGCAGGATGACTGCAAAGTCGTCGAAATCAGGAGGCCAGACATTCCTGTCTGGCTGGAACGACAGGCAAGAATGCCTGTCCTCCTGACTTTGCAGATGTCCTGGCTTTCTTGGGCTGCAGCTTGACGAACGCGGCAGACCTGATATGATGCAATGGTACCCCCCGAACGGCGACAATTGTGTCGCACGGCGGACTCGTTCTCGCAGGGAGGGACTCTTCTCATGCCAAAAAAATGTCCCAACGGGCACTGGTACGAACCGGACGCGTCGCGGCCGGGAAGCGGTTGTCCGGTCTGTGCGGGCCAGACACGCGACGGCCCGCCAATTTCCGAAGATGACGTCCTGGCCATCATGAGCCTGCCCGAGGCGGAGCCGACCAGCACCCCGTCAGGCAAGGACGAGGCGGCGAAGAGCCTTTCCGGCTCCGGAATCCTGCGACGCAAGAAGATCTGCCCCGAATGCTCGCACGAGGCATCCTACTCGTTCGTCTATTGCCCCCGGTGCGGGGCTCCGTTGAAGCTCGCTTCGATCGAGTTTCGCTGATACGGATCCGCGACCATCGTGCTTCCCATTTAGCCGCCGCCGGCACGGCGGTGAGCCCCAAGGTCGGCGCTTCTTGTGCCCGCGGCCGCCATGTCGTAGCATGACGGCATGTTGGAACAGCGGATTGGCTTTATTGGCGCGGGACACATGGCCACGGCGTTGGCCGTCGGATCGCTCCAAGCCGGCTTGACGACGGCCGAGCGACTGATCGCTTCCGACCCGGACCAGGCGGCTCGGGAGCGGTTTGCCGAGCTGACCGGCGCCGCCGTCACGTCCGACAACGCCGAGGTGGCCGAAGCGGCCGACATCCTGGTCCTCGCAGTCAAGCCGCAAAAGATCGCGGACGTCGCAACGGAATTGCGGAGCCGGCTGACGGCCAACCGGCTGCTGGTCTCGATTGCCGCCGGCGTATCGCTGGCGTCCTTGGCCGACTCGTTCGGCCGCCGCGTGCGGGTGGCCCGGGCGATGCCGAGCATGCTCTGCCAGATCCGGCGGGGAAGCTCGGCCTATTGCCTCGGACCGCGGGCCAAGGCGGCCGACGGGGCGGTGCTCAACGAGTTGCTCGGCGCCTTGGGTTCGGCCTGCGAGATCGAAGAGAAGCAGTTTGACGCGGTCACGGCCCTCGCGTCGTCCGGGCCTGCCTTGGTCTACGTCATGATCGAGGCCCTGGCCGACGGGGGCGTCGCCGCAGGGCTGCCCCGCAGACTGGCCGCGCAGATGGCCGCCGAAGCGGTCCGCGGGGCCGCGGAAATGGTGCTCACCACCGGCGAACATCCCGCGGCGCTCCGGGACCGCGTAACCAGCCCGGCCGGAACGACCATCGCGGGGCTTCGGGCCTTGGAAGCCGGAGGCGTCCGAGCGGCGCTGATGGCGGCTGTCGACGCGGCCGCCCGCCGGTCGATAGAATTGGGAGAAAGACTGTAATTTCGCGTTTACTCTCCACTCTCCACTCTCTACTCTCCACTATCCACTATCCACTATCCACTATCCACTACCCACTACCCACTACCCACTATATCCATGTCCGCGTTCTGCACCGTCGACGACAAACACATTCCGATCTATCGCATCATTTGGATCTCCGAGCTGCCGCACTTCTGCGGTTCGGAGGAGTGTCAGCGCGAGGGCCAATACGAGATCCGTTTGGAGGCGGAGGAATCGGTCTGGGGAAGCATCGAGGAGCGGGACGCCGCGATGGCCGCCATCGAGGCATGGCGCGGTGGCGTGTCGGACGATTAACCGAGAAACGGTGTCCTATGTCGTTGTTTGAAGACAGCCACTATCGTTGGCGCGAGACGTACTTCGTCCTGTTCGAGGCGAAAAGGCGGCCGTCGCTCACCAGCGTCGCCAAGACGCTCTCGGCGATCAACAAGCGGTACGAGTTGGTCAATCCGAACGCCGACGAGCGTGGGCGAATCGACTCGCTGACGCTCATCTCGCCCGACGACTTTGCCGCCCTGGATATCTGTTACACCGGCGGGGAGGAAGTGACCGAGCAAGCCGCCGTGCTGATCGACGATCTGAAGAAGGGGGGCGTCGACAACCCGCCGGTCCCTTGGGAGCAGATCAAGCGGTATGAGGGCCGTTTCGACGTGCTACACTTTGAACGGGTGCCGGACGACGTCGGCGACGAGTTGGACGAAGAGGAGATGCTCGATCCGAGCGCCCTATTCGTCGTGCTCGAAGCGTTGGCCCGCCTGACCGGCGGCGTGGCCATCGACCCTCAAGCCGGAACGTTCCTCGGCAACGAAGCGTCGTAGGGCGTCCCAACGTGCCGTTATCCGAGAGGATCAAAACACAAAACTGGGTGCATCGAACGCACCATGACTACTTAATCGACAGGAGACCGGTGCTTCCCGCGCACCTCACCCATGCTAGCCAAAGACATTAAACGCGGTCATATCGTCAACTACAACGGCGCTCCGTGCCTGATCGAAACGATCAACGTGCAGAGCCCCTCAGCCCGCGGCGCGGCCACGTTTTACAAATACCGGACGCGGAACCTGATCACGAAGCAAAAGGTCGACATCACGCTCCGCGGCGGCGAATCGCTGCCGGAGGCCGATTTCCAGAAACGCCCCGTCAAGTTCATGTACTCGGATCCGGCCGAGGTCCACTTCCTCGACGACGGCAACTACGAACAGTACTCGCTTCCCTGCGGCGATCTGACCGACGAACTGAAGTATTTGACCGAAAACCTCGAAGGCATTCTCGCGCTGATTTATAATGACCAATGCGTCGGCGTGCAGTTGCCGGTCACCGTCGAGTTGAAGGTGGTCGAGTGCGATCCCGGCATCAAGGGCGCCTCCGCCACGGCGCGGACCAAACCCGCCACGCTCGAGACCGGCTTGGTCGTGCAGGTGCCGGAATACCTCGCGCAGGGCGAGCGGATCAAAGTCGATACCCGCACGGGCGAGTATCTTTCGAGAGCATAAAGAAGCGGTCAGCTTTCAGCTTTCAGCAAGAGCAATGGGCCATCCCACTGACCGCTGATAGCTGATAGCTGACCGCTGAAAGCTGACAACCATGCCGCAGGCGATTGTCGATCCCGAAGAATTGAGGCGTTTCGCGCTCAGTCTGAAGAAGTTCAACGGCGATGTGCAGGAGCGCATCAAGCTCCTCGCCGGCCAGATGGCCTCGCTCGAACAGACGTGGCGTGACCAGGAACAGAAGAAGTTCGCCGAGGAGTTCCAGCAGCAGATCCAGTCGCTGGGCCGATTCGTCGAGGTCGTTGACCGTCACGTCCCGTATCTCATCCGGAAGGCCGAAATCATCGAAGAGTACTTGCAGCAGAGATAATCGGACACCATGGGTGGCTCGGCTCGGGTAACGTCGATCGAGGTGCTGCCGCTGCTAGCCGCCGGCTTGGCCAAGTTCCGCGCCGAGTCCCAGGCTGCGCTCGAGGACCTCGCGATCGAACTCCGCCGCGCGCATGAGTGGATCCACGGCGATCGCAAAGAGTTCTGGCAGCGAGAATTGCAGCGGGCGTACGAACGGCTCAATCAGGCCAGGCTCCAGCTCCAGCAGGCCCGAACGACCCGCCGCGTCGGCAATCAGGACCCCTCCTGCGTCGATGAGAAGCGGGCCGTCGACCGCGCCAAACGCCGCGTTGACGAGGCCCAGGAAAAGATCCAGGCGGTGCGTCAATGGTCCAATAAGATCGATCGGGCGATCGATGACTTCCAACGCGTCCGCACCCAGTTCGCCGCCTGGCTCGAGGTCGAACTGCCACGGGGCCAAGCCGCGCTCAACCAGATGAGCGAGTCCCTGGTGAGCTATATTACCATGAAGGGCCAAAACGCTCCGCGCGAGGAGGAAAGTGCTCCTCACACTCCGTGTGAGGACTCCGGCATCACGCGGAGCGTGATAGGTACGGACAAGGAGGCGCGACCGTGAAGCAGTGGGACCTGAAGACGCCGGCCGGGAAGATCGAGTTGGCCCTGAAGACGCTGCGAACGACCGTGGCCGCCGTCGACAGCCAGTGGACCGATCAGGCCCGACGGCAGTTCGAGGACACCCACTTGAGCGCGATCGAACCGAACGTCCGGAACATCCTCGACGCCATTGGCCAGTTGGACGAGGTGTTGCAGACCGCCATGCGACAATGCAGTTCCGGGGAGGAATAGTTGTCAGTTGTCAGTTGTCAGTTGTCAGTTGTCAGTTGTCAGTTGTCAGTTGTCAGTCGGAAATCCCAGCCCTCTAGCCCCCAGCCCCTGCCCACTGCCCAGTCCGATGACCGAACCCCTTTCACCCGACGGACCGCGACGGTTGCTGACCGAGCTTTGCCGTTTGTCCGCGGAGCGGGACTCGGTCGAGCGCGAGGCCAACGCCGCCTTTGCCGCGCGGAACGAAGCCGCGGAGAGGGAGTTCCACGAATCTCAGGCGACGGCGGCCGATCATTACCGCGATCATCGAACGGCGGCCGAGACCGAATACACCACCGCACGCAACGCCGTCGAAACGAAGTATCGAGCGCAGCACGACGGGTTGGAGAAAGAATACCAGACGCTCCGCGGTGAAATCGTCAACCGTGCCGCGGCCGAGCTGCAAACGACCGAGCAGGCGCTCCAAGATGCACATTGGGAGGCGATGGAAGCGGCCGATGCCGCGCGCGGCGGGTTGAACCTTCCGCTCAAGGAGCTCCTCGCCGGCCTGGACGACCGCTGGCGGCAGCTCGAAGAGATCAACAAGCAGGCGTCGGAGCTGATGCAGCGGCGCGGCCACTGGAACGGACTGCCGCAGCCGCCGCCGACGGCCGTGGTCCTTGAACGGCATCCAGGCCGGCGGTTCTGCCACGCCCTGGATCAAGCCCAGCAACAATGGCGGGCGCTTTCCTCGCAGCGTCTTCCCGATCTGTTTCGCGGGCTGCGCCCGCTCTGGATGTTCCTCGTCCTTTGGCTGGTCGCGGCCGCGCCCTGGGCGATCGTCCTCGGCCCGCTCGATTGGCGATGGGCGCCGGCCAGTTTCGGCTGCGCGATGGTCGTCGGCCTGATCGCCGGCATTTGGACCTATCGCATCGCCAAGCGGCGATCGACGGTCGCCTACCTGGCCTTGTGGCAAACGCTGCTCGAGGCCGGGCTGGGAAGCCCCGCGACACTGGATGCCGCCCACACCGATTGCAAGCGGCTCGACGAGGCGATTATCGCCCGGCACAAAACACAGTCGCAGAAGGCCGACGTGGATCACGCCGCCGCCGTCGCGCGAATCGAGAAACGCCGTGATCGGGAACTTGAGCAGGTTGACGGGACTTATCCGAAGCGGCTGGCGGAGCTCGACGCCTGGCGTGAAACCACGCTCCGGCAAATCGAGGAGAAGTATCCGCCGCTCTTGCGGGAGATGGATGAACGATTCTCCGCCGAATCGCAACAAGCGGAGACCCGGCATCGACAAGCGATCGAAGAGAGCCAACAGCGATTCGACCAGCAGTGGGGCGACATGGCCGAACGCTGGCGGACCGGCGTCGAGGAGTTCCGCCGCGCGGCCGAGGAGTCGCAAGCGGCCTGCCGGGCGTTTCCCGACTGGAACAGTTCGGCTTGGGACGCCTGGAAGCCGCCGATGGAAATCCCCTCCGCGATGCCGTTGGCCTACGGGCAAGTCAATCTGGCCGAAATCAAGGGCGGCGTGCCCCAAGACGCCCGCCTTCGGCCCGCCCAAACCGAGTTCGCGCTGCCGCTCCCGCTGCCGTTCCCGCGGCGCTCGCTGCTGTTGCTCAAGGCCGGCGGGCCCGCCCGGGCGAAGGCCGTCGAGCTGATGCAGAGCGCCATGCTCCGGCTTCTGAGCGCGATGCCGCCGGCCAAGGTCCGCTTCACGATCATCGATCCTGTCGGGCTGGGTGAGAACTTCTCGGCCTTCATGCACCTGGCCGACTTCGACGAGCAGTTGGTCGCCAGCCGCATCTGGACCGACTCGGCCCACATCGAGCAACGCTTGGCCGACCTGACCAAGCACATGGAGAACGTCATCCAGGTCTACCTCCGCAAGGAGTTCCGCTCGATCGAAGAGTACAACGCGTTCGCCGGCGAGATGGCCGAGCCGTATCGCGTGCTCGTCGTGGCCAACTTCCCGGCCAACTTCAGCGAGGCGGCCGTGCAGCGGCTCAAGAGCATCGTTTCGAGCGGCGCCCGGTGCGGGGTGTTCGTGCTGCTGAGCCTCGACGCCAAGGCCCCGCTGCCGCGCAACGTGCAACTCTCCGACCTCGAGGCCGAGGGGCTCGTCTTGCGTTGGACCGAAGGCGGCTTCGCCTGGCAGCATCCGGACTACGGGCCGCTGAAGGTCTGTTACGACGCCCCGCCGCCGCCCGATCGATTCAAGGAGATCGTCCGAACGGTGGGCGCCGCCGCACACGAGATGGGACGCGTCGAGGTCCCGTTCTCCCACATCGCTCCGGAGGAAAAGGACTGGTGGATGGGCGACAGCCGCGCCGGCGTCGACGTCCCGCTGGGCCGGGCCGGCGCCATGAAGCTGCAACACCTCGACCTGGGCAGCGGCACCTCGCAACACGTCTTGATCTCCGGCAAAACCGGCTCGGGCAAGTCCACCTTGCTCCACGTGCTCATCACGAATCTCGCCCTGCGCTACAGCCCTGACGAGGTCGAGCTCTATCTGGTCGACTTCAAAAAGGGCGTCGAGTTCAAGGCATACGCCCGGGCTCGGCTGCCGCACGCTCGAGTCGTCGCCATCGAGAGCGAACGCGAGTTCGGTTTGAGCGTGCTTGAACGGCTCGACGCCGAGCTGCGAACCCGCGGCGATCTGTTCCGCCGCCGCGGCCTGCAAGACCTCAAGAGTTTCCGCAACGCGGAAGACCGTGAGGCGGGTGAAGCGAGCGGGGCCAGTTGTCAACCTGCCAGCACAATCGCTGAGCAAGCTTCGCAACCTGCCGCCGCGAATGGCCACATGCGGCTGCCGCGAATCCTCCTGGTCATCGACGAATTCCAAGAGTTGTTCGTCGAGGACGATCGAATTGCTCAGGAGTCGGCCTTGCTGTTGGATCGCCTGGTGCGGCAAGGCCGTGCGTTCGGCATCCATGTCCTGCTCGGATCGCAAACGCTCGGCGGGGCATACACGCTGGCCCGGAGCACCATCGGGCAGATGGCCGTGCGAATCGCCTTGCAGTGCAGCGAAGCGGACGCCCACTTGATTTTGAGCGAGGACAACACGGCCGCGCGGCTGCTGACGCGGCCCGGCGAGGCGATTTACAACGACGCCAACGGCCTCTACGAAGGCAACCATCCGTTCCAAATCGTTTGGCTCGCCGACCACGACCGGGACGAGTATCTGACGCAGATCAGCCGCCTCGCCCAGGAGCGGCACTGCAAAGCCCCGGCCCAGATCGTCTTCGA
>JBDKUC010000033.1:0-13353 GCA_039679885.1 Thermoguttaceae bacterium | reverse complement strand
GCAACGACGCCGATGTCGCCGGCTTCGAACAAGACGCCGTGCGGCAAGATCAGGCGGTGACCACCGATCCGCAATCCGGAAGCCTCTGGGCCCTGAACGCCATCAACGCGGCCAGCGCCTGGGGCATCTCGACCGGCAGCTCGAAGGTCGTTGTGGCCGTGATCGACACTGGCGTCGATTACACCCACACGGACCTCTCGGCCAACATCTGGACCAATGCGAGCGAAATCGCCGGCAATGGCCGCGACGACGACGGCAACGGCTTCACCGACGATCTCCACGGCTACAACTTCGTCAGCGAAACCGGCAACGCGATGGACGACAACGGCCACGGCACGCACGTGGCCGGCACGATCGGCGCCGTCGGGAACAACGGCGTCGGCGTCACCGGCGTCGATTGGTCCGTCTCGCTCATGTCGTTGAAGTTCATGAGCAACTCCGGCGCCGGTTATCTCTCCGACGCCATCGAGGCGATCAACTACGCCACGATGATGCGGAGCCACTACGGCGTGAACGTCCGTGTGGCCAATTGCAGTTGGGGTGGCGTCGGCTTCAGCTCGGCCATGCAAACGGCCATCCAGGCGGCCAATGACGCCGGCATCCTTGTCGTCGTCGCGGCGGGCAACAGCGCGTCGAACAACGACGCCTCGCCGCAGTATCCGGCCAACTATGATTCGCCCAACGTCATCTCCGTCGCGGCGTCGACTCAAACCGGCCAACTGGCCAGTTTCAGCAACTACGGGGCAACAACCGTGGACATCGCGGCGCCAGGCGTGTCGATCTACAGCACCCTGCCCGGCAACAGGTACGCCTATTACTCCGGCACCAGCATGGCGGCGCCGCAGGTCTCCGGCGTGGCCGCCTTGTGTTGGGCCGTCAACCCGAACGCCACGGTGGCGCAGGTCAAGGCCGCGATCCTCCAAGGGGCCGATCCGCTCGCCGCTTTGACCGGCAAGGTCGCCTCCGGCGGCACGCTTGACGCCTACAACACGCTGAAACTCCTGCCGGCCTCGCAGACCTCGTCGCCCACGTTGGCGACTCTCACCGCGCCCGCCTCCATCAAGGCAGGCACGACGCTCACGCTCAGCGCGAGCGGAATCACCACCGGGACTGGCGTCACGACGCAGGTCTTGTTCTATCGTGATGCCAACAACAACGGCCAGTGGGACGCCAACGACGTGTTGGTCGCCTCGACCTCGTCATTGGCCAACGGCACGGCAACCGTCAACCTAAGCACCTCGGGCATGGCGACCGGCGCCTACCGCTACTTCGCCAAGGCCGTGGACAGCCTTTCCCGCTCGAGCGCGATGGCCACCGCGACGGTGAACGTCCTGGCGGCCGACGATTTTGGCAACACGGCTGCCACCGCCGGAGCGATCGCCGTTCCAGGCTCGACCAACGGCAAGCTCGAAGTCACTGGCGACGTCGATTGGTTCAAGTTCGACGCGACCGCCGGCAAGAAGTACACCTTCGCGACGCAGCTCGGCACGCTTCGAGACTCGGTTCTCTATCTCTACGGTGCGGATGGCAAAAAGCTGTTGGCCTCGAACGACGACTACGGCCGGAGCGCCGCCTCGCAAATCGTCTGGACCGCGCCATCCAGCGGAACGTATTACGTGGCGGTCGCGGGATACGGAAACAAGCTGAGCGGCACCTATGTCCTCAGCACGCAGGTGTCCGGATCGACGGGGCTCCAGGCCAAGGCCGCCGCGGCCGGGCTGCTGGAAGCGTCTCGCCTGGCGAGCCTTCCGGCCACCCGAGCGGCCTACCTGCTCGACGCGGCCTGGGCGTCGCTGGCGAGCCTCACCGAAGACGGGCTGGGGCGGGAATGGAGCGAGCTCGAGGCCTCGGTGGACTCCGCCTGGAGCCAGGACGCGGCCTCGACGTTGCACGACGAAGCCTTCGCTCAGCAACAGCGTGCCACGATGCCTGGCGGCCGCGGCGATTCGCTGGGACTCTGGCACGCCCGCTTGCTCCTGTCGCTGGGCGACCGCTTTGATGACCTCGGCTCGCAGGGCATCGGCGGCGAATCCTCGGGCTTCGCGACGCCCGGCGACGGCGACTCTGCCGACACGGCGTTGCTGGCCGACGCGCGGCCGCCGTGGGACCCGCTCAGCCAAGATGCCGTGGACGCCCTGTTCGGCGGGACCGGCGCGTAGAGCACACTTCAGACCGGCCGCGTGGTTGCAAGCAACCACCCTACGGCTTGGGATGCGGCTGATAACGTAGGGTGCGTGCTTGCACGTGCTTGCACGCACGGCGTGTTGGAGCGAGCGTTCTTGGACGCGCACGTTGTCTCCTGCCCGCCGGCGACCGGTCGCGTGGTTGCAAGCAACCACCCTACGGCGAATCACCGCAGTCCGTGTGCAACACTCCGAAAATTGCGACGGACTTGTCGAAGCCGGCTGAAGGTCCGTATACTGGGCTTCTATGTCACGGGAGCCCATCCTCCAGCCGCCGGTCGATTTGAAGGACGAAGATCGGGACCTGCGTCCGCAACGGATGCAGGACATGGTGGGCCAGCGCGAGGTCTACGCCAGGCTCGAAATCGCCGTCGATGCGGCCGCCAAGCGGGGGGAGCCGCTCGGCCATATCCTGTTCGACGGTCCGCCGGGCCTTGGCAAGACGACCTTCGCGATGTGCATCCCACGCGATCTGGGCGTCGGTTTCCAGATCGCAAGCGGTGCGGCCTTGGCGGCGCCGAAGGACATCATCCCCTATCTGACCAACGCCGAAGAGCGCTCGGTCCTGTTCATCGACGAGATTCACCGCCTGCCGAAGGCGGTCGAAGAGTTCCTCTACCCGGCCATGGAGGACTTCCGGATCGACTTGACGCTCGGCGAGGGGGTGAACGCGCGGACGATCAACATGACGCTTCGGCCGTTCACGCTCATCGGCGCCACCACCCGCAGCGGCCTGCTCTCGGCTCCGCTTCGCGACCGCTTCCAGATGCGCGAGCACCTCGACTTCTACACGGTCGAGCAATTGGCCGAGATTGTTCGCCGCAATGCGAAGAAGCTGCGAGTGGAGATCGTCGACGACGCGGCGACGGAAATCGCCGGCCGCAGCCGCGGCACTCCTCGGCTGGCGAATAATCGGCTCCGCTGGGTCCGCGACTACGCCCAGAGCAGGGCCGACGGAAGGATCTCGCTCTCCGTGGCCCAAAAAGCCCTCGAAATGCAGGGCATCGACCCGCGCGGACTCGATCCGCAGGACCGAAAATATCTGGACACGATCGCCCGTGTGTTCGCCGGCGGTCCGGTCGGGGTCGAGGCGGTTGCCCACACGATGAACCTCGCGCCAGACACACTGATCGACGAGGTCGAGCCTTACTTGTTGCGTAGCGAACTGGTCGTAAGGACTCCCCGCGGGCGGAGGTTGACGCCGCTCGCCTTCGAGCATCTCGGAATCAGCCCGAGCGATTTGCCGACCGGACCGGGACAGCGACCGCTGTTTCTCTAGGGTAGTGTCCCAACGAATGGCGACTAATGGATGCCGTGCTTGCTAAGCGAGCGTAGACGGTGCCATGCTTGCTAAGCGAGCGCAGCGAGACAGCAAGCATGTTTGAAACGCTTTTGCTATCCGACCACGCCCAGGACACTGGGACATGGCGTCGGATCTCGTGGTTCGCCACAAGGCTGCCTTGCGCAAGTCCTTTGACCACAAACCTTTGGGGCGACTTCTGAAGTTGTTCGGTAGTTCCGGCTTTAGCCGCAATACCATTGAATTAGTACCGAAAAACCTTGTTCCCATGCTCCCGCGTGGGAACACACTCGTGGCGACGCTCCTGCGTCGTCGGGATCGCCAACCGGTTTCGAGCCAACACCTTATGCTGAGGACGCCGGAGCGTCCAACCGGTGCGTTCCCACGGGGGACCGTGGGAACGAGTTTGTCGGTTGCTTGCTTAATTCAACGATATTGGCTTTAGCCGGTATTCCGATTGAAAGCGCCGCCTGAAGGCGGAACTACGAACGAACCTCTCGCGGTCCATGGCCGGTCCATTGACGACTCGGTCGCCGAGCATTATCTTCAATCGCTTTGCTCGAATCTTGCTCGGCTATATTTGTGGGCCGTTCATTGGCCCGTGTCGGGTACGATTCAAGGGGGCGTGGCGGTGAGACTCATTGCATCGCCCGGACGGTACCCCTGTCGTGCACGGACAGGCCCGTCGTTGGCGCGGCAGTTGGACTGCCTCGCCCGAAAAGCTGGGCTGGCTGTACAACGGCCGGTCCAACGAAGGTCGCGAGCCTGCCGGCCCAAGGGGGATGGCCCCCGGCAAGCAGATTTCTCGCGACCCTCGGCTCCAGTCGTTGTTCGTCGGAGAAGATATGACCGAGCCGTCTGGTCCGTCGGGCTCACCGAGCCCTGCGCCTGGCCTTGGCGATCGCATGCGACGACCCATCCAAGTGTTGGTCGTCAGCAGCGTGATGTTCACGTTCATTTCGTACTGGCGGACCGCGGCCGTCGTCTTGGCCGACCTGGCCAGCACGGCCTACTACATCGGCGGCATCGTCGAAGGAGCGATCGGTCCGGCCGCGCCCTGGGCCATCCTGGCCGTGATGCTCTTCAGCTACGCCGTTCGCTCGGTCTACCTGGAGAGTTGCTCGCTCTTCGTCCGCGGCGGCGTCTACCGCGTCGTCAAAGAGGCGATGGGCGGCTTCTTGGCCAAGCTCTCCGTCTCGGCCTTGATGTTCGACTACGCCTTGACCGGTCCCATCAGCGCGGCGTCTGCCGGCCAGTACATCATGGGAATGGCGCTCGAGGCGCTGGCCATGATCGATCCCAGCCTGCAAGTCGCCCCCGAGTCGGCCGAGTTGATTCGCCGCTGGGGTTCGGTCGTCATCGCCTGCGGAATCACGCTCTACTTCTTCCGCCAAAACCTGCTGGGCATCCATGAGTCGAGCGGCAAAGCGCTGAAGATCGTCGGCATCACGAGCGTCATGGCGGTCATTCTGCTCGGCTGGTGCTTCGTCACGCTCGCCGTCAAAGGGCCGGCGAACCGCGTGCCGTGGCAACCCGATCTTGGCCCGAAGTATGAATACGTGACGGTCGAAAAGACCGATCCAAATACGGGCCTGAAAGAAGAGGTCTGGAAGCTCGACTCGAATGGCCTGCCCCTGGCCAAGCTGGACACCCAGGGCCACAGGGTGCCAAAGATCAACGGCGCCACCGGTCGGCAGGAGAATCCGCTCGGCTTCATCCGCGACCTCTGGCCCGGCTTGGCCAAGCAACTCGCCAAGCCGACGAGTTGGTTGAATATCGTTGGCCTGCTGGGCCTGTTGATCGCGTTCGCCCATTCGATCCTCGGCATGAGCGGTTTGGAGACGCTCGCCCAGGTCTATCGCGAGGTCGAGTCGCCCAAACTCCCGAACTTCAAGAAGGCGGCGTTCATCGTCTTCATCTATAGCCTCCTGCTGACCTGCACGGTTTCGTTCCTCGCTGTGGCGTTGATCCCGAACGATGTCCGCATGAAGCTCTATTCGGACAACCTGATCGGCGGCTTGGCGATGAGCGTCATTGGCCCGCCGGTCGCCAGGCTTGCGCTGAATGCGGCCGTCGTGATGGCCGGCTTCCTGATCCTTTCCGGCGCGGTGAACACGGCCATCATCGGCTCGAACGGCGTGCTGAACCGCGTCGCCGAGGACGGCGTCATGCCGGACTGGTTCCTTAAGCCGCATCGCCGCTTCGGAACGACCTATCGCGTGTTGTACCTGATTGTCGCCATGCAGTTGGCCGTGATCCTCTTGAGCCGCGGCAACATGTACATCTTGGGCGAGGCCTACGCCTTCGGCATCGTCTGGAGCTTCTGTTTCAAGACGATGGCCATGGTCGTGCTCCGATTCAAGGACCGCAGCCCGCGTGAGTACAAGGTGCCGCTGAATCTCCGCATCGGCAGCTTCGAGCTGCCCATCGGCTTGATCGCGATCTTCCTGATCCTCCTCTCGGCGGCCGTGTTGAACACGCTGACCAAGGAGGTGGCCACGATCGGCGGTTCGATCTTTACCGTCATCTTTCTAATCACGTTCATCATCTCCGAACGTCTCCACGAGCGCCGCCGCGGTCAGGCGGCGCACAAGCACATCGAGCAGTTCAACCAGCGGACAATCGATCAGGTCACCCCGCAACTGCTGAGCCTCAACAAGCCCTACCGAAAACTGGTGGCGATTCGCTCGACGCAAAACCTGTTCATGCTCGAACGGGCGTTGGCGGAGACCGACCCCGAGACGACGGACATGGCCGTGATGACCGCGCAGGTGGCCGGCCGCGGCGACGCCTCACAGAGCGGTCCCGACCTGGACGAGTACAACCGGCGTCTGATGACGGCTGTCGTCGAGCGCGCCGAAAAAGCCGGGAAGCACGTCCTCCCGCTGATCCTTCGCACCAACAGCCCGCTGTTCGCCATCGTCCAGACCGCCCGCGAGCTTCAGGTGCAGGAGTTGGTTCTCGGCGCGTCGAACATCCACACGGCCGACGCCCAGATGGAGCAGATCGCCTTCTACTGGATCGATATCCACGGCGGAGAGCCGAAGCCCCTGACGGTCCGCATCTTGAGCCGAAGCCGCGACCTGTACTTCGACATCGCCGGCGGGAATCGCATTCCGAAGATCGGCGAGCGGCAAGCTCGATCGGTTGCCGAACTCCGCTCGGCCGGCGTCGGCGTCAGCCACGTCATGCTGATGCACGACGACACGCTGGCCAGCAGCGATTTGTTCGCCGTCGCGTTGACGACGATCGACCCGGAAGTTGCGCTGACGGTGGTGCATGTCCCCACCGGTGGGACGACCATGGCGCGGTCCGAGCGCTTGCAGCAAGACTTGAGTCGGGCCGAACAGTTGCACCGCGAGGTCGAGGTTTGCCAGCTCCCGCCGGGCGATCCGGCGGATCAACTGGCCGCCCTGGCCCGGCAACTGGGCTGCGGCCTGCTGATCCTCCGCCGAGGCAACGGCAGCGGCGAGTCGGCCCCGCCGCCGATCGACCCGCACGCGATCATGAGGAAGTCTCCCTGTCCGGTGTGCTTCGTCGAAGTCCCGAGCATCCCGGACGAAGTCGACCGCTAAAGGACCCATCGTGGCCAGAATCATCTCGCTTGTCGTGCTGGTGGCGATTCTGTTGCTGTTGGGCGGCCTGTTCCTGCGCGTCATGGCCGGCTTTCTGCTGCCGCTCTTCTTGGCGCTCCTGCTGGCAATCATCTTCAGTCCGCTCTACCGTTGGCTCCGCCGTCGGCTGGGTGGCCGCGCACATCTGGCCGCACTGCTCAGCACGGTCTGCATTCTCCTTCTCGTGCTCGTCCCATCGCTGCTTCTCGCGCTGCAGGCCGGCCGAGAAGCCCAAAGCCTGTACCAGAAGACGATCGAGAGCGAATCTGCGCCCGCGTCTTCGGTTGAGAAGCCGGCCGATAAAAGCCTGACGGACGACGCCGCTGGCTTGGCCGACTGGGTCACTCAACGGATCGGCCGCCTGGGCAGCCGCCTCGGCATTGTCGTCGACTCCGCCGAACTGAAGACCGGCATCGTCGCCGGCATCCAGCGCTTCGTCGCGCCGCTGGCGCTCCGCACGACGCAGTTCCTGGCCGAGGCCCTCGTCGGCCTGTTCGTGATGCTCCTGGCCACGTACTACTTCTTCGCCGACGGCACACAGATGGTGCACGAACTCGTCCGGCTGACGCCGCTCGAGGGGAATCGCACGCAGCAGTTGGCCGACCAGTTTGCCGACGTCACCCGCGCAATCGTCGTGGCGATGCTCCTGTCGGCCGTGCTGCAAGGCTTGCTGATCGGCGTCGGCTACTACGTGGCGGGCGTCGATTCCCTGGTGCTGCTGACGGCCCTGACGATGATGCTCACCCTGGTTCCCGTGGTCGGATCGGCCGCCATCTGGGCGCCCGTCTGTCTCTGGCTGCTCGCCATCGAGGGTCGCGCCACGGCGGCCGTGGTGCTGGCGGTCTACTGCCTCGCCGTCGCCGTTTGCGTGGACAACGTCGTCAAGCCTTGGGTGCTCCGCGGCCGCTCGAATCTGCACCCGCTGCTGGCCCTGCTGAGCATCTTGGGCGGCGTTCAGGCCCTGGGGCCCATCGGCATCTTCGTTGGCCCGATGGTCGTGGCCTTTCTCCAAACGCTCCTCAACATGGTCCATGCCGAACTGACTGCCTTGGCCAGCAAGGAAGCATGACCATGGCGCCGTTGCCGCTAGACGCCATCGTCGAACGGCTTAGCGTTACCGTCTGGGCTCGCGGGCCGGCGTCTTCGGCAGCCGGGTGGATCGCCAGAGACCGACCATCGCGATTCCCAGTCCGGCGGCCAGAAGCGGCCACGAGTAGCTGACGGTCGAGGTGAACGAGAGTCCGTAGCACCGAGGCAATCCACACAAATAGGCAGCGAACTCTCTGCAGTGCCCCTCTGCCTGAATGCGATCGGAGTCTTTCACGAACGACCAGTACCAGAGGCAGAAGCCGATGGCTTGCAGGCCGAGCACCGGCGCCGAGAGACGCAGCCGCGCTGCCGTGTCCTCACGCAAAACAAGCAGCCCGCAAGCCAGGATGAAGTAGCCGCTAATCAGCATCGGCGCCAGCACGGGGCCATACCAAGGCTCAGGAATCAGGAACAGGCAGTCCCACTCGGTCCAGGAAGCCGGCCAATGGGCGAGCCACCTCAGGCCGACATAGTAGACAATGTCCCACACGCCGAACATGTAGAAAAAGAAAGCGAGTCCCGAACGCCAGTTGGACGCCGCCAGACAGGCCGTGGCCAAGAGCATCAGGAGCGTACAAGCCTCTCGGATGTGCTCGATCGGATATCGCCCGATCGGAGGCAGCACGACGCCGCTGCCGCCCGCCGGCAAGACCAGCCGCCGAAGATAAATGACGCAAATCGCCTCGAGCATCCCCATCGCCGAGGCGAAAAGCAGCGCCCAGGCGAGTCGCTGCCATGCGTCTCGAACAGCAAGGGGCGAAATCGGTTCTCTCATCGGGTCAGTCTCCACATCGGCTATCGAGAATAATCCCGGATGACGATCCGCAATGTCTCAAACAAATGGTGACTTGTGGGCGCCATGCTTGCTACGCGAGCGCAGCGAGACAGCAAGCATGTTTGCCGCTTCCTCATGCCCACGACGAGCGTGGGTCCATCGTTTACGAGAGAGGACACAGGGAACCATTCTACAGCCCAGGCGGCACGCCTTGTAAGAGCGTGTAAATTCGCCGCCTGCCTGCGCTCGCGTGGGATGCTGAACGCCGAGCCGTCCGACGGTTGACGGCCGCCGCGTCGCTGCGAAGCATTTCAGTAGGAACCGGGCGACAGAAGGGGGAATGCCGTGAAACCATTCGCCACGCAAATCGTACCGCCAAGCCCGCCTCCGGAGACGCCGCCAATCGAGCCTCCGGAGCGGATCCCCGAGCCCACGCCTCGGCCGGTCTTCCCGGCGCCGCCGGAACCGCTCCCGCCGGGCAGGCCCGAGCCACATCCGGGCGACCCCGGAAGACCCAGGCCACGGCCGAGCGAGCCGTTATAGCGATGGAGGAGAGAAGCCATGATCCGAAAACTGAAGTCAGGGCAGTACCGGCTCTACTCGCGAAAGGTCAACCCGGCGACCGGCAAACGCCGCAACCTGGGCACCTTCGCGACGCTGGAGCAGGCTAAGAAGCACGAGCGAGCCGTGCAGTTCTTCAAGCGGCATCCCGGCTGATCCCGCGCTGGATCCGCCCAGGAAAAGGTGGGCTTTGGCGTCTAGTGCAGACAGCCTATCGGGGATTCTTGGGTGCCATGCTTGCTAAGCGATCGCAGCGAGACAGCAAGCATGTTCGCCGTCGAATCATGCCCACGACAAGCGTGGGACATGGCACCCGATCTCCCTGATTTGTCCAAAATACATACCGCTCTGCGAGACACTAAACTAGCGTTCTCGTTCGACGGCCTCGCGAAGCGAGCGGAACTGGGCGACCAGGTCGGCCAACTGGTAATGCGCGTTCAGCCCGCTGGGATTCGGCAGTAGCCAAACCACAGTGGCGCCGAGCGAGTCTGCCTGCCGGCCCGGTGTTGCGCCTGGGCGGTGAAATGCGCGTCGATAGGCCCCGACGCCTAGCACGGCCAGGAACCGCGGCCGGCAACGGCGGATCTTCCGCAAAAGTTGCTGCCCGCCACGACGCAACTGATCCGGCGTCAGTTCGCTGGCAGCGGCCGTCGCGCAATTGACGAGATTCGTGACCCCGAGTCTCAATGTCAGGAGTTCTCGCTCGTCCCAGGGGCTGAACAGACGCGGTGTGAATCCCGCCTCATGTAGGGCCGGCCAAAACCGGTTGCCGGGCCGCGCGAAGTGATGCTTGACGGCCGCCGAGTAGAGCCCCGGATTGATGCCGCAAAACAGGACGCCCAAGCCCGGCCCCAGCACGTCCGGCACCCCGCGCCCGATGGCCGCCAACAGCTCAGCCGCACTAGGACGAAGTGGTTGCATCTGCTCGGCCATCTTGATCGAAGCATCGCAGCGCGGCGAACCAAGTGTCCGGAACGCCCGCCCGCGGCCTCGCGCGGTGGCCGCTCGCTTATTGTACTCTTCACGCTCCGCGTGAAGCCAAGTCTGGCATGCTGTCCCATCCTAAGACCTCGCAGGCACCTTCCGCGAGGGGGTGTGTCTCTGTCTGCAGGGTGCTTAACCTGCGCGGTTTTTGCCAATTACTCCGGATTTTCTCTTACACCCTTGACCGAACACCACCCCCATTGCGACAATATTTCGCATGATATTGTGGGCGTTTGGCCCAAGGGGAGCGACGGGCGAATGAGATTTGGCAGGACGATGACCGCGGAAGAGATCCAGGCCGTAGGTCGCTTCGAAGGCCTGCGCAACGTCCTCTTATCGCCCGGTTATGCCGAACATCTCGATAAGCCGCTCTGCTACTGGATGCTGCCCACCGATCGGCGTCTGCCATTGGCGTTTCTCGGCCGAACGCTCCGGGAACTGCTAAGCGTTCCCTTCGCGGAGCTGGCCGCCACGCCGGGCATCGGCCGCAAGAAGGTTGCTTCGCTCGTCCAGTTGCTTGCCCGGGCCGCGAACACGGATGCCGCCGACCTTCCAAGCGTGATTCTCGACCCGCCCCCGCCCGCGGAAACCCTGGACGGCGACGACCACGCCGAGCGGCTTGACGTGGCCAATATCTCGGAGGTCACCTGGGCCCAGTGGCGGGCCAGCGTTGTCCGCCACGGGTTGGCCGACGAGGCCCTCGGCCGGCTCGCTCCCAGCCTGCAAAACATGACCCGCGTCGTCTGGAACACGCCTCTTTCGGCCTACTGCGGCTCGACGCTGGCCGAGATGCGGGCGATGAAAACCCACGGCGAAAAGCGGATTGCCGCCATTCTCGAGGTGTTCCAGGCTACCCATGCCATCATCGCCCAGATGGGTTCGCAGGACCACCTCGCCGTGCGAATTCTCCCGCGCCGGATCGACGCCGTTGAGCGTTGGATCGGCCATGCGTTGCAGCGGCCCGACCTGCCGTGCCCGGCGGATCTGTCGGCGAATTTTGTCGAGCCGCTGCTGGACCAAGTTCGAACCGATGCCTCGCAGCAAGTCGCCGCGCTGGCCGAAAATCGGCTCGGTGTGGCCGGCCCGATCACAAGCGTCCGCCAAGCCGCACGAATGATGGGGCTCACCCGGGCACGCGTCTACCAACTCCTCAACGAGATCAACGACATCATGATGGTCCGTTGGCCGACTGGCCGGCATCAGACGCATGAGCTGCGTGAGCGGTTCCGCAATGAGGCGCCAGGCAGCGAGGGCAATGGCGACGGAGACGGCGGTTTGCAGCAGTTCGATGCCGCGGTCGAGCTGTTCTATCCTGGAAGCCGCCGCGGGGCCGCCGGTCCCGTCGAGAGGGCATTCGAGCCCGCCGAGCAGGAGGGCGAACTGCTCGAAGTGTCCTAACGCCCTATGGCTGCCATGCTTGCTAAGCGAGCGCAGCGAGACAGCAAGCACTTTCGGGAGGCGTTCGTAGTTCCGCCTTTAGGCGGCAGGAATACCGGCTAGCGTCGGAACTACGAACCCAGATCCGGGCAACGCAAGGCCTCTTTGGGAGGTTGCGTATTCTGCGAAGGCCTTGCCGCCACCTCGGCGTCTCGCCAAGGCAAACAAGCCTGATGGAATAAACTCCCGTTCCGGCAAGACCCGAAAATACTGACAGTACCTGGCTGGGCGACTGGGCAATCGCCCGCCGCACACAATTCGCATCCAAGGATCGAGTGCAGTGCTCCGACTGTCAATCATCGTCCCCCTCCTGGGGGAGCCGTCGCAACTGGACGACACGCTGGTTTCCGTCTTGGAGAACCGTCCCGCCAACTGTGAAGTGTTGGTGGTCCATCGCGGTCGCTACGATGACCCGTATGGACTGGCTGGCGAAGTCCGGTTCATCGAAGCTGATTCGGGTGCGACGCTGGCCGAGTGTCTGAACTTGGGCCTTCGCGCCAGCCGGGCGCCAGTCGTCCATGTCCTCCGGTGTGGCGTCGAGGTTACGCCCGGTTGGGCCGAGGCGGCCGTCGGCCACTTCCGGGATGCGGAAGTCGCCGGAGTGGCTGCCGTCGTCGTCTCGACGCAAGAGCCGCGCCAGATCGTCTCGGCCGGCGTTGGATATCGCGCGGAAGGCGTCGCCTGGCCGCTCGATGAAGGCGCCGCGCCAGACCGGCTCGAAGAGTGTCAAAACAACCTCTGCGGCCCTGACATCCTGGCCGGATTCTACTGCCGATCGACGATCGAGTCGCTCGGCGGTTTTTCCTCCCACGCCGCCGATATGTTGATCGGGATTGACGCGGCCCTGGCAATCCGCCAGGCCGGTTTCCGTTGCGTCGTCGAACCAAACTGCGTTGCCCACGCGGGCAACGCCATCGCGCCGGCCCGGCCGGGCTTCCGCCACGGACACGATGCGGAGCGCCTCTTCTGGCGATGGGCGTCGGCCCACGGTTGGTGCCGCTCGCTGGCGGGCCATGCCGCACTGGTGGCCGGCGAGTGCGCCATCGGTCTGGGACGGCCGCTACTGTTCTTGCAGTTGCTGGGCCGCCTCCTGGGAGTCATCCGCGCGGCCTCTGCTCGGCGGAACTCGAAACCCCGCGAGTTCGCTTCGACAGAGAACCCGGCGGTCATTCCCATCGCCGAGTTCGACGCTGCCCGACCAAGCTGCCAACGGTCGTCCAACGCGGCCTAGGCGTCGTCGCACAGCATGGGACGCTAGTGTAGTGTTTCAGTCTGTCGGGGACTTTTGGGTGCCATGCTTGCTAAGCGAGCGCAGCGAGACAGCAAGCATGTTCGCCGTCGAATCATGCCCACGCAAGCGTGGGACATGGCGCCCATTCGTCCTGAATGATGCAACATACAGACCGTCAT
>JBDKUC010000462.1:0-4108 GCA_039679885.1 Thermoguttaceae bacterium | reverse complement strand
GACCTTGCTGGCGGCCCTGCTGGTCATCTTCTGGTGGCAGCGCGGAACGTTGGCCTGGCGCCGTGATGTGTTGCCGCTCCTGCCGCTGTTCGCCTTGGCTGCCGCAGCGGGCGTTCTGACGGCCGTTTGCGAGGTGAAATTCATCGGGGCCCAAGGCGCCGCCTTCGATCTGTCGCTCCTCGATAGCGTCCTCATCGCAGGCCGCACCATTTGGTTCTATCTGGGAAAGCTCGTCTGGCCGGCCAATCTGATCTTCGTCTACCCCCGCTGGCAGATCGAACCGTCGGACTGGCGGCAATATCTCTTCCCGTTGGCCGCCGCCGGTCTGCTGGCCGTCGCTTGGGCGATGCGCAAACGGCGTCGCGGCCCCTTGGCGGCGCTGCTTTTCTTCGTCGGCACGCTCTTCCCCGCGCTCGGATTCTGCCACGTCTACCCGTTCGTTTATTCGTTCGTCGCCGATCATTTTCAGTACCTGGCCAGCCTTGGCGTCATCACGCTCTTCTCGGCCGCCGCAACGACGCTCTGGCGACGCCGAAGCGGCGGACAACCGAGGACCGCTGGCGGCGTCGCGCTGAGCGTCACTCTGCTGCTCGTCTTGGGCGTCCTCACCTGGCGACAGAGCTCGACCTACGCCAACGTCCAAGACCTTTACCGGACCACGATTGACCACACCCCCGAGTGTTGGATGGCCGAGTTGAATCTGGGCGGGTGTTTGGCCGACCAGAGCAGGTTTGACGAAGCGATGCCGCACTACCAGCGCGCCCTCGAGATCAGGCCCAATTGCGTCGAGGCGGTCAACAATCTTGGCACGGCGGCCGCCGCGCTGGGCCGAACCGACGAGGCGATCGCCCACTACAAAGAGGCGATGAAGATCAAGCCGGACTATGCGGACGCCTACTTCAACCTCGGCAACCTGATGGACCGCCTGGGCCGCCTCGACGAAGCCATCGGATACTATCAGCAGGCGATCGAGCATGAGCCGCAGTACAGCAAGGCCTACAATAATTTGGGCTCGGCGCTGCTCCGAAAGGGGTTTGCCGAAGACGCGATCGTGTGTTACCGCGGCGCCTTGGAGTGCCGACCGGATTACGCAATGGCTTGGAACAACCTTGCGGATGCTTACGCCGCGGCGGGCCGACTGCCCGAGGCGCTGTCGGCCGCACGCCAGGCCCTCGAGTTCGCCAACGCGCAGGGCAACTCGCGGTTGGCCACCGCCGCCCGCGAAAGAGTCGCGGCCTATTCGCGTCAGACGTCGGCTCAGCCGTAGCAGACCGGAACGCGATTCGACATTGCGATTCGCTGGGTGGCACGCCCCTGAGCCCAAGGCGAAGGGCGTGGCGAGTCGAAACCACGCCCTTCGTACCTCAGGGCGTGCCACCCAACGCTAACACCCAACGTGATTCGACATTGCCATTCGCTGGGTGGCACGCTCTGAGCCCGAGGCGAAGGGCGTGGCGAGTCGAAACCACGCCCTTCGTACCTCAGGGCGTGCCACCCAACGCTAACACCCAACGCTAACACCCAACGCTAACACCCAACGCCACCACGCAACGCCACCATGCGTTGCTGCACCCTCCTGCACTCGCCGCTTGAATCATTGCCGCCTCGCCGCTAGGATGTAGATCGTGAGTGAAATGCAACGGGTGTAAGGGATCGATTGCCGTGTCCCAGTATCAAGTTGCCACCATTGACCGGCCGAAGTACTGGACGCCGGAGTGCGCCGACGACGTGCCGCTCGAACTCCAAGGGCCGGTCGAGGTGTTGGCCGAGTCTGGCGACCTCTTCGAGGCCGTGGACGAGGCAATGGAGTACAACGAGAGCGAAGAGGCCGCACGGCGTGGTCGCTGGGCGGTGGTGGTCGAGCCCGGCGGCGCCGGCCGCGTTTGGCCCGCCGCCAGGCTCTGCACGCCGATCTCGTACAAAGTCACCGCCATCTGGTGGCCCGAGGGCTGGGAGCCCCGGTCGCCCTTGGACGTGCCCAACTGCGTCTGGCAGTCGCAGGAGCAGACCGCGGATCAGTGGTTCAGTTATCCGCAGGCCGAAGCGATCATGTTGGCCTTGAACCGGCAGTGCATGGATCATCCCGGCGTGGCTTGGTATGTCGTTGTGGCGACCGAGAACGAGCCCAGTTCTCGCAGCGTCTCCTTCGATGCGTCGGGGGCCGAGACGACCCTCGAAATCCGCAACATGCACGTCATCCAGCCGGAAGGAGGCGGCCATGGCGACTGCTCCCGGTGTCCCGCTGCGGGATTAAGCTGTGCGCAGGCCGACTGGTCGAGCCAGCCGCAGACGATCTCCGCCCGGCGAAGTCGCGCGTTTCAGGCGGCGCAATGAGCGATGTGCCAGCCCCGTCCGCTTATCGGTCAGTTCCGAAGAGAGAGTTTGGCTACCAACGGTGAACGGAACCCATGAGCATTGAATTCAAGTTGCCCGAAGTCGGCGACAACATGACCGGTGGCGATGTCGTCAGCGTCTTCGTCCGCGAGGGCGACGTCATTGCCGCCAACGACGTTGTCCTCGAGCTTGAAACGGAGAAGGCGATCGTCGAGATTTCCTGTCCGTACGCCGGCGTTGTCGCCAAAGTTCATGCCGGCAAGGGGCAGACGATCAAGATCGGCGCGCCACTGCTGACGATCGAGACGGCGAAGGCTGCGGCCGGTGATGGGACGGCGCCGGCGGAAGGGCCTCTCGCTCCGGAGGAGGAGGACGCCAAGCCGGGCGTGCCCGCTCAACGCGGCAGCCGGGAGCCGGCCGTCCCGCCAGGCGAGTTAACTGAAGACGCCTATGGGACCGTCCGCCGCGAGCGGCTCTCGGCCGCCCGCCGCACAATTGCCGCGCAGATGGTCAAGTCGGCCAGCACGATCCCGCACGTGACCAACTTCGACGATGCGGATATCACTGAGTTGGAGCGGATGCGCAAGACGATTCCGCCGGCGTATCTCGGCCCGACGATCAAGTTGACGGCGACGGCCTTTGCGATAAAGGCCGTGGCGATGGCCTTGCGGCAGCACCCGTTGCTGAACTCCAGTCTCGATGAGGAGACGCAGGAGATCGTCTACAAACAATACGTCAACCTTGGCGTGGCCGTGGAAACGCCTCGCGGCCTGGCGACGCCGGTGCTGCGCAACGCGGATCGGATGAGCATCCTTCAGCTTGCCCGCGAGCTTACGTTGCTGGCGGCTCGCGCCCGCTCGGCCGAATTCACCGACGAGGAACTCCGCGGCGGCAGTTTCACCGTCAGCAACCTCGGCGCGGTTGGCGGCGTCTACAGCACGCCGATCATCAATCACCCCGAGGTCGCCATCCTGTTGCTGGGCCGCGCCCGTTGGGTGCTCGGCGCGCACGAAGGCAAAATCGAGGCCCGGTTGAAGATTCCGCTGAGCCTCTCGTACGACCGTCGCGTCGTCGACGCCGCCGCGGCGGGCCGCTTCTTAACCGACGTGATCGACTCCCTGCAATCGCCCGGCAAGCTCCTGTTGACGAAGTAGCAGAGGTCGGCGAGAATGCTTCGCGTCTTTCCAACACCCTGAGCCTCTGCAATGAACACCGATCTCTGCGTGCTTGGCGCCGGTCCCGGCGGATACGCCGCGGCCTTTCTTGCCGCCGACCTGGGCATGAAAGTCACCTTGGTCGACATGGAGTCCCGGCTGGGCGGCACCTGTTTGCTCCGCGGTTGCATTCCGTCGAAGGCCCTGCTGCACGTCGCCAAAGCGATGGCCGAAGCCAAACACCTGGCCCGCTGGGGCGTCTCTTTCCCGGCGCCGATCATCGACGTGGCCGCTTTGCGGGCGCAGAAGGAGAAGGTCATCGCGACGCTCACCGCCGGGCTCAAGCAGGTGTCCGGCCGCCGAAAGGTCGAGGTCGTCCGCGCCCGTGCCGCGTTCGAGGACTCACAGACCCTCAAGCTCAACGCGGTGGACGGTGACGCGCTCGCCGACGATCGGCTCCGCTTCGAGCATTGCATCGTCGCCACCGGCTCACGATCGGTGCGCATTCCGAGCTTCGAGCTGGCGACGCCGCGCCTGATGGATTCCAGCGGGGCGCTCGAGTTGCCCGACGTGCCCGAATCGCTGCTGGTCGTCGGCGGCGGCTACATCGGGCTGGAACT
>JBDKUC010000226.1:0-3552 GCA_039679885.1 Thermoguttaceae bacterium | reverse complement strand
CCCCAAGGCGTCGAGTACAAGATGTATTACGACACCACGCCCTACATCGCCGAGTCGATCAATGAAGTGTTCAAGACGCTGCGCGACGCCGTGCTGCTGGTGGCATTGGTGGTCCTGCTGTTTTTGCAGAATTGGCGGTCGTCGTTGATTCCCTTGATTGCCGTGCCCGTGGCCATCATCGGCACCTTTGCCGCCATGGCCCTGATGGGCTTCAGCCTGAACACCCTCTCGCTGTTCGGCCTAGTGCTGGCCATCGGCATCGTCGTCGACGATGCAATTGTGGTGGTCGAAGCCACCGAGCACCACATCGAGCAGGGGATGACGCCGCGGGCGGCCGCCCATCAGGCGATGTCCGAGGTCTCGGCGCCCGTGATCGCCATCGGCCTGGTGCTGGCCTCCGTGTTTCTGCCGTGCGTGTTTATCACGGGCATATCGGGTCAGTTCTTCCGGCAGTTCGCGCTGACGATCGCCGTCTCGACGCTTCTGTCGACGCTGAACTCGCTGACGCTCAGCCCCGCGCTGTGCGCGATCCGTCTGCGGCCGCGCGGCGAGCATAGCGATCCGCTCTCGTCGGTTCTCAACTTCCTGCTCGGTTGGTTCTTCCGACTGTTCAATGCTGCGTTTGGCGTATCGAGCAACGCCTACGCCTGGATGGTCGGCCGCTTGCTGCGCGTCAGCGTGCTCGTGCTGGTCGTCTACGTCGGGCTGTTGTATTTGACCGTCTGGAGCTTTGGGAAGATGCCCACCGGCTTCATCCCCAATCAAGACCAGGGTTATCTGCTGGGCGTTGCGACACTTCCGGACTCGTCATCGCTCGAGCGGACCGAAGAGGTGATGGAACGGACCGAGAAGATCGTCCGCGAGACGCCGGGCGTCGCCCACGTCAGCCGCACCTGCGGGATGTCGTTCGTCCTCGGGGCC
This sequence comes from Thermoguttaceae bacterium, assembly GCA_039679885.1. Taxonomy (GTDB): domain Bacteria; phylum Planctomycetota; class Planctomycetia; order Pirellulales; family Thermoguttaceae; genus JAJFUI01. The sequence goes on along the minus strand of JBDKUC010000226.1, from coordinate 2,631 downwards.
AATGGCTCGCACCTCGGAACGATGTTCATTATCCTCAAGCCCTTCGAAGAGCGTCACGGCGATCCGGCCCAGGGAGCCGACGCCGTCGCCGCTACGCTCCGAAGACGTTTGACGAGCGAGATCGAGGACGCGACGTTCCAGATCCTTCCGCCACCCCCGGTCCGCGGCCTCGGCACTTCCGGCGGCTTCCGCCTGATGATCGAGGACCGCGGCGGCGATAGCGACGACCTGTTGGCCAAGCTCCAGTCGGAGACCGACAACCTCGTGCAATTGGGCAACAGCACGCCGGGCCTCGTGAACTTGGCCACGATCTTCCGCGCCAACACGCCTCAGCTGTTCGTCGATGTCGATCGCACCAAGTGCAAGACGATGAACGTCAGCCTGAACGAGGTCTTCGAAGCCTTGCAGGTCGATCTCGGCGGCGTCTACGTCAACGACTTCAACCAGTTCGGCCGCACCTGGCAAGTGAACGTCCAGGCGGACGTGCCATATCGAATGCAGCCTGAGGACGTCCGCCGGCTCCAGGTCCGCAACGCCAAGGGCGCGATGGTTCCGCTCGGCGCGGTGGCGACGGTCGATCAGATCGGCGGGCCGTTCGTCATCAACCGTTACAACATGCACACGGCCGCCAGCATTCAGGGCACGTCGGCGCCCGGCATGAGCACCGGGCAAGTCATCAACGCCGTCGAAAAACTGGCCAGCGAGAATCTGCCGAGTTCGATGGGCTACGAGTGGACCGAGTTGATGTACCTGCAACTCATCGCCGGAAACACAACGTTCTTCGTGTTCGCCGGCGCCGTCGTGCTCGTGTTTCTCGTGCTGGCCGGGCAGTACGAAAGCTGGTCGCTCCCGTTGGCCGTCATCTTGGTCGTCCCGATGTGCATTCTCTGCTCGATCGCCGGCGTGGCCATTGCGCGGATGGACGTCAACATCTTTACGCAGATCGGCTTCGTCGTTCTTGTCGGCCTCGCCAGTAAGAATGCCATCCTGATTGTCGAGTTCGCCAAGGCGAAGCGGGAGTCGGGCATGTCGCGGCACGAGGCCACGCTGACCGCGTGCCGGCTCCGTCTGCGGCCCATCCTGATGACCTCGTTCGCGTTCATCCTCGGCGTCCTTCCGCTGGTCATTTCAACCGGCGCGGGCGCTGAGATGCGTCGCACCCTCGGCACGGCTGTCTTCAGCGGCATGTTGGGCGTCACCCTGTTCGGCATCTTCCTGACGCCCGTCTTCTTCTCCGTCATCCAAGGATTCGCCGACCGCCGGCAAGATCGCCGCGCGGCGAAAGCGTCGATCGGGGCTGGGTCTTCCGGTCGGGAACTTGGGTCGGCTTCTTAGGAACACTAATCTTCGCTGATTTACGCTAATCGGTGAGAATTAGCGAAGATTAGTGGAGGTTAGTGTTCCGGCAAATTCCGATCGCCGACATCTCGCGATGGCTGTCTGGGTGTCCTGGGCTGTCTGTGTCGATCGCCACCCATTGGAGTTTTCGGAAGCGACCGGCTTTGCCGATGAGATAAGAGGGTCTTGTTTTGTCGGTTTTGCCGATCGGAGCGGCTATGAGGGGGGTGCTCGTCCTGCTGTTGGCCGTCGCCGCTGGCTGCACCAGTTGGCGTGATTATGTCCACAACGGCTTCAAGGTTGGGCCGAACTTTTGCCCGCCCCAGGCCGCCGTGGCCCCATGCTGGATCGATGCGGCCAATGCGAACGTCCGCAGCGAACCGACCGATGCCGCGGCCTGGTGGCAGACGTTCAACGATCCGGCGCTCAATGCTCTGGTCTGTGACGCCTATCGGCAAAATCTCACGTTGCGCGTGGCGGGCCTGCGGATTCTCGAAGCGCGGGCGCAGCGAGCCATCGTCGCCGGCGAACTATTCCCGCAAACGCAGCAGCTCGCCGGCGCGTACACCCGAAACGGCAACAGCCTGAACGCCGCCAACACGTCGCCGAACCGCTTCTTCGACGATTGGCAGACCGGCGCCGGCTTCGCTTGGGAGCTGGACTTCTGGGGCCAGTTCCGTCGGGCGTTGGAATCGGCCGACGCGCACCTGAGCTCGACGATCTACAACTACGACGATGTGTTGGTGATCCTGATTTCGGACGTGGCGACGAACTACATGACGCTGCGGACGGCCGAGCAGCGCATCCTCTACGCCCGAAAGAACGTCGAAATCCAAAAGGGAAGTCTGCGTCTGGCGGATGTGAAGTTCACCAATGGCGCCACCACGCGGCTTGACGTCACCCAGGCGCAATCGAACTTGTCGCAGACCCAGGCGACCATCCCGCCGTTGGTGGCCTTGCGACGGCAAGCCGCCAACCAGATTTGCATCCTGCTGGGCATGCCGCCGCATGACCTCGAAGCGATCCTTGGGCAGCGCGACATCCCCGCCGCCTCGCCGACGGTGGTCGTCGGCATCCCGGCCGACCTGCTGCGACGCCGGCCGGACATCCGCCGGGCCGAATGCGACGCGGCCGCGCAGTGCGCACAGATCGGCGTTGCCACCGCCGCGCTCTATCCGCACTTCTCCATTTCCGGCACGATCTTCTACGACGCCCAAAACTTCAAGGACCTGTTCGAGCCGAACTCGTTCGGCGGCACGGTCGGGCCGTCGTTCCGCTGGGACGTCTTGAACT
>JBDKUC010000117.1:0-1906 GCA_039679885.1 Thermoguttaceae bacterium | reverse complement strand
AAGCCGCGACCGGTGGTCGCGCCGAAAATGCTGCGTTCGAGCAAGGCTCCCGGGGCGCGACCACCGGTCGCGGCTTTATGGGGGCGTTGCAGATCGCGGCTTGCACCCATCGCATTTTGCGGCTGTAAAACCGCCTTGTGCCGCTGGCGACGAATGGGTATGTTTTCTGCGCCGTGGACCGTTGCCGGCGTTGGCCGTCGGCGAAACGGAATCTCGTGGTTCTGGTCGCTTAACAGGCTTTTCGGAAATGCTTGAACCTACGTCGGTTCACGTCCCCGTCCTCTTGAGCCAAGTGGTCGAGTGGCTCCGCCCAGAGCCGGGCGGCGTGATCGTCGATGGCACGTTGGGCGGCGGCGGACACACGCGGGCGTTGGCCGAGGCCGTGGGACGCAAGGGCCTGGTCATCGCCCTGGATCGCGACCCGGCGGCCATCGAGTCGGCGAAACGGGAGTTGACTGGGCCGCGGGTAAAGGCGGTCCATGCCAACTACTGCGACCTGCCGGAGGTCCTGCAAGGACTTGGCGTCGAGCACGTTGATGGCGTCGTGTTGGACCTTGGACTTTCGAGCGACCAATTGGCTGACCGTAACCGAGGTTTCAGTTTCTCGGCCGAGGGGCCGCTCGACTTGCGGTTCGATACGATGTCCGGCGAGCCGGCGCGGCGGTTGATCAGCCGGCTCAGCGTCGAGCACTTGACCCAACTGATTTCGGCCTACGGAGAGGAACGCTATAGCCGGCGAATCGCCCAGGCGATTGTCGCCCGGCGGCGAGACAAGCCGATCGAGACGGCGGCCGAACTCGCGGAACTGATCCGCGGATGCGTGCCGAATCCGCCGCACGGTCACCGGATCGACCCGGCGACGCGGACCTTCCAGGCCCTGCGAATTGCGGTCAACGACGAATTGAAGTCGTTGGAGATTGGCTTGCGTCGCATTCCGGGTTGTCTGCGATCTGGGGCCCGGTTCGCCGTGATCAGTTTCCACTCGCTCGAGGACCGGCGAGTCAAGGAGGCGTTTCGGGCCGATGAGCGGTTGAAAGTCCTGACCCGCCATCCGATTGGCCCCGACGAGCAAGAAATGAACGTCAACCCGCGATCTCGCAGCGCAAAGCTGCGTGTCGCGGAGCGAATTGAAGGGTGAATGAAGTAGGACGGGTTTCCTAACCCGTCCAAGAGAGAAAAGGACGGACTAGGAAGTCCATCCCACAAATCAGCAGGACGGACTAGGAAGTCCATCCCACAAATCAGCAGGACGGACTAGGAAGTCCATCCTACGGATCAGTAGGACGGGTTTCCTAACCCGTCCAAGAGCGAGGCGCGATATGAAGAGCGATGAAAAGAAACCGGGGAACGAGACCCCGAAATCAAAGCCCGCCGAGAAACCGGCGCAGGCGTCGCGGTTGGGCCGGGAGGCCAAACTGGGCGCGGCCGTGATTGCCGCACTGGCCGTCGTGCTGGTCGCCGCCGTCGTCTATCGCGTCAGCCGGAGCGGGGCGGAGGAGAAGGACGTTTCGGCGAGCGCCGATGCCGCCCATCAGAAGCCGCTCGATCGCGCCAAGGAAGCGAAGCGAACGAAAGACGACAAGCTGTTCGGCCAAGACAAGCTCTTCCCGGACCTTGGGCCGCGCCCTTCGGCCAGCCCAACGGTCGTTCCGGCAAAGGCCGATGCGGGCAAGCCGCCGCGGCTCTCGGGGGTCAAGAGCGACCCGTGGCAGCTCCCGACGGAGAGGCCAGAGCCGAGGCGGTCGGCGCACGCGGACCCGCTGCCTGCGACGCCGCCGCTGCTGATGCCCGAGCCTTCCCCGAAACCGCTCTTTGGCGGGCCGGTGGAGCGTCGTCGCAACGAGCCGTCGACGCCCGTAACGCCGAAGCACCGCGACGAGCCGCGGCTGGCGTTGGGCAATGCTCA
>JBDKUC010000021.1:0-3894 GCA_039679885.1 Thermoguttaceae bacterium | reverse complement strand
GAGCCGCGACGCGGCTGACGCGTCGGCGAGCATGAGCGACCGTGCAACAGCCGGCCGACTGCGCCGAACCGCTTTTGCGCTGGCGCGGCGAGTTGCCGTTTGGCAGCAGCTCGTCAAGCTTCATGCGTCGCCCGCCCCATCGGTGGTCGCCAAGCAAGACGCGGCGCGGTTGCGGAGCTGCCTGGCCGCGGTGAACACGCTGACCGGCACTTCGCCCGAGGGCCTTGCGTGGCAGCGCTATCTCCTGGTCGATTCGATGCGAGATGGGCTGGCCCGGCGGCCGACCGCGGAAAACAGTGAGATGCGGCAGACGGCGCAACGCGCGTTGGCCCGCCTGACCCAGATGCCGCTTTCCGTCGAACAGCAGCAATTCGTCGCCTTGCCGCCGATCGCGGCGCTTCGCGACGAGTTGCGGCCCTGGGCCGCCGAACCGATTGGCGCGGCCGCGCTGCTCCGCGACATCGAACGCTACGAGATGAGCGGTCTTCCGAGCGATTCGCGGTGTGTTGCGATGGACTGCCTATACCTGGCGCAATCGCCCGTCGAAGGCCGGCGGCAGTTGGCCGCGACGGTTGCAGAGTGCTATCGGAGCGCCAATTTCCGAATGGCGGTCACCGAACGGCTCCTCAACGATCTTATGCCCGAACGGGACATGGAATATATGAAGATCAGCGAGAGCGTTCAGGGCCGGCCGACGCATGGGGAAAGTCTGATGGCCAGCGAGGCCGGCTTCAGAATGATCCCCGACGCCAAGCGTGTGCGGCTCGCCCTGGTCGTGGCCGGCAAGATTGAGGCGAACACGATGACCGATGCAGGCGCTGCCAAGTTCTTCAACGAGAGCGAGACCTGGTACATCGCTCGCAAGCCGCTGGAAATCGACATGAAGGGCATCAGTGTCTGGCCGGCCGAGGTCGACGTCTACAACGACACGCAACTGAAGGGCGTCGACACGAAGCTCGGCAACGTCCCGGTGCTCGGAATGATTTTGTCGGGACTCGCTGAACGGCAATACAATATGAACAAGTCGGCCGCGAACGAGGAGGTCAGGCAACGCGTCGTCCAGCAGGCCAGCGAGCGGGTCGACGCCGAAGCCAAGAAGCAGTTGTCCAGTTTCGTGGGCAAGATGAACCAGCGGGTATTCGAGCCCCTGAACTGCCTGTCGCTCTACCCGGAGATGATCGACGCCGAGACGACCAAGGAGCGATTCACGATGCGGCTGCGCGTCGGCGGCGAGGATCAAGTCGGCGGCCACACGCCGCGGCCGATCGCTCCGGCCGATAGCTTAGCCAGCGTGCAACTGCACGAGTCCGTCCTAAACAACGGCCTTCGACGGCTGCAACTCGAAGGGCGGACCTTCACGGTTCCGGAACTCGCGCAGCACGTCGCCGCGAGCCTGAACTGCTCGCCTTGGCAAGTCAGCCCCGACAACGAAGACGTGAAGATCACCTTTGCGTCCCAAGACGCCGTGGTGGTGCGCTGTCGCGATGGCGCCGTGATGCTGACGTTCTCCGTGCAACGGCTCAGCAAGGGCTCGCACCGCTGGAACAACTTCCAGGTCCGGGCATTCTACCGGCCCGAGGTCCAGGGGCGCAGCGCGAAGCTCGCTCGCGACGGCGTCATCCGCCTGTTAGGCCCGCGATTGAACACCGGTTCGCAAATCGCCCTGCGGGGAATCTTCTCGCACGCGTTGTCGAAGAAGACCCCCTTCGAATTGATTCCGAAGCAGATCGTCGATGATCCTAAGCTAAAGGACGCCGCGATCACGCAGTTCCTGCTCGAGGACGGCTGGCTCGGAATCGCCATCGGACCAAGGCCAACGGCCGTGACGGCTCAACGCGGCAGACGGGCGGCCGGCTAGGGCCGAAGACGTTCGGCGGCCGATTCGCATTGCGCGATCCTCGACCGCAGCTCCTTGGCCAAGGCATTCTGGTGCTGTGACTGCGCCAGATCGAGCGCCCTGCGATAGGCAGCGGCGGCATCGGCAGGGCGTCCCGTCGCCGCAAGCGTCTCGCCGTACCGACATTGCGCCTCCAAATAGTCGGGCAGCAGCGTTGTCGCCCGGCGGAAACGCTCGACCGCCAACTCGGGTCGCCCGCGGAGCAGCCAAATCTCGCCGACGCTGTAATGAGCCTGTGCGAACGTGGGGAGGATTTCGGCGGCCCTTCGGCAGCGTTGCAGTGCCTCGTCAAGCCGCCCGGTAAGCATCAGAACATTGCCGAGGTTGTTCAGCGCATAGGCGTAGTCCGGCTCGATAGCCACCGCCTCACGGTACTGCTCTTCGGCGGCGCGGAAGTCCCCGGCCGCGTCGAGGGCCACGCCCAGGTTGAAATGGGCCTCGGCATAGCGGGGCTTCAACCGGATCGCCTCGCGATATTCGGCCATCGCCTTGTCGAGTTCCAGCAAATCGACGGAGGACTCGTCGGCGCGGGCGAGGTCCGACAGGGCGTTGCCCAGCAGGTTGTACGCGAGATAGTTCTGCGGCATGCATCTGGTCGCGTGCGTCCAGAGCGTGCGGCTGTCATGCCAGATGGCCGTTTGCCGCCAGGCCAAGGCCATCAGGACCGCCAACAGCGCAAGGCAGCCCGCGGCCAGCAGCCAACGTCCGCGAGGCAACGATCGGCCGAGATCGGCCAGGCCCCAGGCGGCGGCGATGCAAAGGCCAATCTGCGGCAGGTAGGTGAAGCGGTCGGCCGTACCCTGGGTGCCGAACGGCACCAGCCCGATCACGGGAAAAAGCATCCCGGCGAACCACAGCCAGCCGACGATCAGATAGGGCCACTTCCGCCGGAGCAGAAAGGCGCCCGCGGTGATGGTCAGCAAAACGGCCTCGGCGGCGACCACTTGCCAGGGCTCGAGGCCCAACGTCTGCCGCGGGGCCAAGGGGGCCAAGCCCGCCGGATAGAAACTCTCGCGCAGATAAACGACGTAAGAAACCAGCAGGTTCTCGATCTGCCACCGCGAGCCGGGCGTCTTGTGCAGCGAAACATATTCCGCCCACACGGTGACGGCCGAGCACGCGGCCGCCATCGCCAAGAGCGGAACCTTCTCCACCACGAGCCGAGCGACATCGCGGACGCTGACCTTCTCGTTCAGACGTCCGAGCGGCCAGTAGTCCAGCAACAGCAGCACGCATGGGAGCGTCACCAGCATCGGCTTGACCATCAAGCCCATGGAAAAGACGATCATCACCGCGAGATACCGGCCCGCTGCGGCGAATCGGGCGGCCCTCACGCTGGCCCTCTCGCAAGTCGCCAGGGAACCGGTTGCGCCGTTTCGCACCGCGCGGACGTAGCCGAGATAGGCCCAGAGGGTCAGCACGAAGAACAGCCCGCTCAGGACGTCCCTGCGTTCGGTGACCCAGGCCACCGATTCGGCGCGGAGCGGATGGACCGCAAACAGCGCGGCCGCGACGGCGCTGGGCCAGAGGCTCGCGGTCATCTGGCGGAGCACCAAGAACAGCAGGATCGCCGTTGCCGCGTGCAGAAGCACGTTGACGAGATGATGCCCGCCGGCGCGGAGCCCGAACAGCTCGCAGTCGAGCATGTGCGAAAGCCAGCAGGCCGGATTCCAGATGCCGGCGTCATGGTTCACGAAGGCCCAGCGGATGGCGGCGGCCGAGAACCCGTTCTTGACGTGCGGGTTGCTCGTGACGCAGAGATCGTCGTCGAGATTGATGAAGCCGAAATGGACCGTTTGGCCAAAGACCAGCCAGACGGCCAGCAGCAGGAAGCCGCAAACGGCGAACGTCAGCCGGCGGTTGCGGGCTTCTGGTCGCAAGGATCGTTCTCCGGTCAAGGTACGCCTCGCTCTCCATGCGAGAAAAGCTGGTGAGCGGGCTGACAACCCGCATCACAATCTTAGTCCGCATTTCTCACCAAGGCGTAGGGTGGGTCA
>JBDKUC010000182.1:0-4007 GCA_039679885.1 Thermoguttaceae bacterium | reverse complement strand
GACGCGTTTGAAGCGGGCCTCCAAAGGCTCGTTCGCGATGTGGGAAACCACAATGCTAGCAGTGCTAGCAACACAACGCCTTGTGCGGTAAGGAGTTGCGCCACACAAAATGGGCCGAAACGATTGTCCGCCTTGCGGCCGCCGTCTAGACTCACGTCCGACTTGCACCCCATTTTATGGTGACACGTCGACCAAAACCAAAGCAAACGTGTCCGAACAAGGAGGATTATTGATGGCTGCAAAACCGTTGATCGGAGTGAATATGGATTATCGCTCCGCGCGCAAGGACGCCCCAGCGTATTGCTTCCTACATGCCGGCTACTGCGATTCCCTGGTCCGAGCCGGTGCAATCCCGATGCTCCTCCCCCCGCTGGATGACCAGGACGATCTGGAACGAGCCGTGTCAATGCTGGACGGCGTGTTGATGGTCGGCGGCGCCGATCTCGATTGCCGTCGCGATGGCTACATGCTCCACCCGTCGATGCGCATCCTTGACGCTCGCCGCGAGGACTTCGATCGCCGGCTGATTAGTCTGGCCGCCGAACGCCGGTTGCCGTTGATGGGCGTTGGCTGCGGCATGCAATTGCTCAACGTGTGCCAAGGCGGCACGCTCTTCCTCCACATCCCCGAGGACTCCCCCAAGGCGATTCCGCATCTTGACGCTATGGACCCGAACCATCGCCACGCCTTGGTCATCGAGATGGGAACGATCATGGAACGCGTCTATGGCGAAGGCGAAATCCGGGTCAACAGCATGCATCACATGGCCATCGACGACGTGGCGGCGGGCTTTGCGGTGACGGCCCGATGCCCGGACGGCATCGTCGAGGCGATCGAAAGCACGACCGATTGGTTCGCGTTGGGAACGCAGTTCCATCCCGAACACGAGTCGGCCTCGGCCTTGGACCTGCGGATCTTCGAGGAGTTCATTGCCGGCATCACCGGGGAAGCCATCGAGAACGAGGACATGCGGTTGGTGGCCTAATCGCTCCGTTCCAGCGTTCACCACATAGGGGACGGAGGAGGTAGAAGTTCTGACGATTGCCAGCGATCTTGCTCCGAAGAACCTCCTCCGTCCCCATTGCACGACGATTGCAGGGCTGTTCGTAGTTCCGACTTTATCTGGCGTTTCCAGTGAAATCGCCGCCTGAAGGCGGAACTACGAACGACCAGGCAGTCCTCCTGTTCCCCGTTGTTTCCTTTTCGCGTTCGCGGCGGGTTGTCTGCTATACTTGCGGAGCGTTTCTTTCCCCCCGACATGGAGCTCACCATGCGGACCGCTTCGTCGCAGGCAGCCGGAGCCCGACTGACGATCGTTGCCCTGGCGGCGACGATCCTCCTCGGCGCGTTCCTGCTATTCCAAGTCCAGCCGGTCGTCAGCAAGGCAATTCTTCCTTGGTATGGCGGTTCTCCGGCGGTCTGGACGACCTGCATGTTGTTCTTTCAGGTGTTGCTGTTTGGCGGCTACGTGTACGCGCACCTGTTGCAGCGATGGCTGCGTCCGACTCGGCAAGCGTTGGTTCATCTGGCGGTCGTTCTTGGGGCGATGCTGCTGTTGCCGATCCTGCCCGGCCCGCAGTGGAAGCCGGCCGATGCGTCGCACCCGACGTGGCAGATCCTGGTGCTGCTGGCCGGCAGCGTCGGGCTTCCCTACTTTGCCCTGGCGGCGACGAGTCCATTAGCGCAGGCGTGGTTCAGTCACGCGTTGCCCGGCCGCTCACCGTATCGGCTTTATGCGTTGTCGAACTTCGGCTCACTGGCGGCCTTGCTGAGCTATCCGTTCCTGTTCGAGCCGGCGTTGGATCTGACCGGCCAGTCGGCCGCTTGGGCGGCGGCGTTTATCGCTTACGCCGTCTGCTGCGCAGGAAGCCTCATCTGCGTTTGGCGATTCGGCCCACGAGGGTTGGGCACTGAAGTGCCCAGTGAGGCTGTTGCTGAGCGATCCGGTTCCGGCGTTCGTCCACTGGGCACTGAAGTGCCCAGCCCTCGGGTCGACGCCGATCCTCCGACGGGCTGGGACCGTTTCCGCTGGCTCGCCTTGCCGGCGTTGGGGTCGCTCATGTTGCTGGCGACGACAAACCACGTTTGTCAGGACGTGGCCGTCGTGCCGTTTCTTTGGGTCATCCCGCTGGCGATTTATCTGCTTTCGTTCATCATCTGCTTCGACCACTCGCGGTGGTACATCCGCCGCCTTTGGGCTGCGGCGGCCGTCGTGGCCCTGGTCGGCGCGGCCGGCAACGACATTCTCTTGGCGCTCGACACGCGACTGACTCTGGCAACTGTCCTGACCATCTATCTCGGGGCGCTCTTTTTCACGTGCATGGTCTGTCACGGCGAGCTGGTTCGGCTGAAACCTAGCCCGCGATACCTGACCGAGTTCTATCTGCTGATTGCGGCGGGCGGGGCGCTTGGCGGGCTGTTCGTCGGCGTGGTGGCGCCGCACGTCTTTAACACCTACTTGGAATGGCCGGTCGGCATGGCAATCTCCGGCGTGCTGGCGTTCGCGTTGGTGATCGCGCCGTCGCGAAGATCGTCGGGAGCCTCGGCGCACCTGCCGATGCGACTGGCCCGGCACTCGCTGCGGCTGCTCTGCTTCGGTGCGTTGGCCATTGCGGTTGGCCTTGCGCTGGTTCATCTGGGGACATGGAGTGGGCTGTTCTATCCGCCGTTGGATCGCGCCCGGAACTTCTTCGGCGTCGTCTCGGTCAGGGAAAACGACGTTGGCGATCCGGCCATGCATCATCGCGTGTTGGTCAATGGGCGGATCAAGCACGGGGTGCAATTCGTGGACGCGACGAAGCGACGGTGGCCAACGTCGTATTATGGGCCGGAAAGCGGCGTTGGCCGGGCGATCGCGTACCTGCAACACTCGGGGCCGATCCGCTTTGGCGCTATCGGTCTTGGCACCGGCTCGCTCGCCGTCTACGCCCGACCGGGCGATACGTTCCGCTTTTACGAGATCAATCCGAAAGTGCTCGAACTGGCCCGGAATCGGTTCACCTACCTGGCCGACTGCCGCGGCCGGTGCGACGTGGTGCTGGGCGATGCGCGACTCTCGCTTGAATCGGAGCCGCCGCAGCGGTTCGGGCTGTTGGTGGTCGACGCCTTTAGCGGCGACGCGATTCCGACCCACCTGCTGACTCGCGAGGCGATGGCCGTCTATCGCCGGCACCTGATTCCGAACGGCGTCATCGCCATTCATGTGTCGAACCAGTACCTCCGTCTGGCCCCGGTGGTGCGGCGTTTGGCGTGGGACTGCGGGATGCGGTGCTCGGAGATCTACGAAAAATGCACCGAAGCGGAGGAGAACACCCGGCTGCTCTGCAGCAACGATTGGGTGCTCGTCACACGAGACGATGCGCTGCTGAAGGCAATCCCTTCGCAAGGCTCTTCCTCCAACGAACCGGACGCAGCCGGGCCGCTCTGGACCGACCAATACAGCAACCTGTTCCAGATTCTGAACAGGTAGGCCGCGAAGCGAGCGGTGTTTTTCGGCGGGAAGACGCAATGAGGGCGACAGTCCCAAGAGTCTCTTCCGTCGGCGGCCTCTCAAGAGTTTCGGAGCGCCTGTTCTGTGACGCGGCTGACTTGCTGCTTGCTTCGCCGCCACAACATCCTGGGGTGGAAAGGGTTCCGTTGCGACCACGCGTCCCAAGCGATTCCACCCAATGGTATTGGGCGCTCCGAAACTCCCTCTCCTGGGGCCAGCGGCTTGTCGCTTTGGCCAATTTGCGGACACTACCTTCCCTTCTGGCCGCCCATCACTCGACCTCGCCCCTCGCTCGAGTTCCGTGCATGCTTATCTATGCTGCATCCGCGCGACGATTTCAAGGTGGACTTTCGAGCCATCGCGCCAGGCGGTGCAGCTTGCGTGGGCACGCTTCGACGGGGAACATGCTTGCTGTCTCGCTGCGCTCGCTTAGTCCGCGTTTCTCACCAGGGCGTAGGGTGGGTCAAGCAAACCAAGGCGGTGGTGGGGCTTCCGTCGCGGCAACTCGTCCTGCAAA
>JBDKUC010000265.1:0-8639 GCA_039679885.1 Thermoguttaceae bacterium | reverse complement strand
CCCCTCTCCCCTCTCCCCTCTCCCCTGTCCTGCTCGTCGACGTCGTCGGCGAGCTGGGTGCCTGGTGGGGAACGTCGCACATCGCATTCGTCGGCGGGAGCTTGGGACGCCGCGGCGGACAGAACATGATCGAGCCGGCCGGCTACGGTGCGGCAATCTCGTTTGGACCAAACACCTGGAACTTCCGCGACATCGTGGCCACGATGCTCGCCCACGACGCGGCCGTCGTGGTCCAGAACGGCGACGACTTCACCCGCTTCGTCCACCGCTGCCTCGACGAGCCGGGCTACGCCGCCTCGCTAGGCCAGCGGGCCCAAGCGCTGGTGCGATCCCAAATCGGCGCCACGGAGCGGACGCTACGGTTATTGGAAGCAAAGTGCACCGTGGCGCCGAAAAAGCCGTAGGGTGGTTGCTTGCAACCACGCGTTTGCCGCCCCGAAAGCACATTCTACATTGTGGCCATCCCCCGCTGCGGATATAATACGAACTTCGCATCAGGAGTATTGTCTGTGGCCGAAGCGCTCGATCCGGAATCGCATGAGCCGATCAACCTGAAAGACCCCATGATCGCCGGCCTGCTGGCTTGGCTGGTCCCCGGCCTCGGTCACTGGTACCAGGGGCGTCGCGAGAAGGCCGTTCTCTACTTCGTCGCCATCATGGGCCTGTTCCTCTTTGGGCTGATCCTGGGCGGCGGGGCCACCTACCGGGACGTCGACGGCCGCGAACACCATACCGGCTACGGCCGTGGCGTCTACTTCTCCTGGAACCCCGAGAAGCGGCTGCACTATCTCGGCCAAGTCGGCGTCGGACTGGCCGCCATGCCGGCCCTGCTCCAGGCCGCGTTGATGAACCACAACGAGAAGGTGCTCTGGGGCGGATTCATGGCCCCGCCGTGGCCATCCGATGCCATGCGCAGCGCGGCTGGCCGCGACAATCCGAATTTCGACCAGCCCACCCGGGCGGAGCTCGATCGCTGGCTCAACCGCCGCTTCGAGCTGGCCGGCGTGTTCGGTCTGATCGCCGGGCTGCTCAACGTACTGGCCATTTATGACGCCTGCGCGGGACCCGTCCCGCCGGCGTCCAAGAAAGACGAAGAGCCCCGAGAAGAGAAAAAGGACGAAGCGGCCGCCTAGCCCCTCGCACCCACCATGTTCCACTGCCTACTGGCCAACGCCCGCTTCTGGACCGGCGACCTCTGGTACGCCCTGACCGCCATCGTCGCGATCAGCCTGGTCTACGCCGCCACGCGTCACGAGCGGATGGCCCCGATCTTCCGCCACGCCGGCCGCGTCTTCCTCTGGATCACCGGCTTCATGGTCGTCGTCTTCGTCATCATGCAACTAATCAGCCTGCGGGCATGAGACGACTTCTCCCTCTGGGAGAGGGGACTCCCTGTTACGCCTCCGCGTCCTTTTCGTCCTTTTCCTTCGGCCGAATCTGAAGCAGGACGCTTTCCGACTCCGTTCCCGGCAGCGGATAGGTTGCCAGCTTCCGCAGGGCCAACTCGTGCATGAGCCCATAGTGTCGGGCCTCGCCCCGCTCGTCCACCCACGAAGGCCCCTTGAGGATCAGCAGGCGGTCGAACGACTTCCAATGGGGGCGAAACCATTCCAGAAGTTTCTTGAGCCTGGCCACTGCCCGAATCACCAACGTGTCGAACCGCTCGCCGCTCAGCAGGACGTCTTCCGCCCGGGCGTGGAAGACCGGCACGGGCAGGCCGAGTTGCTCGACCATCTCGATCAACACTTTGGCCTTCTTTCCCATCGACTCGCTCAGGGCAACCCGCAGGTCGCCGCGCACGATGGCCAGGATGATTCCCGGCACGCCGCCGCCGCTCCCCACGTCAAGCACCCGCTCATTGGGCTCCAGGAACTTCGCAATCGCGAGGCTGTCGACCACGTCGCGAGTGACGAACTTCTCGTAATCGGTGTGCCGGGTCAGATTCAGCTTGGTGTTCCAATCCCAAAGAAGCCCACAGTAGCGTTCCAAGAGCGCAACCTGCTCCGGGGGCAGTTCGATCGCATGCCGGGCCAACGCCGCCGCCAGATTATCGTCAGGGGGATTCACGAAACAGATCCTTACGGGCTAAAATGCAAAGATGGCGAAGAACGAATGGCGACGGAATGACGAAATCCGAAGCCCGAATGCGAGCTTCGGATTTCGGACTTCGAGCTTTCTTCGTCATTTTCTACGCGTCAGTATATCTTAGATTGCGTCGGCGTGGGAGGTTCGAACTGCATGCCTCTGGATCGCGAGGAATATGTCGAGCAGGCTTACTTCTTTCACACCCTGCGCGACCGGATGCAGCAGAGCATGTCCACCCAGGACCTCTTGGAAGCCATCCGTGAAGAGGTCTTGGCCACGACCATGCTCCCCTTTGCGCTCGATTTCATGGCGAGCGAATTGCGGCTGACCGGCGGCTTCGCCACGGCGATGGCCCGGCTCCCTCACTACTTCACGCCGTTCCAGACCTACGTCGTGCAAGAAGCGGAGAAGGCCGAAGGGCGTTTCGATTTCCGAATCGCGCTGGAAATCCTCGAGCGCAAGGCCGAGTACCGCGCGGCAGGCGCCTCGCCGCAAGGCATCTTCCTCTACCAGTTCGAGACCCTTTGCCGCAACCGGCTCGGCTACGATCGGGGGCTCGAGGCCGTCGCCCGCGACCCAAACTACGACGAGGCGTGGCGCGAGTGGATCCTCACCGTCCGCCGCCAGGTCGGGCTGGTCGATTTCGCCGACATGATTTACGTCCGCAGCGAGCTGTATCGGAAAACGCATGAGCCGGTCGAAAAACCGATGCTCTTCGGCGAGAAGGAGGGCCGCATCGCGCTGGCCAACCGCCGCAAGGATCCGCTCTATCTCTTCTCCGCCTTGCAGCGTCATCTCGGCTATCCGCCGGTCCCGCGCCCGCGGCCCGAGGACGCCCAGCGATACCTCCTTCCCGCGTTGGAACGCCGCGTCGAGCGGCTCGAAACGCGGCAGAAGCTCCTCGAAGAAGACTTCCGCGGCGGCATCAACCTGAGTCGGTTCTATGTCGGCAAGCAGCAACCGCCGCCGAAGCCCCAATAATCGCCGGCGGCCGCCCGTTTCCCGGAAAGCTATACTTCAAGTATGGCAATCCTTCCTCACTTTCCGCCGAATCTCGTCTTCTTGATCGGCATTCGCAAGCCGGTCCAGTGGACCGTTCCGGGCGTGGCACGCGATTCCGCCCGCAAGTCGCCAGCCAACGCAAGTCGCCGAGCGGCGTCGACGCGGCAGCGGCCTCGCCGCGGCCACCGCTAGGCGGGGTGCCTTGTCACCTCATGCGCCGGCTGCTATCTTGCCGCGAGCGTCTCGTTCTTCCCAATGGCGTTTCTCTTTGGTGGAGGTGGCTCATGGCTCGGCGGCGCATCTCTTGCAGTTTGGCGTATTGTGCATTGTCTGTCCTGGCTGCGATGACCGGATGTCAACGGCAGGACGACTCAGCGTTGGCGTCCGTTCGGGCCGAGCTCGAGCAACTGGCTGCGGACGTGAAGCGGTTGGACAAAATGGTGACGACGGCAAGCCGCCCCAACGAGCCGGCCGTGCAGCCCGCCGTGGCGCAGGTCAAGGACGAATCGGCCAAGTCGGCGGCCGAGCCGACTAAGATGGCCGAGGAGTTGGCCCAAGTGAAGAAGGAACTGGGCGAGATGAAGACCCAGTGGAATGAGATGCGGGAGAAATGGGAAGCCTCGACCGAGGAGTTGGTGAAATTGCGAAAGGCCGTTTCGCTGCTGGTTGTCAGCGGAGGCCAGCCTAGTGCGGAAGGCAGCCAGCCGCGCCTCACGGGACCCCGTCGCATCCTTCCGCCGCCAATTGACGCCGTAGCCGCCGGCAAAAAGGCGATCGAACTCTATGACGAGAACAAGGACGGCAAGCTGAGCGGCGCCGAGCTGGACAAATGCCCCGGCCTGAAGGCCGCCCTGGCCCGGGTCGATCCAAGCGGTGCTGGAGAGGTTACCGCTGCGATGATCACGAAGCGGATTCAGGCGTGGCAAGCATCCCACCTTGGCCGCATGGCGTTTGCTTGCTGGGTTACGCGAAACGGCCAGCCGCTAAAGGACGCTGTCGTGACGTTCGTACCCGAGAAGTTCCTAGGCGACCAAATGCAGACGGCCACCGGCATGACTAGCGAGCCGGGCAGAGCGATGATCAGCGTCCCGGTCAGCGGTAGCGAGCCGCAAGGACTGCCGCCCGGTTTTTACCGTGTCGAGATCACCAAGCCGGGCGACAGCATTCCCGCGAAGTACAACAGCGAAACGATCTTCGGCCAGGAAGTAGCGATCGACGTCGGAATGATGCAACCGCCCACGTTCGACTTGGAGTATTGAGCGTCTGTGGTGGAAGTCGCGAAAGACCGCAGGGTGCGTGCGAGTACGCTTCCTACGTGACGGGGGCGCCTACGGCCGGATGACCGTTGTGCCGCTTAGGCGGCGGATCAAGCGGCGCATCTCGAGGACGCTGATCGTCGAAAGCACCTGCGGGACCGGTAGACCGCTGTCGACGACGATTTGATCGATCGACGTCGCTTCCGTTCCGACAGCCGCGAGCACCTGCTGCTCGAGCTCGTTCAAGAGCAGTTCGGCCGGGTGGTGGATCACCTGGCCGTCGTCGCGCGGGGCGGCCTCGACCAGCGGGCCGAGCTCCTCGAGCACGTCATCGACCGACTCGACCAGCTTGGCCCCGTCGCGGAGCAACCGGTGGCAACCGCGCGACGCCCGACTGTCGGCGTTGCCCGGCACGGCGAACACCTCCCGGCCCTGCTCCATCGCATGCCTGGCCGTAATCAGCGCCCCACTCCGCTCGGCCGCCTCGACAACGATGACCCCGAGCGACAGCCCGCTGATCAGCCGGTTTCGTTGCGGGAACATGCCGGCCAGCGGTTCCGCGGCCGGCGGGGCCTCGCTGATGACCGCGCCCCGCGCGGCGACCTCTTCGGCCAGCTTGTCATGTTCGGGCGGGTAGATGTTCAACACGCCGCTAGCCAACACGGCGATCGTCCGCCCGCCGGCCGTCAGCGCGCCGCGATGGGCGGCCGCGTCAATCCCCCGCGCAAGTCCGCTGATGACCGTCAGGCCGGCCCGGACCAGTCCGGCAGCCAGCCGTTCGGCTTGCCGGAGACCGTATTGCGTCGCGTGCCGCGTGCCGACGATGCCGACGGCCAGGGCGTCGTCCGGCTTCATCTCGCCGCGGACGAACAGCACGCCCGGCGGATCGTGAATCTCGCGGAGCGACCGGGGATAGCCGGCGTCGGCTTCGGTAAGAATAGCGATGCCCTGTTCCCGGCAAAAGGCGATCTCGGCATCGACGTCGATCTCGTGATCGGCGCCGGCGATTGCGTGCGTCAGCTTCGGTCCGACGCCTTGCACCTCGCGGAGTTCGCTCGGCGCGGCGGCCAAGACGGCCTTCGGGCTGCCGAACCGGTCGAGCAACCGCCGGCGGATCGTCGGGCCAACGCCCGGAATCAGGCAAAGGCGGAGCGTATCGTGCAACTCCTGATCCGCTGTCGGTGGCGGGTCGACCTGGCTCATCGGAATCACCAACGGTGTTACGAAGATGCGTCGATTAGTAGACTTGGTCGTGCGTCCCCAGCGATTCCAGAAGAATCGCTTCTTTTCCCTCGTGCTGGATGAACTCGAACACAATTCTCAGGTCGTAGCCGAAACTGCACGCCCACGATCCTTCAAGATCGCCCTTGAGCTTGTGCGTTTTCAGCCCAGGATCAAAGGCGTCTTGTTCGAGCACGGCCAGAGTGGAAAAAAGCGACTCGATCGCCCGGGCATCGCTCTTGGCCAGCCGCTTGGCATCACGAAGGAATGCGTTGGAGCGGATGAGCGATCGTTTCATCGGCTGATCTCATCCTTGAGCTCGTCGAGTGAGACAAGGCGGCAAGCGCCAGCGGCGAAGTCCCGCCTCGCTTCCTGAACGTCTGCCACGACCTGCCTCCGCCCTTCGGCGGCCAAGCGGTGCGCAACAATATCGACCAAGGCATACTGCTCTTCAACCGACAAACCGCCAACCGCGTCGAGCACATCCCCAAAGCGTGTCGCGACGTTGCTTTGCGTATTCATCATCATTCCTCGGCCAACGTTCTCGATGTATTGTAGTCGCCGTCTCGCGCTGTCGTCAACGATCCGGTGTGTTCGTAGTTCCGGCTTCAGCCGGTCATTTTCCGCCTGAAGGCGAGACCACGAAAGGCCATCCCGTCCTTCGGCGGAGCGATCATCGGTTCGCCAATGCGGCCCGAACCTCGGCGGGCCGAATGTCGCCGACGAGTTCGGCGCGGCCCAGCGCGGTCGGCAGAACGAATTGCAGCTTGCCGTACTCGACCTTCTTGTCGGACATCATGGCGTTGAGGATTCTGTCTGCATCAAGCTTCGGCACGGCGACCGGCAGACCGAAGGTTTCCAGCAGCGTTTGTAATTTGACTGTGAATGGCCGGTCGACGCGGCCGAGCCGCTCGGCCAGCCGGGCAGCGCAGACCATGCCGATCGCAACCGCCTCGCCATGCAGCAGAGGATTGTCGCCGCTCCACGCAAGCGTCTCGAAGGCATGCCCGAAGGTATGGCCGAAATTGAGCACCGCCCGGCGGCCTGTCTCATCCCGCTCGTCTTCCTCGACAATGGCGGCCTTCAGTTGGCAGCAGCGGGTAATCACATGAATGAGCGCGTCCTGCTCGTGCGCGTTGATTGCCGCGACGTGCTTCTCCAAGTAGTCGAACAGTTCGGCGTCCAACGCGGCGCCATACTTGACGACCTCGGCCAGACCGGCCCGATACTCGCGGACAGGCAACGTGGCCAGCGTGGCCGTATCGACCAGCACGCCCAGCGGCTGGTGGAACGCGCCGAGCATGTTCTTCGCCTCAGGCAGGTTGATGCCCACCTTGCCGCCGACCGAGCTATCGACCTGGGCCAGCAGCGTCGTGGGCACTTGGAAGAACCTCAGCCCCCGCGCGAACGTCGCCGCCACAAAACCGGCTAGATCCCCAACCACGCCGCCGCCGACGGCCGCCACCACGCTCCGGCGATCGGCGCCGAGTTCCAAGAGCCCCTGCCAGAGACCGGCGGCCACGTCGAGCGATTTGCTCTCCTCGCCCGGCGTCACGACAATGACATCGACCTCGATCTCCCGCTCGCCAAGGGCTTCGGCCACTTGCATGGCATATGGCCGATGGACATGCTCGTCGGTGACGATGACGACGTGCGTGACCTTGCCTCGATCGGCGAGGAACCGCCCTGCGTTGGCCAGGTTGCCCGCGTCGATTTCAATGTCGTAGCTACGCTCGGCCAGATTGACGCGGACGGTTTCCATTGAAGTCCTCAGGCGCCGCTCTTCAGCCGCTCCAAGTCCGCGGCCGTGACGGTGATCTTGCGCACGAACCCGGCGTGGAGACGAACGTATTCCAATTCGCCAACCGCGGCCGGATTGGCGTGCAACTGCGTTTCGATGGCGCGCCGCTCCGACTCGGCTGGCGCGCTGGGCAGATCGCCCGGCCAAACCGTCTTGGTTTCAATGACCAGCGCGTCGCGATAAGGATCGAAGGCGTTCGGCATGGCAGTACTGTCACGGGTGGCACGCCCTGAAAGGGCGTGGTCGGCGACACAGCATCAGCAGGCACTCGCCACGCCCTTTCAGGGCGTGCCACCGAGATGCAACGACCGGCCCACCATTCTACGCCCGATCGAAGGGGAACGCCACCACCTCGGCGATGCTTCGGACGCCGGCGGCCAACATCACGAGGCGATCGAACCCGAGGGCGACGCCAACCGAGGATGGCAAGCCGTGCTCCATCGCCCGCAGCAGCCGACTCTCCTCAGGCAGCGCCGGCTTGCCGTCGGCCACCCGCTGGGCGTTGGTCCGCGCGTTTCTCGCCCGAAGCTCGGCCGCGTCGAGCAACTCGTGATAGCCGTTGGCCAACTCGATGCCGGCCAGATACAGCTCGAACCGCTCGGCCACCGGCGGATCGCCCGGCCGAACGCGAGCCAACGCCGCTTGGCTTGCCGGGTAGTCGTAGAGAAGTGCAGGCCGATCGACGCCCAGGTGCGGCTGGATCCGCTCGACCATCAGCAGATCGAGCCAACCGTCGCGGTCGGCCGGATCGAGGCTCGCCGGGGCCTCGATGCTGAGCCTGCGGACCGTCGCCACGAGCGTCGGCCCATCGACCGTGTGCGGATCAATGCCAACGTAGCGTTCGAACGCCTCGCGATAGCTGATCCGCTCCGCGGCCATCGAGCGACGGCCGGCGGCTGGCATAAACCCGCGACCGGCGGTCGCGCCCCCGCCGTGATCCGTCGGCGATGAATCGCCGCTCGGCGCGACCACCGGTCGCGGCTTTATGGAGCGAACGTCGAGCAACGTCTCGCACAAGTCGCTGGTGAACTGCATCCCCTCGGCCATGCCGTCGCCCGGCTGATACCACTCGACCAGCGTGAACTCGGGATTATGCAGCGGGCCAAGTTCGTCCTGCCGGAAGACGCGGGCGACCTCATAGATTGGCCCGCTGCCGGCCGCCAAGAGCCGCTTCATATGGAACTCGGGCGACGTCTGGAGCCACAGCCGTTTAGCCGCCGACGGCAAGACGGGGCCCGGCGCCGAAGTCCCCTCTCCCTTTGGGAGAGGGTTAG
>JBDKUC010000255.1:0-7455 GCA_039679885.1 Thermoguttaceae bacterium | reverse complement strand
CTTCGCTTCCCCTCGACGACGGGCGAAACCAACTCGACATTGAACCCCAGCAGACCAACGCGGAGCCGATCGCCGTTGTGCAACTCGCGACGCTCGGTCACCATCTCGTCGTTGACGAACGTGTGATTGGTGCTGCCGCAATCTTCGACGGTGACCGAATCCGCTTCAACGACAATCAGCGTGTGCTGTCGGCTGATGAGATTGCTTTGCACACGGAGCTGACATTCCTCCGACCGACCGATCAAGAATCTCGGCGCCGCGACCGGAATCACCCGGCCCGCTTGCTTGCCGTTCTGAACGATGAGCTTGACTTCCACGGTCGCATCTCCCGAAAAGTGCGAACCTGTCCGCCGATTATGTCACAACGTTCTCTCCCCCAGAGATTTTTGCAGGATAAACCTTGCCCTTCGTGACGTCCTCGATGCTATCAAATGCAGCACGGATAGTCAACTGTTTGAATTTGGACAGCCCCGGCCTCGGGCCTCCGGCAACTCGGATTTCCAAGGCCGGCCGTTTCATCGCGGCCGAGACAGGTCGGGAAACCCGTCCAATCGTATGCTCCGAGGCTATTGGCCGCGGCCGCGATGCTCGGTCCACAAGGCGGCCGCGTATTTTTCGGCCTGAATGGCCTCGGCCCGGCGGCGTTGGGCTTCCGGCAGGCTGCCCCCCTGCCAGACCACGCCGAGCGACTTGGCCAGCGATTCCAGCCAGACGCTAATGACTTCTTCGGCATTCAGAGCCACGCCGGTCAGCTCTTTCAGGCCATCGAGCTCGGGCGCGGAGGAAGATCGCGCCAGAAGCAGGCTCCCGTGCTGGAGAACCGCTCCACGACAACGGCGTTGGGCGCTGCCAGCGATTTTCACGCCCCCCAGCAAGACATCCCCCGGCGACCTCCGCTGGAAGCACAGAAACGGCTCGCGCGGCGTGGGCCGGGCAGCCGTCGCGCAGGTTAGCATGCCGGCCTCGACCTGCCAATGCTTCAACGCGTCGATCAGAGCGAAGTGCACCGCCCGATAGGTCTTCAACCGCGTCGCGGCCAGCGGGTGCTGCTCGGGCACGGCCAGGCTGTAAGTCAGCTCGATGTCGTGGAGGATCGCCCCGCCACCGCTCGACCGGCGAACGACCGCGCAGTCGCGACTCGCCGGGTGCGCGAACCGATCCGCATAGGTCTGGAAGTAGCCCAGCGAGAGCGTCGGCTCGCTCCAACGATAGAACCGCAGCGTCGATTGGCCCTCGTTCGCCGCCGCCTCGAGCAGCGACTCGTCCACCGCCATGTTCCACGAGCCCGCGGCGGGAGGATCCAAGAGAAGGCGGAAGGGGGCCGGTGAATGACGAGGGAAGTCCGAAGCCCGAAGCCCCAAATCCGAATTCGAAGTCGCAGGTGTCGTGCGTGACTCTTTCGGTACGCAATCCATCATTCCATTCCCAAGTCTTCCACGAGTCGTGCGTCAGGCGTTACGGCCTCGGGTTTTACGCCCAATGCAGCAACGATACAATCACACATTATCTCCCACACCTCCTCGTCGGTCCATGCCCGGCCGGACAACTCACCGAAACGCGCCGAGCCAATCATAAGCCATTCGACTCGCTCAGGGCGGTTCTCGACGATCCAATAGGCCAGCGACCTCATCGAGTCGCAGTTCGGGGGTACTTTCAGCTCCTCCTCGCCAGAAAGGCATTGAAGCGGTGGAAGCGATACTCCCAACGCGGTTTGCAGCGATCGCCAATTCGCCTCGCGATGAGACGCCGGGAACACCCGGTTGAGGTTTGCTGTCGCATCCGGCCGCCAGCGGCCGCGGACACTGGATATCGCATTGGCCAACTCACGGAACAGCGGTTCCATCGCAGGGATGTCCTTGCATTCTCCCTTGAGCTTCGCCACTAGATAGCGATGAAGAGTCGCCGGCGTGTCAAAGAACGCGACGACAATTTCCGCGTGTTGGATCCTGATGCCGAGCCGCTTCTCCAGCCGAAAGCTGAGATCGAGAGCGTCCACCCCCATGGCTACGCTCCGGCGCCCGAATTCGGATTTCGGATTTCGGACTTCGGATTTCCTTCGTCCTTCATCCCTCCGCCTTCCACTTGAGCACCGGCTTCCGCGCGGCGAGGACTTCGTCGGGCCGCGAGATCGGCGTCTGTTGCGGCGCCTCGTGCAGCACCTCGGCCGGCTCCGCGATGATCTGCTTCATGGCGTTGGCAAACGCGTCGAGCGTCTCCTTGCTCTCGGTCTCGGTCGGCTCCATCATCATCGCCTCGTGGACGATCAACGGGAAGTAGACCGTCGGGGCATGGAAACCGTAGTCCACGAGCCGCTTGGCAATGTCCATCGCCGCCACGCCGCGGTCGCTCTTCAGCTTCGCCGCCGAGGCGACAAACTCGTGCATGCAGCGGTCGCCGTGCGGCACCGGCAGCGTGTCCTTCAACTGCGAGAGCAGATAGTTCGCGTTCAGCACAGCGTCTTCGGCGATCCGCCGCAGACCGGCCGGGCCATGCGAGCGAATGTAGCAGTACATGCGAATCAGGACGCCGACGCTGCCGAAGAAACTCCGAACCCGGCCGATCGTCTTCGGCCGGTTGTAGCCCAGGTGATAGCCGCGGCCGTCCTTGACGACGATCGGCACGGGCAAGTACGGCGCGAGCCGCTCGGTCGCCGCGATCGGCCCCGCGCCCGGCCCGCCGCCGCCGTGCGGACCACTGAACGTCTTGTGCGGGTTGAAGTGCATCAGGTCGGCCCCAAAATCGCCTGGCCGAGCGACGCCGAGAATGGCGTTCATGTTGGCGCCGTCCAGATAGACCAGCGCGCCGGCCTTGTGAATCATGTCTGCCACCTGGCCCATGCGACGCTCGAACAGCCCGAGCGTGTTGGGATTGGTGATCATGAAAACGGCCGTCTCGCTGTTGAGCTTTGAGGCCAGATCGTCGATGTCGACGAAGCCATCGGCCGTGCTCTTGACCGGCTGGGTCTTGAACCCGGCCATCGCGGCGCTGGCGGGATTGGTCCCGTGCGCGGCGTCGGGGATCAGGACCGTCGTTCGCTTCTGGCCAATGTCGCGGAAGTAAGCGGCGGCGACCAGCATCGAGGTCATTTCGCCGTGCGCTCCGGCGGCCGGCTGGAGCGAGACGGCCGGCAGCCCGGCGATCTCAGCCAGGATGTGCTGCCCCTGATGCAGCAGGTAAAGCATTCCCTGGAGGGTCGACTCCGGCTGGTAAGGGTGCAGATCGGCGAAGCCGGGCAAGGCCACGAGGCGCTCGTTCCGCTTCGGGTTGTACTTCATCGTGCAGGAACCGAGCGGATAAAAATGCGTATCGACCGAGACGTTCCGCGTCGAGAGGTTGACGAAGTGCCGCACGACGTCCGGCTCCGAAAGCTCCGGCAGCGGCAGCGGTTCATCGCCGAGGGCCTCGGCCGGCAGGAGCGAGCTAATCGGCTTCGGCGGCACGTCGCAAGCCGGCATCTGCACGGCCTGGCAGCCGGGCTTCGAGAGTTCGAACAGGAGTTGAGTGGCTAGAGTGTTTTGCATGATGACGCGTTCGGGATGTTGATACTACTTCTTTTCGCTGGTCCGCTTCCCCGGGGCGTAAGTCGGCCTTTGCGGGGGCGTTTGCGCCCTTGTCCGCCGCAAGCGGGGTGGGTCCCGGCGGCCTGACTGGGCACTCGCCAGAAGTGCCTTAAAACACGGCAGTTACGTCGTTCGGGCCATTCTACTTTAGGCGTGAATCGGAAGCAATAGGAGGGGCTTGGCAATGAAGCGTTCGCGTCACCAGGACTCCGCCGTGGGGGTCGTTGGTGCGTGCAAGCACGCACCCTACCGGGCTCAGTCGCCTCCGCGCGCAACGTACACAGTGCTGTTCGCCTCATCAAAGACGATGAGAAAATGCGCTCCGTCATGGACGATCTCGCACGCGGGCTTGTCGGGCCAATCCCACCACGACCTGATGGTTTTGTACTCTCCGGCCCCTTTTCCGAGCCATTTTTCAATGTCGTCTTTCTCCTCTTCCGGCAAGTCGGACGATGCCATACGGCGAATCATGCCGCGGTACTTCTCGAAATCCGTTCTGTGCACGATGTGGCAGCGAAAGAATTGGTCGGATCGCAGCAACCGCGCATTGTAGAAGTACACGTGGTCCACAGCTATGTTGAACGACGGGGGCAGTCCGTCTGCGGCCTCCTTCGGGATATGGTCCAGGTCTTGGAAGTGGTGTGGCGTGGGATGCCATACGGCGTGAGCTTGCCAGCACAGAATCCCCACGGCAACGACCGCGGCCACGGCGAGCGGCCCGAAGATTGCGGCGCGTATCCACCGCCGTGCGACGAGTGCTGCGACAGCAGAGATGACTACAAACAGAATCAACGCAGGGACGAGAACGACGACAAGCGGCACGGCGATCCATTGCATGCTTTTCTCTCCTGCCGGTGATTGTCGCAGGTCAGACGGCAAACGTCCAGCACGGTCGGCCTTGCCGACTGGCTTTTTGACTGTCTCGACGGCTCGTCTTTGTGGCCCCTTGGGCCTGTCACGGGTTCCCACCGCTCGAGTCATTTTGCGCCATGACTGCGAAGGAGTTGGACGATTCTCGAGTCGTGCGTTTGTTTCGCGTCTTCTTCGGCAACATCGAGGATGCTCTTTTCGTTATGCAAGCCATACCGACGTTTGTTGGGATCAGCACCGCGTTCGAGCAGCGCACGTACCAGATCGACCTTGCCTTTCACGACTGCAAGAGACAGCGCGCTCTCGTACGTGTTGACGTTGACAGTGTCCCTTGGCCATTTCTCCCTGTACGCGTGAACAAGCATAACGACCATCTCGATATCGCCCGCGTCGACGGCGGCCATCATCGCAAGATGCGCCTCATTGGGATGCGGGGGGCGCTGTCGAGTTGCCAAGAGAGATTCAAGTCGCCTGCTGTCCCTGCTCTCGACGGCGGCGACAAGCGAGATGCTCTTCTCGTGCCATTGATAGCCCACAAACGCGAGCACCGGTATTGCGACCATCGCAACGTTGACGGCCAACACCCATCCAAACGTTCGGTCGAATCGCCTTCTGGCGAGCCACACGTAGCAGAGGCCGATGATGCCAGATAGGCTGCTCACACCATGCGCAACGCCGATGAGGAAGAGGTAGAACACAACCACTAACCCGCTTAGATCAGGACCGCCACCGCAGTGAGGCGTTCTATCGCGTACAAAAACAGCGCCCCACAGGACAACGCACGCGAAGATGGGAGCGAGCGAAAGAACAAGCAGAATCCAATACGCCACCGACGGCCTGGCGACCGGCAGATCAACCGCTGAGCCAGCCTCAATCAGACCGTGGGCCAAAGCGTTTTTGCGTTTGTCGTGCGTCATAACCCGTTGCCGCCGTGCAGGTCCCTGCGAATAAGTCAGTGTCTATAATATCGTGACCAGCCAAGAGATAGGCTCGTTTGCAGGGCATGTATAACGCACTGCGTGCAAACCGCCGCCACGGCCTCGTCGTGCTGGTTGTTGCCGTTCTCGGCTCGCGTCGTGTCGAGCGAACGCTGCATCGCGGCCATCCTTGTCGGCATGGCCGGAGCTGCTGTAAGCTTAGGACAGCAAACCGGTTGAGTGCGGCCCGGTTGCCGATTCGTACAAACGGGCCTTCTGGGCGTCTTATTAGGTGAGGCTTCTAGCAACGTTCGGACGGGTGACACCTTGGCGATCAATGCCCGAATGGCGCAGCAGGCGAGCGGCCAAAACAGTCCAGAAGATCAAACGAGGCTCGTCCAGCAGTTTTGCATGGGCGATCGTTCGGCATTTGCTGCGCTGGTGCAACTCTGGGAGCAGCGACTGCTCACGATTGCGTACCGGGTCGTCGGCAACGTGCATGATGCGGAGGAGGTGCGGCAGAATGTCTTTCTGAGACTGGCTCAGTCGCCCCATCAGCTTCGCGACCCGGCCCGCTTTGCGAGCTGGCTGCGGCGATGCGTTGTCAACGAGGCGATCACTTGGCTCCGTCGGCGGGGCAACGAGGCCATCCGGCAAAGCGATCTCGACGACGCCGTCGCATGCAAGTTGCCCTCTCCGTCGGAACAAGCTGCGGCCTCGGAGCGATCACAGCGATTACTGGAAGCGATGAGCCAACTGGATGCAGACTCTCGCGCGCTCATTTCGTTGCGGTTTGACGAGTGTATGACCATTCGTCAAATCGCGGAGGTGTTGGAACGACCGCCCATGACGGTCCATTCGCAACTTACCCGGGCCCTCGGGCAATTGCGGCGACTGCTCACGTCAGATCGCCAACAGGGGGCAACATGATGAACAAAGAACGTCTATCCGCCGCCGAGCACGGTGACTTTGACAGGCCGCCCGATCAGGACGTCATGGCGTTGTTCGCCGGTGCTCAGCCGCCAGCCCGACCCGTGGACGTTGCCCAGTTGCTTTTGTCGCTCGACGCCCAAGACGCCCGTCGATCGTACGTCGCTTATCGGAGAAACCCCATGTTTCGACGCATTGCCGCACTTGCATGTGCCACCGCGGGGATCATTGCCGTGGTTGGCTGGTTCTTGTTGTTGGGTTCGAGTCCACAGATCTCGTTGGCCCAAGTGCTCGACAGGGTCGCCAAAACGCGATCTGTGACGTTTAAGGAGAGCTGTGCGACCATTCCCGGCCAGCCCGCGGGGGTCGTTCGGGGCAGCATTCTTGCCGATGGCCTCGTGCGAATGGACATGCCCGACGGCTACTTCACGGTCATGGACACAAAAAGCGGCACCGCACTCTGCGTCTCGCCAAAGGAGAAGACGGCCAGGATCATGATGGGAATAAGGACGCCGCCGATCAACATTTACGAAATGCTTCGCAACATCATCAGCGACAAGAGCCCGCGTTTGCCCGACGAAATGATCGAGGGGCGAAAGGCAAACGTGTTCCGTGTCGAGCCGAACGAAGAAGTCCGCAAGCAGTCGCACGGTCTGCCATGCCCAGCCATGAAGGTCTGGGTGGACCCAAGTACGAAGCTGCCCATTCGCATGGAACCGATCGTGCAGGACCCGAAAGACCCTATGGTGATGTACGACTTCGTCTTCGACAAGCCGTTGGATCGGTCTCTGTTCAGCCTGACGCCCCCCGCGGGTTACAAAGTCACCACAGTGGGAAAACCCGCGACCTGGCAGGAGAAGCCTTTGGCCGCGAAGGAGTTGCTCTCGCCCGTGGTGATTCCCGGCGTGGGAATGGGGCCCGTCAAGTTTGGCATGTCGAGGGACGAAGTGGTCAAGCTGCTGGGAAAGCCGGACGATGAGGAGCGAGGGAGTCTGGCCTATCCGTCGAGAGGCTACACATTGTCCGTCAGCCCGGTGCGAGAACGCGGGCTGGTGGCGATCTCATTCATCTCCCAGCAAGAATGTTCGTTCAAAGTCCGCGATTTCGCCGGCAAGACCAAGGAGGGCATCGGCATCGGCTCAAGCTTGAAGGATATCGAGAAGGCCTTCGGCAAGCCA
>JBDKUC010000235.1:0-22992 GCA_039679885.1 Thermoguttaceae bacterium | reverse complement strand
CGTGAAGCCGCGGCGGAAGATCTGCGTTTTGCGGCCCGTCGAGGCAGTGGACGGCGAAGCCGGGCGTGATGACCAACGGCGAGTCGATTGTCGGGCAGGGCAGAGCGAAGATGCCCTGCAATTGGGCGTCGTTCGTCCCAAGTCCATCGGCGCCGCCGGGCGCAAGCCACGTGTAATCGAGCAACGCCTTCTGGAAGACGCCGTTGCGCACTCCCGGCGGCAGCATCGGCCGCTCCGGCGGCGGTGTCGCCGGGGCAACGTCGGTTTCGCCCGGCGCCTGAAGAATCTGCGACGACGAGTCCGGGTGCGACACCAGTTGCAGCGACGGATCGTCCTCCGGTTCGACAACCGGCGGCAGCCGGACGGCCTGGGCCGGAAGGCTCGCTGGGAAGCCTGCGATGACGCATAGAATCGCGAGCGAAACGATAGCCGATGCGCGAGAGCTTCGATCGTTCATCCTTCCGCCTCCCCTTGCGCTTCAGCCCTCAGTACGAAAGCCCGGCGCCGATGTAGACGGTGTTGTTGGGGAAGAAGGACGACGGCAGATCGCTCTTGTAGTTCAACTGCCGCGAGCAGGCCAAGCCGACCTCGAAGTTCCCTTGCATCTGCCGCAGCGTCTTGAACCTCAGGCCGGCGGCGACGCGAATGTCGTCATACTCGACGAGATCGTCGCTGATCTTGGGAAAGTCGACGCCATTGTAGAAGTCGGTGTTGCGGCGGATCGTCCAAACGCCGCCGCCGTAATCGCCGCGGGCGTACATCCACCATTCCGTGTTTCCGTAGGTGGTCAGACGCCTCCCGATCTCCGGATTCGGGAAGAAGATGTCGAAATAGACGTCCGGGTTGGGCGTCCACGCAAGGCCGCCAGCCGGCAAGAGCTTGATGTTCACCCGATCGATATACCAGATGCCCGCCTTGACGACCATGTGGTCGGAAAGACGGAGGACGCCCATTCCCTTGCCTGTGTAGCGGAGGCTCTGGTTGGTGACCAGAAAGAAGTCGCTGAAGACGCCGGTGCGGAAGTTCAGTTCAGCGCCAAGGAAGCTGTTGAACTGAGGATTCCATGCAAAGTCGAGATAGGCGTCGTAGGTCCGCGGCGGCATGTCGGCCGGCGCGCGGAAGTCTGGCGGCGAGGGGAATTCGGAGACCGGACCGGACCAGTAGTGGACGGCGAAGCCCGGCGTGACCAGCAGTGGCGGCGTGCAGGGATCGGCGCCGCGGCCGAAAATGGGGAAGGCGAACGTCGCACTCAGGTTGACATCGTCGATCCCCAACTCGTGATCGCCATTGCCGGCAAACCAGTTGAAGCCCAGGTCCACGTGCTGAATGAACTTCTGCATCGTGCCCATGCTGAACGATGGGCATGCCGCAGCGGGAATCAGCGGATCTTGCGACAGCAGCGGGCCGGACGGCGCTCCGGGCGTGCCATACGGGTCCCAGGTCGTCGGCGGTGGGGGGATCGCGCCACCGACGGCGGCGCCGGGCATCGAAGGCGTGCCGGCTGGGGCCGTGTAGGTGCTCCCGACGCCGGGGGCCGGCATTGCACTTGGCGCAGGGGTCACGGCCGGGTTCGCGGCCGGCGCGGATGGCGTCCCGGTCCAACCTCCAGTGCCCGCCGGCGGCGCCGCGCTGAGCGGCGGCGCAGTGGTCAACGCCGGAGCTGTCGGGCCTGGCGACGGGGGCGCGGCCGGCTGGCCGTAGACGGATGATGGCGCCGTGGGCGTCGTCGCCGTTGCGCCGCTGTCGGCGGCTGGAGGCGAGAATTGCACGCGCTGCTGTCCGACGGCCGATGACAGGATCAGCAGCCAGCACCCGGCCAAGCCGCAGAGTATTCTTCCAGATTTCATGCTGATCCCCTTTTACTGCCAGGGGCGCGACCGAAGAGCCGGCGTAGTAAGACGAGTAGACCGCCTTCAATACCGATGCTTTCGCGCCGGGTCAAGAGCGATTGAAAAGACAGAGGACCAATGTGACGGGATGGGAAAGATGCGGCAACCACGGAGAAGCGATCGCCACATCGAGTAGCGATGGTCGAAGGGGGTAAGCCAAAAAGAAAACTTGGGTACACAAGTGCCGGCGCAATTGTATAATCAGTGAGCCCCGTCACAGGGGGGCGGCAAGGACTGGAAACTATCCTCTTCCACGCGATGAAGGTTCTCGTAACAGGCGCCGGCGGTTTTCTGGGCCAGTACGTCGTCAAGCAATTGACGGCCCGCGGCGATCGCGTTCGCGCATTGTGCCGAACGGACGGCGACGCCCTGAAAGCCCAGGGAGTCGACGTTGCTCGCGGCGATCTCCGCGACCGGGCCGCGGTCGTCGAGGCCTGCCGGGGCATCGACGCCGTCTTCCATATCGGCGGCATGAGCGGAATCGGCGGCTGCTGGCGCGATTACTATCAGAGCAACGTCCTGGGCACGCGGCACATCGTCGAGGGCTGTCTCGCCCACGGGGTCGGCCGGCTCGTTTACACCAGCAGCCCGAGCGTCACGTTCGACGGCCGAAACCAGGAGGGGGTTGACGAGTCGACGCCCTACGGCGGGCCGATTGCCAGTGAGGCTGGTTCGCCCGCATCAGGCAAGCGTTGGCTCTGCCATTACGCCCGCTCGAAGGCGCTGGCCGAGCGGCATGTGTTGACGGCCAACGGAACCGGCGGTCTGCACTGCTGCGCGCTGCGGCCGCACCTGATCTGGGGACCCGGCGACCGCCACCTGATTCCCGGCCTCTTGGCCAACGCCGAGGCGGGCCGGCTATGGCGCGTCGGCAGCGGCGCCAACATGATCGATACCGTCTACGTCGAGAACGCCGCCTCGGCCCACCTGCTGGCGGCCGCTGCTCTGAACCCTGGTTCCCCCGCCGCAGGCCAAGCCTATTTCATCAGTCAGGGCGAGCCGGTCAACTGCTGGGCGTGGATCGACGAAATCCTCTCGCTGGTTGGGCTCCCGTCGGTCCGCCGGTCGATGTCGCCGCGGATGGCCTGGCTCGTCGGCGCCGCCTACGAATGGACCTATCGACTCTTGCGACGGCGAGAGGAACCCCCGATGACGCGGTTTCTTGCTGCCCAGTTGTCGCACTCCCACTACTTCAACATCGAGCGAGCGCGGCGAGATCTCGGCTATCACCCGGCAATCTCGATGGCCGAAGGAATGCAGCGTCTGGCCGCTAGCCTGCGGCAATGCGGCACCGTCTGAGGAGCCAACGGCGGGATGAGCAAGAAACCGTAGGACGGATTTCCTAGTCCGTCCAGTTAAGAGACGGATTGGGAAATCCGTCCTACGGCACAATTGCGCAACTAATTTCGTGACGACTCCCGGCCATGTCCCACGCTCGCGTGGGCATGATTCGACGGCGAACATGCTTGCTGTCTCGCTGCGCTCGCTTAGCAAGCATGGCACCCAATGCTCCGGCATAAAGGTCGCGCCCCGACGCGAAAACGGCGTCTCCGGCGCGACCACCGGTCGCGGCTTTATGGAGGGTGCTGCAAAGCGCGACTTGCACCCGACGACTCCTAACCCGCTTCCCCGTTCCCCGTTCCGTCGCCGTTCTTGGTTCCCTTGAACAGCTTCCGCTCCAGATTGGGGTTATAGGTCGTCCAAGGGCTGTCGACGTTGGCGTCCTCTTTCATCAGTTGAGAGAACGTGTTGATCTTCGCGTCGAGGTTGTCGAGGAAGGCCAGGGCGACCGCTTCGAGCGTCATCGGCAGTTTCGGGCTGCCGAAGGCGTACTCGCCGTGGTGGCTCAAGATCATGTGCTTCAGCCGCAAGACGGTCTCGCGGTCGATGGGCTCGCCGGAAAGTCGCTCGGCCTCGGCCGCCTTGGCGTCGAGCATTTCGACCGCCATGACCAGATGGCCGATCAACTGGCCCTCGTCCGTGTAGCTGACGCCGTGGTTCGCCGAAAGCTCGTCGGTTTTGCCCAAGTCGTGCAAGAACGCGCCCATCAAGAGCAGGTCGCGGTTGATCTGCGGATAGCAGGGGCTGACGCGGAGCACGACCTCCATCACGTTGACGATGTGCTCCAGAAGCCCGCCGTGGTAGGCGTGATGGTTCTTCGTCCCGGCCGGCGCCATCGTCAGCTTGGCCATGAACGGCTCGTCCATCAGGAAACACTCGGCCAGGGTCTTCAGTTCCGGATCGTCGAGCGAACGGAGGACGTCGCCCAGCCGCAAGGCCAGCTTGTCGACGGCCACGGCGGGCACCGGCGCGAAATCGGCGTCGTCGACTTCCGTTGGATCGACGCGGTGCAACTTCGACGCGATGATCTGCATCGCCCCCTGATAATGCTGCGCCGTCCCCTCCACCCGGATGTAGTCGCCGTTCTGGAACGACTTGTACAGCGTCTCGTTGGCGTTCCACAGCCGGGCTGCGATGCGGCCCGAGCGGTCGGAAAGCTCGACTTGAAGATAGAGGTTGCCGTTCCGGTTCGGACGCAGTTGTTTCTCGCCGGCGACAAACACCTGGTCGACCGGTTCCTGATGGGTCAGCTCGTTGACGTAGCGGCGCGGCATGAAATCAATGGGGTTGAATGGTCGAGATGCTTCTCGGTCGGGGCACAAAAACGCAGCCAGCGATCTCGCTGAAAACGCGGTCACCGATTGCGGGCGTTGTGCCACACGTCGTCAGGCTGGATTGTATGCGGCATCTCGACGGCCCACAAGTCGCGCGTTGCAATCCTCTTTACCCGCCGCCGAAATTCGCCTACAATGACCCCCTTTGCGGACTGTGAGGTGCTTCCCGCTGCCCCTAGCCCCGAACCCCGAACCCCGAACCCCGAACCCCGAACCCCTACCCATGTACTGGACCCGCACGCTGATTCCCACGATGAAAGAAACGCCCGAGGGGGCGGAGATTCCCAGCCACGTTCTCATGCTTCGCGCGGGCATGGTCAGCCAGGTGATGGCCGGGGCTTACACCTACCTGCCGCTTGGATTTCGGGCCTTGAAGAAGGCTGAGCGGATCATCCGCGAGGAGATGGACGCCGCCGGGGCCGTCGAGCTGGCCATGCCGGCCATGTCGCCGCGAGGGCTGTGGGAGCAGACCAACCGCGTGGCCGCGTTCGGCGACGTGCTCATCCAACTGACGCTCAATCGGCCGGGCCGGAAGGTCAACGTCGTGCTCAACCCGACGCACGAAGAGATCATCACCGACCTCGTGACGCGGCAGATCAACAGCTACCGCCAGATGCCGATCACGCTCTATCAGATGACCTCCAAGTTCCGCAACGAAGAGCGGCCGCGGTTCGGCGTCCTCCGAACGAGCGAGTTCCTGATGAAGGACGCCTACAGCTTCGACGCGTCGATCGAGTCGCTCCATAAGAGCTACGACGCGATGTATAAGGCCTATTGCCGCATCTTCGACCGCGCCGGGCTCGACTATCTGCCCGTCGAGGCCGAGAGCGGACCGATCGGCGGCGACGCCAGCCACGAGTTCATGATTCCGGCCGAGAACGGCGAGGACAGCGTGTTGCACTGCCCATCGTGCGGCTACGCGGCCAACCAGGAGAAGGCCGAAATCGGCGCCCGCGAGGCCGCGCCGTCGGATGTTGCCCAAAAGCCTTTGACCAAGATTCCCACGCCGGGCGCCCACACGATCGAGCAGGTCAGCGCATTCCTCAAATGCAAGCCGCATAAACTCATCAAGACGCTGATCTACGTGGCCGACGGCCAGCCGATCGCCGTCCTCGTCCGCGGCGACCACGAAGCGAACGAGGGAAAGATTCGCCGGGCGTGTTCGTCGCTTGCCGACCGTTTAGCGACCGTCGGCACGGCGGCAAGTACCGGAAAAATCGAGAAGCTCGAACTGGCCTCGCCGGAAGTGATCGAAAACGTCACCGGCGCCCCCGTCGGATTCGCCGGTCCGGTGGGCATGAAGGAGAAAATCCCGCTGCTGGTCGACCGCGACGTGGCCGGAATCGTCAACGGCATCGCCGGCGCGAATGAGGCCGAAACGCACGTCGTCGGCGTCAACATCCATCGCGATTTCACGCCGGACCTTTTGGCCGATCTCCGCAACGCGGTCGACGGCGATCCCTGCCCGCGGTGCAGCGGAAAACTCGGTTTGCGGCACGCGATCGAGGTGGGCCACGTCTTCAAACTCGGCACGAAGTACACCGCCGCGCTCGGGGCCAAGTTCCTCGACGCCGACGAGCAACTCAAGCCGATCATCATGGGCTGCTACGGCATCGGCGTCAATCGGATCATCGCCGGCCTGTTCGAGACGAGCCACGACGCGGACGGGATCGTCTGGCCGATGTCGCTTGCTCCGTACGAGGTCGTGCTCACGCCGGTCAAGGTGCCCGACGAGCCGTCGATGAAAGTGGCCAACGACTTGCACGACCAGCTCACGGCCGCCGGCATCGACGTCCTGGTCGATGACCGCGACTGCCGGGCCGGCGTGAAGTTCAAGGACGCCGACCTGATCGGCGTGCCGCTTCGCGTCGTCATTGGCGACCGCGGCCTGAAGGAAGGCAAGCTCGAAGTGAAATGGCGTTGGGACAAGAACGCCGAAAAGATCGACCTGGCCAACGCCGGCCAGACGCTCATTGACCTCATCCGCCGTGAGCGCGCCGACAACGCCCGCTTCCGCGCCCGCGGACAGTAGAATGCACGTCTCACGCCCCGCGTGAGACAATGTACAGACAATGTACTCATCACGCTCCGCGTGATGGAGAGCCGGTCCGTGTGATGGAAAGCCGGTCCGTGTGATGGAAAGCCGCTCCGTGTGATGGAAAGCCGCTCCGCGTGATGGAAAGCCGCTCCGCGTGATGGAAAGCCGGTCCGCGTGATAGAAAGCCGGTCCCCTCTCCCCTTGGGAGAGGGTTAGGGTGAGGGCTTGTTTTGTAGCAGGCACACTCCGTGTGCCGTCCGATCCGGTCCCCTCTCCCTTTGGGAGAGGGTTAGGGTGAGGGCTTCGCGCCATGGAACTCCTCAACGCCCTGCTCGCCGGGTTCTTCCTGTGGCTGCTGGTCTTCCAGACGCATCGCAACGCGATCCGGCGAATACGGAAAGAGGCCGGCGAACTGGTGCTGCGGGTCAATGCCGCACGCGGATTGCCGAAGAAGCGTTGGCCATTGTGCCTCGGCGGCTATCTGCTTCTCTGCTCCGTTGGCAAGGCCGTCGAGATCGCGGCCCGCGGACGGGAGGAGCCCCTGGGCAACTACGTCACTGTCGCCATCATGCTTGCCGTCGCGCTGACGTTGCTGATCCCCCGCGATTCCGCCTCCATCGCCTTGGAAGTGCGAAAGCACGGCGTGCTAGACAATATGTGGGGCCTCCGCGGTTGGTCAGGCCGATTGAGCTTCACCCCATGGAACGCCATCGACGACTGCCTCTGGATTTCGAACCGCCTGCGGCTGACCGGGCGGTCACGGCTCGAACTGGCTGAGGGCGCGATCGCAATGGACCAACGGGCCGCCGTTTCCGCCGCCATCGGGCAGTTCGTGCCCGTCTACGGCGTCGGGCTAGCTCTGTTAGCCAAACCGGAGCGACCGCGCGAGGCGAGCGGTAAACCCACAAGCGGGCGAACGTTCCGCAACTCGCCCTTCCAGTTTGATCTGCAATCCTTGCTCATCCTGACGGTGGCCGTTGCTTGTGCGGCCAACTGTTACGGCATCCGCTATCGCCGGCTTCACCCGCGATGGGACGCGATGGCCAAGCTGGAGGCTTTCGGCCCTCAGACGTTCTATCTTGGCGAGGAGCTTCACAGCCTGGATTTCTCGGGATGCACGACGAAACCCGGCGATGACGACCTGGCGAACCTGGAACCGTTGAGCGAGCTTGCGGTGCTTGATCTGGCCGGCACTCCCGTCACCGACGCCGGCTTGCGGCATCTCAAGGGACTTAAGAAGCTTCGCCGCCTCGATCTATCCGGCACTCAGGTAACGATGGAGGGTGTGGAAGAGTTGCAGCGTGCGCTGCCCGGGCTTAGGATTGGCTACGCGCCGGCGCCCGGCGCCAGACCTTGTGCCCGGCCTCGGAACGGCTCGCCGTAGTTGCGCCGCGGCATGGGAAACGCTGCTTCTCCCGCGCCCGCTCTCCGACGATATTGGAACAAGAGGTGAGAAGATGGACAATTGCCTGATCCAGTCTGACCCGTCGATCATGATGGGCAAGCCCGTCGTGGCCCGAACACGCATTACCGTGGAACCGATTCTCGAGAAACTGGGGGCTGGCGAGACGATCGAGCAGTTGCTCGACGAACACCCCCGACTCACGCGAGAAGCCGTGTTGGCGGCCCTTGTACGATAGCGTTTATAGCACGGACGGTTAAGTGAGAGCTTCGCCGCCATGGAACTCCTCAACGCCCTGCTGGCCGGGTTCTTCCTGTGGCTGCTGGTCTTCCAGGCACAGCGCAACTCGCTCAAGCGGACGCGTCGAGAGGCCGGCGAGTTGGTGCTCCGCGTCGACGCCTCGCCGGGCCTGCGGAAGAAGACCTGGCCGTGTCTGCTGGCCGTCGGCTTGTTCGCTTGCCTCGTCGTAAACTCGATCGCATGCGTCGCGTCCGGTCAAGAACAGCCATTTTCCGCCTGCCTCGCCCTCGCCGTCTTGTCTGCACTCGTGCTGTCGGTAGCCATTCGGAGCGAGGCGTCGAGAATGGCCGTCGAAGTGCGGGACCGTGGCGTCCTCTACAGCATGTCGGAGCCGCGAGGCTGGCCGTACCGATGGACGTACGCGGCTTGGGCGTCCGTCTTCGACGCCAAGTGGGCGTCCCTGCCGCCGTTGTTCAACACGCATCCGCGGCTCGTCTTGGTCGAAAAGGCAATCCCCGAGAGCCAGCGGCCAGCCGTTTCGGCCGCCATCGGCCGGTTCGTCCCGGTCCATGGCGCCGGAGGGCTGCCGATCGCTCAGCCAGACAAGCGGCGAGACGCCGAGGACGTCGTCGCTATCATTCAGGCGTTTCACCCCCGCCGGTTTCAGTTCGACCTGCAATCGCTGCTGATCTTGGCGGTGGTCGTCGCCTGCTTGGCCAACTGCTACGGCCTTCGCTATCGGCGTTTGCAGCCCGTGCGCGAGGCGATGGCCCGGTTGGAGAATTGTGATCCTCGGGTCCAGTATCGCGATGAGCAAGTCTGGTGGCTGGACTTCTCAAGCTCTCCGACGAAGCCAGGCGATGACGACTTGGCGAACCTGGAACCCCTCAAGGACCTCGAAATACTGAATCTGAGCGGCTCCCCAGTGACCGACGCCGGACTGAAGCATCTCCAAGAGCTGAAGAACCTCCACCATCTGACGCTGACCGGCACTCTGGTGACCGTCGATGGCGTGGACAAGCTGCGCCGGGCGTTGCCGCACGTGGGAATCGTCTACGCGCCCGGCACGGGTCCGCGCCCTCGGCCGCCGAAGGGTCCACGCTAGTCGCCGGCCTGCCGTGTGAGGCTGCGTTGCAGTAGAATCTCAAGGATCGTCGCCGTGCCTGGCGAACTCGCGTGGCACGCCCTGAAAGGGCGTGGGGAATCGTGAACGCCGTTCCAACGCCCCACGCCCTTTCAGGGCGTGCCACCCAACGTCACTGTCATTGCAACACGCCACGCCCTTTCAGGGCGTGCCACCCACGATCGACGTATTCCTTGCACAACCTGTTGATGCCGGCCGCCGCACATGATGACGCCCACGACGCTTCACGCCCGATACGTCTTTCCCGCCGTCGGCGAGCCGATTCGCGATGGGGTCGTCACGATCGACGGCGGCCGCATCGCGGCGGTTGGCCGTCGGGGCGATGCGAGTTCGTTGCAGCGTGGGCGGGCTTCCCTCCGCGATCTCGGCAACGTGGCGATCCTGCCGGGCCTGGTCAACGCCCACACGCATCTCGAGTTCAGCGACATCGAGACGCCGCTCGGCCATCCGGGCATCTCGCTGCCAGACTGGATCCGCTTGGCGATGGCTCGTCGCAAGGCGGAGGAAATCCCAACGGCCATCGCGGCCGGGCTTCGCGAGTCCGTCCGCTCAGGCGTGACCACGTTGGGCGACATCGTCCAGCCCGGCCAGATCGCGGCCGCATCGCCGATCGACGTGACCGCCTTCCTTGAACTGATCGCACCGACGGTTGAGCGAATTCCCGCCGCCCTGGAACGGGCCCGCTCGCACGTCAAGCCGCCTCTGAACGGTCCGGTTCGGCCCGGCCTGAGTCCCCACGCGCCGTACAGCGTCCGGCTGGACCTTGTTGACGCTGTGGCCCAGCTTTCCGCCGCCGAAAAGATCCCCGTGGCGATGCATCTGGCCGAGTCGCCCGAGGAATTGCAGTGGTTGCGCGACGGGACCGGGCCGTTCCGAACGCTGCTGGAAGAACTTGGGGCCGAAGAGGCGGCCGTCGGAGGCCTCCGCCCGATGGATTACTTGCAGCGGCTGGCCGCGGCCTACCGGGCGTTGGTGATTCACGGCAACTATCTGGCCGACGACGAGATTGCGCTGTTGGCTGCCAACGCCGAGCGGATGGCGGTCGTCTACTGTCCTCGCTGCCGCGACTGGTTCGCGCCACGCGGAACAGGTTGCCAACCTGCCCCACGGCACGTCTATCCGCTGGCAAAGATGCTATCGGCCGGCGTGACGGTCGCTCTCGG
This sequence comes from Thermoguttaceae bacterium, assembly GCA_039679885.1. GTDB lineage: Bacteria > Planctomycetota > Planctomycetia > Pirellulales > Thermoguttaceae > JAJFUI01. The sequence continues at coordinate 12,441 of JBDKUC010000235.1, read as the reverse complement.
CACGGACGGCCGCGGATCGACGCCGGACCTGAGCATCCTTGGCGAGATGCGATTCGCCGCCCGGCGGCACCCCGAGGTCGGCCGCGGCGACATCTTGCGAATGGGCACCGTCCTCGGCGCGAAGGCCCTGGGCGTGGAGCAAGAAGCCGGATCGCTGACGCCTGGCAAACGGGCCGACCTGGCCATCGTCGCGTTGCCCGATCGGGACGCATCGGACCCCTACGCGTTGCTCTTCGACTCCGACGAGCCGGTCGTGGCTTGCTACTGCCGCGGCGTCGAGGCGTTCGAGGCGCGGAAGATGACGTAGCCTTGCGCCGTCCCCTTTTCACCAGACGCCGCCGGCGGCAGAATAGACGTGTCATGCGAGTCTTCCACCACTGTTGGTTTCTGACCGGTCCTACGGCGTCGGGCAAGTCGGCCGTCGGCATCGAGCTAGCCCGGCGGATCGGCGCTGAGATCGTGTCGATGGACTCGATGGCGCTCTATCGCGGAATGGACATTGGCACGGCGAAGCCGACGCCCGAGGAGCGTGCCGCCGTGCCGCATCACCTGATCGACGTGATCGATCCGTGGGAGGAGGCGAGCCTCGCGCGGTACATCGAGGTTGCCGGGCGGGTCGTGGACGAGATCGCCGGTCGTGGGCGGCAGGTCTTGTTTGTCGGCGGCACGCCGCTCTACCTGAAGGGGCTGCTGCGCGGCATCTTCGAGGGCCCCGCGGCCGATTGGCCCTTGCGGCGACGGCTCGCAGACGAGGCCGGGCAACATGGCCCCGAATGGCTGCACCGCCGCCTGGCCGAAATCGATCCGCCGACCGCCGCCCGGCTCCATCCGAACGACACGCGGCGGCTCATCCGGGCGATCGAGGTCTTCGAGAAGACGGGCCGGCCCATCAGCCAATGGCAGCGGCAGTTCGACGTCGATGCAAGCGAGCGGCCGTCGCCGCGGGTCTTTGCGCTCGATTGGCCGAAGGCCGAGCTGCACGCCCGGATCGATCGCCGGGTCGAGGAAATGTTCGCGGCCGGCCTGGTCGAAGAGGTGCGGGGGCTGCTGGCCCTTTGCACGGAGGGCCGCCCTCGCCCTAGCCCTCTCCCAAAGGGAGAGGGGACGATTCGGCATGCCTTAAGCAGAACGGCCCGGCAGGCCGTGGGCTATCGCGAGGTGATCGAGCACCTGGAAGGCCGTCACAGCTTGCCGGAAACGATCGAGCTGGTGCAGCGTCACACCCGCCAATTGTCGAAGCGTCAGATGACCTGGTTCCGCAGCCTCGGCGAATGTCGTTTCGTGTCCATCGCCGGCCGGCTCAGCACCAGTGCGGTCGCCGAGCAAATCGCGTCGCTGGGCCAAGCGGGTGGCACGCCCTGAAAGGGCGCGCAACCGCAGTGAGTTGCGACCGCCGCAAAACTGTAGACCGATCTCTCGATCCGCCCCAAACTGGACGGACTAGGAAGTCCATCCTACGGCATACGGAACACGCATTACCACGGATCTTGGCTAGTCTTCACCAATTAGCGTAGATCAGCGGAGATTAGTGTTCCAAAAAAGTTGATCGAGTTCGTCTGCCCCATCTTGCGACGCTTCTCCAGGCGTTCTTGACTACTTGCCCCAGACGACGGCTCGGACCTGCTTGAGGTAGTCGATTTCCTTGATCAGGCGCGCCGTCGTTGCGGCCGGATCCTTGCTGAGGAACTCGTCCTCAATGCAGAGGTCGTTGCGATAGCCTGCCTTTTTCAGGAACGCCGCGACGCGGGCGAAGTCGATGTCTCCGTCGTCGGCCGGGCGGCCGTATTGAACGTATTTCCAGCCCATCGGACGCTGCTTCTCACGCTCGGCGGCCGGGTAGCGGATGTTCTTGCAGTGCGTGTGCATCGCCCGCGGCGCCATCGTCTCGCAGAGCGAATAGACTTTCGCCAACGGGTGGCCGAACCAGTAGAAGTTGGCCGTGTCGAGCGTCAGCCCGAGCCGCTGCGAGCCCACGCCATCGAATAGCGCGGCCAGAACCTCCGGGTCGTTGGTCGTGTTGCTATGGTTTTCGATGGCGAAGTTGACGCCGGTCGTCTCCGTGGCGGCAATCATCTGTTTCAGCGTTCCGACGACCTGCTTGAGGAACGCAGCGCGGCCGAGCTTGGCCGGGACGACATCGATGCGAATCGCCGGAACGCCCAACTTCTGTGCCGCCTGCGCGACCGCAACGCAGTGCTTGATCTCGAAGTCCGGCCGGGTCTCGAACCGGTTCGCCATACAAAAGGCCGAGATGCGTTGACCGGCCGCTTTCAGATCCGCGGCCAACCGATCGATTTCCTCCGGCGTCAGACTGTATTTCACCGTGGGATGGTGGAGATGGGGCAGCGTCAGGTCATTGTCGCCGACGACGACCTCGACCCCCTCGGCCCCGACCGCTTGCAGGGCCGACCAGCAGTCGGGCTTTCCGGTCGGGCGGAGCGCCACGTCGCGGCACGTCACCCGCACCGGCCAGGCGTCGGGCTCCTTTTCGCCGCCGAAAGCGAATGGACCAAGACGCGACGCCAGCGCAACGCCGCCGCCAATGCAACCAGCCTGGAGAAGAAAACCTCGTCGGGTTACGGATGTCATTTGTTGCTGCCTTTGTTGTTGATTCGTCCTCGTAGTCCGATAGCAGAAGCCAACGGCGATGGATAATTACCACGAAGAGTCGTCGGTTTCCCGTCTCCGTGTCATCCATGCCTGCGTCGTGCGTTCCTCGCGACGCTGTTGGCGCCAGCCCTTTCTTCTCCGATATTAAACACCAAAATGGTCCGCAATGCCACCGTCAATGCATCGCCCCATCGCCGGCGCCCTTCAGCGATCGAACGAAATGAACAAGGTCCCAGATTTGATTGGGTTTCAGCGCCCCGGGGCTGCCGGCCGCGGGGCCCGACGCAGGCATGGGCGTTCCCTTAATCCCCGCGTCGATACGCCAGTATTGGTCGATTGGGCGATCGCCGCCACGGAACGCGCCAAGCGTGAAATCTCGCGCGTGCAGCCGTTCGACCGGCAGACGGAACCGGCTGGCAAGCCGGCGTGACTCCTCGGGCGTCGCTCCGACCTTTCGTTGATTCCACCGGTCGTACAACTCGGTTTGCTGGCCGTGGCCATCACCCGCCGAGCCGTGGCACTTCGCGCACTGCGCGGCGCTGCTGTTGAACAGCGTGCGGCCCCGGGCGATCGAGGCCGATCGCGTTCCGGGCGTGGCGGTTGGCACCGGTTGCGGTGCGACGATTCTCGCGGCCCCGGCCTCCTTCCATGATCGGACGGTCGGGCTGACGATCGCGTCGATCACCTCCGAGGCGTCCAGCGGCAGCGGCGCGTCGTCGTCGACAACCTGCTGAATGACGTACAGCTCCGTCTCTCCACGAATCGCCAGATACTGGACGCAGGCGACCAGGGCCTCAAGCTGTCGGTCGGTCAGTTTCTGGAACGAAGGCATCGCTGTGCCGTGGACGCCCTGCCGCAGGGTGCGGAGCAGGTCCGCGCGAAGCGGCTTCGCGCCCCCGGCGGTCGAGGTGAACTTGAAGACGCCGTCACGGAAATCGCGTGGGTAAGGGTCGAGAGCGGCGGCGGCCGGGCCCGCGCCGTCGCCGGAGACGCCATGACAGCCGGCGCAATGGCGGCGAAACAAACCCCATTGGTTCCCTGCAGCGTCGGCGCCGGCCGGGCCGGCGCCGATCCGATGCAGGGTCAAGTCGAGCGGCGTCCCGGCCGGAAGCGAAGGGGCGTCGGGCGTGCCAAACAGCCGCGTGAGCGTCTCCTGGACCGCCTTTCGCTTCGCCATCGGAAGCGAGGCCGGGTCGTGGCCCTCGGTGTTCAGCTCGAACTGCGGCGCCGGCGAGCTCCAGCACCCGGCCGCCAGCGAAAGGAGCAAGACCAACGGACCGCGGTGTCTCACGTTCGCTTCTCCAGGCGGGCGGGTGCAATAGTGATCGCGCCCAGATCGTTGACGCCCGGCTTGATGCTCAGCCGGAAACGGCCCTTGGGCCACTTGGGCAGTTCGAGCCCGCCGACCGTTTCATGCCAGACCTGGAACTCCCACTGCCCGATCGGCAGCTTGGCGATCGAGAATCGACCATCGGCGGAGGAAATGGCTGCGTAGGGATTGTCGCGCGGCAGCACGTAGGCTCGCTCCCACGGATGGTAGTTGCACGCGATGGCGACCGGCGCAGTCTGCTTCCGCGTAAACTTGTACACGGCCTTGCCGCCAACCGGCAGCACGATGTTGGCCGGCGTGTCGCCGAGCGGCGAGAACGCCACGTTCTGCGCGATCGGATCGGAGTTGACGATCGAATACTGCTGCCGCGGATACCAGACGGCCATGCAATGCGGCTTGAAGATGCAATCGCGATTGTCGAGGACGACCTGCTTCGCCGCCGTGGCGGCCAGCTCCGGCGAGACCGCGACCTTCGGCGTGCGGAGATAGACGTAGACGTTGGCCAGCCCACCGTCGGCGGCCACAAGGAGCGACTCGTCGCGGATGTCGAATTGGCCGCAACACTCGAGGTCCTTGTCGACCGTGAGCTTTTTCCGTTCCGGCGGCTTGCCGTCGTAGACGAAACGGCCCTGGAGATCGCCCCAGTCGGCCTGCTTCTTCTCTGCATGGACGAGGGCCGGCAGGACGATGCCCGCGCCAAGTCCGGCAGCGGCGGCGATGAAACGGCGGCGGTTGGTCGTTCGCGCCATATCAGCGACTCGGCAATCGTCAAAGCTTCGGAGGCGCCGGGGCGTTCGTAGTGCCGGCTTTAGCCGGTCGTTTGCCGCCTAAAGGCGGAACTACGAACGCTTTTCCAGTAACACACTTTACGGAACGCTAATCGCCGCTAATCTTCGCTATTCACCCATTAGCGTAAATCAGCGAAGATTAGCGTTCCTTAAAAGGTGATCGCGTTGTGTCGCATCAGCCGGTCATTTTCCGCCTAAAGGCGGGACTACGAACGCCTACGGTTACTCTGCAATCCTCCTGGGCGCCGGGGTGGGCGTCTGGCGTCTTACATCCTGGTCGAATTGTAGCAAGAGAGCGACAACGGCGTCGAGTTGCTCGCGGCTGCTGCCCGGCAACAGGTCCTGGCCCAACGGTTCGCCGGTGGCCGGAAACAGGGTTGGCATCGTCGTGTAGGGCAACACCGCTTTCGGATCGGCCAGCCAGCGGCGAAGATATTCCGGTCGCAAGCGGCGCGCCACCTGATCGAGCGCGGGCGCGTGGAGCAACGGGTTCCTGCCGGGCGGAAGGCGGTCGCCAATCGAGTGGCAACGCCCGCAGAAGGCGTTGCGATCCGAGATGAACCGCATCGCCGCGTCCAATCTGGCCCGATTCCCGCTTGCCGCCGCGCCGGCGGGACTCGGAAGATACGGATACTCGGCGTTCGCCGTTGCGGCGAAGTAGTCGGCCAGTTGGCGTGCCTCCTCGTTGGACAGGTTGAACCGCGGCATCCTCAGCGCGGCAGCCGGGCGGATCGCGTCGGGTTGCCGCAAGAAACGGAAGAGCCATTCGGGCTGCGCCTTTTCCCCTTCGCCGACCAGCGGCGGCGGCAGCCAGCCCCAGGCCTCGACCTCTCCGCTGCTCGCGCCCGAGCGGTGAGCGTCGGCCAGCACCGTCGAGTACATCAGCCGAGCGGCGTCGCCTCCTCGCGGCGGGCGGACGAGCAGACGCTTCGCCGCCGGAACGATCACATCGGGCCCGCCCACGCAACAGCGCCGGCCGCCGATCGTGGCCGGTTCCCAAAGCGTGAAGAAGTACAACGGATTGCCGTCATCATCCTCATCCTGCTGCATGCGGCCCGAGGCGTCGAGCCGTGGCATGCCGAACAGATCGATCCCGTTCGGCTGGGCGTCGAGGCCCCGAGCCGCCGTTATGGACGGGCCGGAGATGGTCCACCGCTCGAACTCGAGCGTGTGGCAGCCCACGCAGCCGTACTTGTCGAGCGCCTTGCGACCGTCGAGGATTGCCCGACCGCGGCGATCCGGTGGACCGCTATAGCGCGCGGCGAAGCTGTCGGCGGTTTGAGCCAGAATGAACGTGATGATTGTCTGCCGCTGGGCGTCGTCGAGCTGGAAGCGTCCCATCCGAAGCTGCTGCTCGACCGGTTTGTTTTCCGCAACGCCGTGGTCGAAGCTGCGCGGGGCGAGGAGCTTGCGCCATAGAAAACCCTCGCGGCGATGGCCCAGCAGTGCGTCGAGGAAGAACCGGTCACGCGCCGCGTGGGGGTCCGTCCGCTCACGGCCGTTTTCTTTCTTCGCCGACTCCCCGACGCGTTCGAACGCCAACAGCCCGGTCGCCTTCCGCCCCCAACCGGCCAACGATGGGCCGATCGGCTGTGCGTCTTCCAGGCCAGGGATGTCGTGGCAGCCGGAGCAGCCCCGCCGGGCCATCGTGCGGCGGGCGAGATCGGTGATCGCAGTCGCGTTGATCACAAGATCGAGCCTTGGCTCCGATGTGACGCGAGGGGCGGCCAGCAGATACTCGGCCACGTCCGCCGCATCGGCGCCGTCCAACAGCTTCGGCATCAACGTCTGCGGCGAACACTGCGCCGGATTGCGGAGCCAGGCGACGAGCCACGCCCTTCCGCCGCCGGGCAGGTACTTCTCGCCAATGTTCGACAGCTCGGGCCCTTGCGACGCAGTCCCGCCCGGAAAGTCCGGGTGCCGATGGCAGGCCACGCAGCCGCTGCGTCCAAGGAGTCGCTTGCCGCGATCGGCCGAGGGCGTGGCGGAAACGGCCGCAGCGTCGACGTGCTCCGCCCGGGCGAGCAAGTAATCGGCCACGGCCTGAATCTCGGCCTCCTCCGCCTGTCGCGTCTCGGCCTGACGGCGGGCGGAAAGATGCTCGTCGAGGCCGAACAGCCGGGGCATCCGGCTCGTGGGCCGGAACGTCGCTGGGTCGCGGAGCCGGCCGAGCACGTAATCGCGGCCGAATTTGCCCGCGATGTTCCGGAGGCTGGGTCCCACCTTGCGGGCGTTCTTCGCGAACGTCGGGATTTCGTGACAACCGAAGCAGCCGTATTGCCGCACAAGATGGTAGCCGGCCACAAGGTCCGCGGCCGGCGGATCGGCGCGACGCCGGCTTGGCTCCAGATCGACGACTTCTTCGTGGCATCCCAGGCAGCGGCTCTCGCTGAATCGCCGCGGCAGCATCGGCTGGTCCCAGTCGGGGTTTGGCGACCAGACGAGTTCAGTCCGCCAACGCTCCGTCTGCTCGGCGCCGTCTGGCAAGTGCGACGCCCAGCGGAAGTCGGTTGCGCTGCCCTGCCCTTCATGGCAAACGGTGCAGCCGAACTCGGCCGTCGGGTGGGGGCTCTCGGCGGCGACGAACAGGTCGAGCCGTGGGTGAGCGGCGTGCGGCTGCGGCAGGCGGGCCGCCTCGCGTTGATCGATTCCTTGATGGCAGGTCGTGCAGCGATCGCGCCGTCGGACACCGCGGACTTGCTCGGGCAGCGTCAGGCCCGGCAGGCAAATCTGATCGATCGCCGGCGTCTTGTCGGGCAAGTGTCGCAAGCTGCGATACGCTTGCTGGTACTCTTTCCAGTGGCGGCGCCCGTCGGCCGCCAGCATCCAGATTGTCACGCCCAACAGCGCGACGACGGCAACGGCCAGCAACCGATGCATTCGCTTAGTGTCGTAATAGGATTTGACAATCGGCGGCATTGGCGAGTGAACCGGAAGGCGCCGAGCGCCCGTGCCGAAAATTGCGACGTGGGCGATGACCCGTTGGAGAAAACGGGGCGTTGCAGCGGTGCTTGGCCCCCGAAAAGTGTTTCGGCCGAGGCAAGGCCCTCGTGGCGGTTGTGCCCCGCCAGTCAGGTGGATTGTGAGCGGGAGGCGGTTGCCCTAAAATCCATTGTATGAGCGATTTACACGAGGAATGTGGCGTCGCCGCCATCTATCATCTGCCGGGCCGGGGCACAAGCCCGCTCTGTCCGGAGCAGGGCCCCGAAGAAGTTTCCCGGCTGATGCCGCGGATGCTGTTGGACATCCAGAACCGCGGTCAATTGGCCGCGGGCATGACGACGTTCAACCCAAACCGGAACCAGTTGATCGACACCTACAAGGACGTCGGCACGGTCAGCGAGGTGTTCCGGCTAAGCCACCGCGGCAAGTTCGAGAACCTGATGCACGAATACGCCGGCCGCGCGGCGATTGGACACGTGCGTTATGCCACCTGTGGGGCCGATGACCGAAGCTACGCCCAGCCCTTCGAGCGGCACCACATCAGGAAACACAAGTGGTTCAGTTTCGCGTTCAACGGGCAGTTGGCCAACTACCAGGAACTCCGTGAAGAGTTGCTCGACGACGATGACAACCACCTGGCGCGCGAGACCGACACCGAAATTCTGATGCAACAGATTTGTCGCGCGTTGGTCGCCGAGCGGCGTCCGCAGTTGGTCGACGTCTGCCGCCACTTCGCCCGGAAGTTCGACGGCGCCTACTGCCTGGCCTATCTCGACGCGTTGGGCAACATGATGGTCGTCCGCGATCCGCTCGGCATCAAGCCGTTGAGCTACGCGGTCGAGGGACCGCTTTTTGCCGCGGCCAGCGAAAGCGTCGCGCTGCTGAACATCGGGTTTGCCGCCGAGAGCATCAAGTCGGTGCCGCCGGGACACGTGATTACGGTGAATGAGTCCGGCTTGAAGATTCAGCCGTTCGCCAGCGCACCGAACAATGCCCATTGCTTCTTTGAGTGGGTCTACTTCGCCAATGTCGCCAGCACGCTCGATGGCCGCAGCGTCTATCTGGCCCGAAAATCGTTGGGCGAGGAGTTGGCCCGACTGGAGACGATCAAGGTCGATGACAACACAATCGTCGTGCCCGTTCCCGACACCAGCAAGGCCGCGGCGGACGCCATGGCCTATGCCCTGAAGGTCCCTTGCGTCGAGGGGCTCATCCGCAATCGTTACAGCGGGCGGACCTTCATCGAGGGGGGCGGCAACCGCCGCCGCAAAGCCGAAACCAAGTACCCGCCGCTCCGCGAGGTGCTCGAAGGCAAGCGGGTGTTGCTGGTCGAGGACTCGATCGTGCGGGCGACCACCTTGCAGGTGTTGCTGAGCCGCATTCGTCAGTTCGGCCAGCCGCGGGAGGTCCATGTCCGCGTCGCCTGCCCGCCGATCGTCGCGCCCTGTTTTTATGGCATCGACATGTCGACGGTGAGCGAGCTGTTCGCGCCGAAGTTCTACCAAGAGGGCGCCATTACGCCGGAAATCGAGGCCCAGATGGCCGCACAACTCGGCGCCGATTCGCTCCGCTACCTGCCCATCGAGGCCGTCGCCCGCGCGATCGGCGTCCGCGAGCAAGACCTGTGCCGGGCGTGCATCAATGGCGTCTATCCGACGCCCTGCGGCCAGCGGCTTGCCCACCTCGCCATCGAAAACTTCCGCAATAATGTCGCGGGCAGAACGTACGAGCGGGCGGTCGCGAAAAGCCAAGAATCGGTGGAAACCTAAGCCGCTAGCCAAGCAACCGCCACCATTCCATGATGCCGCGTGAAGAGCAAAGCCCCCGACGCTGGCAGGAGTTGCTGGGCCTCGTGGCCCTCACGGTGCTGATCATCGCCATTCTTGGCGGCCTCGTCTGGTTCTACCACCTGTTGACCTCGACGGAGCGTCTCCCGAAGGCGACGGAGCGGCCCGGCGTAGGGCGGCGGTTGGCGGATCTGAGCTTGCTGCCGCTGACCGGCGACTCCAGCGAGGTCTCGCTGCGAGACATCAAAGGCAAGGTCGTCCTGCTGAACTTCTGGGGCACCTGGTGTCCGCCTTGCCGGAAAGAGCTTCCGCATATGGCCGAGCTTCGCAAGCGTTTCGAGGCGCAAACGGCCTTTCAATTGCTCGCCGTTTCTTGTCCAGGCGACGGCGACGACGACGTCCAGTCGTTGCGTGAGAACACCGAGGCGTTGCTGAAGCGCTTGGCGATCGAACTGCCGACCTACCGCGACCCGAACTCGATCACCCTGTCGGCCGTCGATGCAGCCATCGGGTTCCAGGCCTATCCGACGACTCTTCTTCTGGATCGCTCCGGAGTGATCCGGGCGATCTGGGTCGGCTACCGCCCCGGCGTGGAAACGGAAATGGAGCAGGAGATCGGCAAGCTCTTGGACGAACCCGAAGCGGCCGAGAAGTAGCGCATTGCTCACGCTCCGCTCAAGACCCCGTGAGGCACGAAACTCGCTGGCCGTTGTGCCAATCGCCAATCGCTGATGGTGTCTCGAAATTGGCGGCACCTATTATCGCGAGTTTGCGAAGGCTGGGTGGCACGTCCCTGAGCTTGCGAAGGGCGTGTTGGCAGTCACTTCACACGCCCCTCGCCGGAGGCTCAGAGCGTGCCACCCATAAATCACCATCGGCGCGAGACACTAGCTGATCGCTACAGAATCAGCATCGCGTCCCCATAGCTGTAGAAGCGGTATCGCTCGCGGACGGCTTCGTCATAGGCCCGGCGCATGAGTTCGTCGCCGCCAAACGTCCGGACGAGGATCAGAAGGGTCGTGCGAGGGAGGTGGAAGTTGGTGAGCATCGCATCGACGACGCGGAATTGGTATGGCGGGCGGATGAAGAGATCCGTGTGGCCGGCGAAGGGCTTGGGCTCGCCGCTGGCCGCCGCGGTTTCGAGCAGCCGGACCGAGGTGGTGCCGACGGCCACCACCCGGCCGCCACGGCGTCGGCATGCCGCGATCCGATCGACGGCCTCTTGCCGGACGCAGCCCCACTCGCTGTGCATCTGGTGGCCGGCGAGCGTGTCGGACGTGATCGGGCGGAACGTGCCGGGGCCAACGTGCAACGTCAGCGGGCAGACCTCGACGCCCTGCTCGGCCAGCCGATCGAGCAACGGGGCCGTAAAATGCAGTCCGGCCGTCGGCGCGGCGACGGCCCCCGGCACCTGAGCGTACACCGTCTGATATTGCTGGCGATCTCCGTCGACCATTTCCCCCTTGCGAATGTACGGCGGCAGCGGCACCCGGCCGACCCGCTCCAACAGCGTGAAGGCGTCTTCCGGCTCGACCGGTCGGGCGATCCAGGCCCCGTCGGACTGCTTCGCCCCGAGCTCCAGGTGCGCGTCGTCGTGGCCGGCCGTGTCGACGAGCGTGATCGTGTCGCCGGGCCGAAGCTTGCCCCGGGTTTTGCACAAGACCCGCCAGAGACCGTCGGGGCTGGCCTCGATGAACAGCCCCTCCCAGTGGCCGCCGGTGTTCCGCCGCCGCCCGACCAGCCGGGCAGGCACAACCCGCGTGTCGTTGATCACCAGACAGTCGCCTTGGCGGAGCAACTCAGGCAAATCGCGGACATGCTTATGGGCCAACGAGTTGCGTTGCCGGTCGACAACCAGCAGCCGCGCGTCGCTGCGGCATACGGCCGGCGACTGGGCAACTAGTTCCTTCGGCAGAAGATAATCGTATTGGTCCAATTCCGACATGGTGAGCTTTACCTGGGGCTACAAACCAGTATAAGCTCGACATCGGTGGCCGAGTAGCCGGCCAGGCGGACTGCAAAGTCCGTTGCAGGCGTTCGTAGTTCCGCCTTTAGGCGGCAGACCGGCTAAAGCCGGAACTACGAACAACTTTGCAGTCGTCCTGAGTAGCCGGCTCGCAGCTTAATGCTTTAGCTCACGACAACAACTGGGACACGATTTTGCCGATTCGCATCGCCCTGTGCATTACCGACCTGGACATCGGCGGGGCCGAACGACACCTGACCGAATTGGCCGTCCGGATGGACCGTCGCCGCTTCGAGCCGGTGGTCTACTGTCTTGCCGCGACGCCGCAGCGTGAGGCGGCGTCGTGCGTGCCTACGCTGGCCGACGCGGGCGTCAGAGTCCACTGCATCGGTGGCCGAGGCATCTGGCAGTTTTCGGCCGTGACCCAACGGCTGAAACGTCTGCTGGCCGCCGAGCGCGCGCAGATTGTCCAGACGTTCCTCTTCCACGCGAACATCGTCGGCCGAATCGCCGCTCGGCGGGCCGGAGTAAAACGCGTCGTGGCGGGCGTTCGCGTGGCCGAGCGGGCAGCACGCTGGCATCTCCTCGTCGACCGCCTGACGCAACGTTGGGTCGATCGGTACGTCTGCGTCAGCCAGGCCGTTGCCGACTTCTCGATTCGCAACGCCCGGCTGCCCGCCGAAAAGATCGCCGTGATCCCGAACGGCATCGACCTGGCGAAATTCCCCGCCGAGCCAGCCGACCTGCGGGCGCTTGGCGTTGCTGCCGGTCGGCGGGTCGCGACGTTCGTCGGCCGCCTCGAGCCGCAAAAGGGAGTGGACTGGCTCGTCGAGACCGCTTCACGGTGGTTGGAGCGGCTGCCCGACTGCGATCTGTTGCTGGTCGGTGACGGCCCGATGCGCGGCCGACTCGAGTCGGCCGCCGCGCGATCGGGCGTCGGCGATCGGGTTCATTTTGCCGGTTGGCGGCCCGACGTGCCGGCAATCCTGGCCGCCAGCAGCCTGCTGGTGCTTCCTT
>JBDKUC010000060.1:0-2912 GCA_039679885.1 Thermoguttaceae bacterium | reverse complement strand
CCCGCCGTTTTTCCAGGCGGGCTGACAGCTTGCCCCACGCCGGCACGCGAGAACCGCAGCAGCGTGAACGACTGCGGTTGGCTCACCCGTGCGGCGTCGGCGGCGACCCGGGCGATGACTCTTTTCGCCTCGATGAAGGCGTCGGTGTCGGCCCAACGGTCGGACATCGAGAAGCTGTCGTCCAGGAGCACAATATGGTGAATAGGAGCGCCGCCCAGCAGATTGCTCCACTGGGTCTTCAATTTCGGCTGGGCCACCAGGAGCACGACCGCCGCCACCGCCGCCATCCGCATCAGGAGCAGCAAGAGCTGCTTCAGGATGACCCAGGTGCGATGCTTCTTCTGGCTCAGCAGCAGGAACTCCATCGCCGCCCACTCGACCCGCCGATGCCGCATCATGTTGATCAAGTGGATCAACACCGGGATCGCCACCACGCCGAGGCTCGGTAGGCCGAGAGTCCAGAGCAGCGTTGGGTGGAGGAAGGAAGGCATGGAGCTGAGGGTCGAGAGGAATCAGGTGTGAGTCGATTGTCGAGAATGGAAAGTGTTAGACGCCGTGAAGCAATGATCCGCCAGCTTGTGGGTGGCACGCCCTGAGCCCTGGCGAAGGGCGTGGAAACTCCTTCACCGATAAACCACGCCCTTCGTTCCTCATGGCGTGCCACCCAGCATTTGCCTCATTTCGGTAGCTTGTTGTTTTATGGCACCTCAGGTTCTGTTGCTGCGACGCATGCCCGACCGCTTGTTCAAGTAGGCCGCTAAGGCGGCGTCCAACGGCTGGCTGGTGCGGAACAACGCGTAGTCGACGTTGTGCCGCGAGCAACCGGTCCGAAGCTCCTCCAAATAATCTCCCAGCGCCTTCAGGTATCCGGCCCTGAGCGCCCGGGGGTTGCATCGGAGATGATCCGGCGTTTCAAGGCCCTCGAAGCGGGTCGGCCCGGCGAAGGGGAAGTCGATCTCGTCGTCATCCAGCACGTGCATGACCAAGACGTCGTGCCCACGACTCTTCAGGAGCCGCAAGCCGCGGAACAGCCCTTCGCGCTCGACCAGCAGGTCGGAGACCAACACCATCAGTCCCCGCCGCGGGTAAGTCTCGGCCGCCGTGCGAAGGATCGGAAACATGCCGGTCTTCTCGCGAGGGGCGCTCTGCTCCAGGGCCTGAATGATCGAGTCCAGATGGTTCCGCTTCGTCCGCATCGGCACGGTCATTCGGGCGGCGTCGTCAAAGGCCACGCAGCCGACGGCGTCTTGCTGCCGCAGGAGCAGATAGGCCAAACTGGCGGCGATCGTGCAGGCGTACTCGTACTTGTTCAACGCCCCGCGGCCGTAACGCATGCTGGCCGAGACGTCGCAGAGCAACGTGCAGCGAAGGTTCGTGTCCTCCTCGAACTGTTTGACGTAATAACGGTCTTGCTTGGCCCAGACCTTCCAGTCGACGTAGCGAGGGTCGTCGCCGTAGGTGTACTCGCGATGCTGGCGGAACTCGATCGACTGGCCGAAGTAAGGGCTGCGATGCAGGCCCGACAGAAAGCCCTCGACAATGTGCCGGGCGCGGAGATCGAGCCGGGAAATCCGCTGGATCGCCTCGGGATTCAGAAATCGTTTCGCGCCGTTCATCGGAGGTGAAATCGTCTCAGTGGTGCGGGCCGGCGGCACGTCCTGCAAGGGCGTGCGGCCGGCTGGCTCTAGCTCGCAAACATCGTCTGGAAGCGCTCGTCGCGGGTCAACTCGTCCTCACGGGTCGGCGTGACCTCAACGATCCGATCGATCACCTGGTCAGGCGTGATGCCTTCGCTCGCCGCGGTGAAGCTCAGCACCAACCGGTGCCGGAGCACTGGGCGAGCGAGACTCTGGACGTCCTCGCACGTCACGTGGGTCCGCCCGTCGAGCAGCGCCCGGGCCTTGCCGCCGAGGATGAGGAACTGCACGGCTCGTGGGCCGGCGCCCCAGGTCAATTGCTCCTGGACGAAGTCCGGCACGCCGGGCTCGCGGACGCGCGTCTGACGCACCAGCGCCAAGGCATAGCGAATCACATGGTCGGCCACCGGCACTTGACGGACGATCCGCTGCAACTCGAGAATCTCCTCGGCCGTAAGCACCGCGGCGATCGAATCGGTCGCCAGCGACGTCGTCCGCCGCACCACTTCAAACTCTTCGTTGAAGCTCGGATAGCGGACGAAGACCTTGAACATGAAGCGGTCCTGCTGCGCCTCGGGAAGCGGGTAGGTCCCTTCCTGCTCAATCGGGTTCTGGGTCGCCAGCACGAAGAACGGATCGCTGAGCTTGTGACGCACTCGGCCCACGGTGACCTGTCGTTCCTGCATGGCTTCCAGCAGAGCGGCCTGGGTCTTCGGCGGCGTGCGGTTGATCTCGTCGGCGAGGATCACGTTGCTGAACAACGGCCCCTCAAGGAAGCGGAACTCGCGGCCGCCGGTGGTCCGGTTTTCCTCGATGACGTCGGTGCCGGTGATGTCGGCCGGCATCAAATCGGGGGTGAACTGGATGCGGCTGAAATTGAGGTTCAGCGTTCGGCTCAAGGTGCTGATCATCAGCGTTTTCGCGAGCCCCGGGACGCCCTCCAGGAGGCAATGGCCCCGGCTGAAAAGCGAAATCAACAACTCGTCGATGACGTCGCTTTGGCCGACAATCACCTGGCCGAGTTGCTCGACGATTTTCGCCCTGGCGTCGCCGAGTTTCTCGATGGCCGCGCTCTGGTGCGGTTGCAGCTCTTGGTTGCTCATGGGTTGTCCTTGGTGTGGATTGTCGGCAGTGGGCAGTAAGCAGTCGGCAGTAAGCAGTGGGCAGTAAGCAGTCGGCAGTAAGCAGTCGGCAGTCGGCAGTGGGCAGTGGGCAGTCGGCAGTGGGCAGTAAGCAGTCGGCGGTGGGCAGTCGGATCGTGTTGTCACTATCCAC
>JBDKUC010000245.1:0-2015 GCA_039679885.1 Thermoguttaceae bacterium | reverse complement strand
CGAGGCGGCGATTCCCAAAGCCGTGGAAGCGGTGTTGATCGCGTTGGACGAATAGAACCGGCGGCGAGAATAGGTCGCTACGCCTGTTCCTGGCGATCGCAGAGCGTCAGCGACCGGGCGAACTCGCGTTTCTGCAAGTACCAGTCGACGCAACGTCGAAGTCCCTCTTCCATCGCGACGTGCGGCTGCCAGTCGAGCAATCGCCGCGCTTTGGACGTGTCGGCCCAGGTGGTCGGGACGTCGGCCGGATGCGAGGGCCGATACTCAATCTTGGCTTCCCGGTCGATCATTGCGGAGATCCGATCGATGACCTCCTTCAACGAAACAGCGCCGTTGCCGCCGAGATTGACGATCTCGTAGCCCAACGGACGCAGCGCGGCGATCGTGCCCGCGGCGATGTCGTCGACAAAGGTGAAGTCGCGGCTCTGGGAACCGTCGCCGAACACGATGATCGGCTCTCCTTCGGCGATCCGGCGAATGAAGCGGAAAATGCTCATGTCGGGCCGACCCGCGGGCCCATACACGGTGAAATACCGCAAGATGGAAACATCGAGCCCATGAAGGTGATGGTAGGAATACGCGACGGTCTCGGCGGCTTTTTTGGACGCGGCGTACGGCGACAACGGCCGGCTGGTGTCGGTATCCTCCTGGTACGGCATGGGGTTGTCCTTGCCATACAAGCTAGACGTCGATGCCAGCAAGAACTTGCGAACGCCCGAGCGCCGGCACAGATCGAGCAGGTTCAGCGTGCCGCCGCAGTTGGTCTGGAAGTAGATCCACGGGCTGGTGACTGAAGGCCGGACGCCGGCGCGCGCCGCCAGATTGATCACGGCCGAGAACGGAGGCCTGTCGCCTTGGACGGCGAAAATCGGCTCCATGGCGGCCAGATCGGTAATGTCCAGCGGCTGGAAAACGAAACGATCGCGCCCACGCAACCGCTCCAGCCGCCATTGTTTCAGCCTGGGGTCATAGGCGTCGTTCAAGTTGTCGACGCCCGTGACCGCGTGGCCGGCGTCGAGCAGCATCGCGGCGATTCTCGAACCGATCGCGCCCGCGCAACCGGTCAACAAATAGTGTTCCATCACCACCAGCAATATCCGATGTTGTTAAGGGAAAGGCGAGTCGAAAACCACGCTGCGTCACGCCTTCCGGATCTTTTCGCGGCCCTCGCGGACCTTCTGCGTGGCGTTGCGCGAGTCGACCACCAACGGAGCATGACGCACGATCATGTCGTAATCGTACGAGGAGTGATCCGTTGCGACCAAGATGCAATCTTGGCTGGCCAGAAATTCCGGCGTCAACTCGACGCTATCCATGGCGATATGGAAATGGCGGGTCTTGGGCAAGTGCGGGATGTGCGGATCGTTGTACGACACCACCGCGCCGCCCTGTTGCAGCAGTTCGATCAGCGTAAACGAAGGGCTTTCCCGCGCGTCGTCCACGTCTTTCTTATAGGCGACCCCCAGCACGCAGACCTTGCTGCCGCGCAACGACTTCGAATGGTCGTTCAACGCATCCACCAAGCGATCGACGACGTACTGCGGCATGTTCGTGTTGATTTCGCCGGCCAACTCGATGAACCGCGTGGTCATGCCGTGGCAGCGGGCGAGCCACGTGAGATAGAACGGGTCGATCGGAATGCAGTGTCCGCCGAGCCCCGGGCCGGGATAAAACGCCTGGAACCCGAACGGCTTGGTCTTCGCCGCGGCGATCACTTCCCAGACGTCGATGCCCATGCGATCGAACAACGTCTTCAATTCGTTGACCAACGCGATATTGACCGCACGATAGGTGTTTTCCAGAATCTTGCAGGCCTCGGCGACCTCGCACGAATTGACGGCCACGACGTCCGGCATGCCTTGCCCATAGAGCGCCACGGCCAAGTCGCGGCTGAGCGGTTCGGAGCCGCCGACCACCTTCGGAATGTTGCCGGCCGTGAAGTCGGGATTGCCCGGATCTTCGCGCTCGGGACTGTAGGCCAGATAAAAGTCCTTGCCCAACACGAGGCCGGTCTT
>JBDKUC010000343.1:0-1722 GCA_039679885.1 Thermoguttaceae bacterium | reverse complement strand
TCCTGGCCGACGAGGCCGAGCAGCTCAGCGGCGAATTCGAGGCCCGGCAGACGGCGCTGCGAGAGTGTCTCAAGAAGCTCGGCGACAAGGAGCGGCGTCTGCTTCATTCGCGGTATTTCCTCAACGAGTCGGTGGCCGAGATGGCGGCGCAGGCCAAGTACACGCCGCGGGCCGTCTACAAGGCACTTAACAAGGTTCACGCCATGCTGCTGCGGTGTGTGCGGCGCACCATGGAGGAATTGGCATGAGTCCTGACCAGCACGACCGTCGGGAATTGGAGTCGCTGCTTGGGGCTCTCCGCGAGCAGACTCTAGAGCCCGAAGAGGCCGAGCGGCTGCGGGACCGGCTGCGCGACGACAAGACGGCCAGACGGGAACTGATCGAGCAGATGATGCTCGTGGCGTCGCTGCGCGACATGGAGATCCCGGTCGAGCCGGCCGATCGTGCCCCGGCGATGACGCCGCATGTCACGCTATGGCAATGGCGGGTGCCGTTGGCCTGCGTGGCGGCGACCATGCTGGCGGTGGTGATCGCCGCGGTCTGGCTCCTCGATAGGCCGACGGCCGTGGGAGTTCTCGCCCGGCAGGAAGCCTGTGTGTGGAGCGCGGGGCAACTGCCGCTGGCCGAGGGTGAGGCCTTCCGACAGGGATCGCTACGACTCGATTCCGGCCTGGCGGAACTGCAAATCGGCCGAAGCGTGACCCTCGTGTTGGAGGGGCCCGCGAATCTCGACGTCCAAAGCGTCTCGCGTTGTTTCCTGCACTACGGCCGGGTCGTGGTCCGCGTCGAGAAGGAGGCTCGCGGGTTCATCCTGGATGGTCCAGGCGGACGGATCGTCGATCATGGCACTGAGTTCGGCGTGTCGGTCGATCGGGCGGGCGGGATGGAGGTGCACGTCTTGGAAGGACGCGTCACGGCCCAGCCGGCCGGCGCCAAGAAGGCCGTGGAACTCGGGCGCAGCGAATCGATGCAGTGGTCGGCCGCGAGCATCCAGCGAGGAACCGCCCAACCGCTGTCCTTTGTGACCGATCTGCCGATCCGCACCAATCGTCGAATCGGCTATGTCCACTGGTCGTTCGACGAAGCGACGGGCGAGGTTTCCAAGAATCGCGGCCGCGGACTGGGCCCGCCGCACGCCGACGGCCACCTGCACAGCGCCTTGCCCGAGGGCCCCAAGCCCGAGTGGATCAGCGGCCAGTTCGGCGCGGGCTTGCGGTTCCACGGGGAGACGGATTTCGTCGAGTGCAATTTCGACGGCATCGCCGGCGGCAACCCGCGCACGGTGGCATTTTGGGTCAAGGTGCCGCGCGACATCATCCGGGATGAGAGCTACGGCATTGTGAGCTGGGGCACCTACCTGCCGGGCTCGGCATGGCAGCTCTCCGTGAACTGGCACGAGGAGGACGGGGAGACCGGTCCTCTGCGGGCCGGCATCCTGACCGGAGCCGTCGTGGGCAACACCGACCTGCGCGACGACCGCTGGCATCACGTGGCTGTGGTCAGGTATGGCGGCCGCCGGCCGGATATCTCCACCCACGTCCTGCTGTACGTCGATGGGCGTCTGGAACGTACGACCACCAAGGCGGTGTGCGAAGTTCACACCGACACGAGCCACGAGTCGGCACGGCGAGTGCGGCTGGGACGCAGCATCGAGGCGTTCACGCCGCCCACACCGCACAAGGGTTTTTTCCGGGGCTGCATGGATGAGGTGTTCATCTTCGA
>JBDKUC010000350.1:0-3703 GCA_039679885.1 Thermoguttaceae bacterium | reverse complement strand
CGCTTCGCTCGACCCACCCTACCGTCGAAAACTGATCGGCCCCGAGGACGCCGGCAGCGAGGGCAGGGGAGGGGGCGGCTGTCACAGCAGGTTCCTTACACCGTCGAGCGATCCGATCACGGCCGTTCGTGGCTGTATGGCCTGCGAAATTGGAGTACAATAGAGCAGGTTTCCAATCGCGACTCTTTTCGACGAAACCCCGGGATCGAGCGCCGATGCGAGTGACGCGTCTTAGGTCGAAGCTGAGCGCCGGATGCCTGATCGCCGGATGCCTGCTGCTGCCGTGCCACGCGTCGGGCGGCGAGCCATGCCAAGCGTTTCTTGACGGTCTGCGATCGCCAAATCGGCAGCTCTATGATCTGGCCCTGGACTACTTGGAGGCCATGCGAAGCAGTCCGCTGGCCGATCCGGCCTTCCGCGAAGCGATCGACTACGAGGTCGGGGTCACGTTGGCCGAGGGCGCCCGACTGCTCCCACCGGGCGGCCGGCAGCGGC
Source organism: Thermoguttaceae bacterium (assembly GCA_039679885.1). Taxonomy (GTDB): domain Bacteria; phylum Planctomycetota; class Planctomycetia; order Pirellulales; family Thermoguttaceae; genus JAJFUI01. The sequence goes on along the minus strand of JBDKUC010000350.1, from coordinate 3,208 downwards.
AACAGCATCGGGCGGCCGAGTGCTTCCAGAAGTTTCTCAGCGACCATCCCCACCATGCCAAAACGGTCGACGCTCAGAAGGGCCTCGCTGATCTGCTCATCGACCGCGGGCACGACGACCTGGAACGGGCGTGGCGGGCGGGTCGAGTCCCGCAGCATCAGGAGCAGTTGCTGGCGCAATCCCGCCGCTCTTACGAGGCCGCGCAACAAGTCCTCCTGGCGATGGACCGAGAGTTGGCCGCGCAACGCGGCAAACTCAAAGACATGGATCCGGCCGACCCGGCGTTCATCCCTCGGCGAGATCATCTTTGGCGCGAGAGCCTGACTGGCCGGCTAGCCTACGCTCGGACCTATTACGATCTGGCCCACACCTATGCTCCGGGCAGCGACGACAGCAGGCGGTTCCTCAGAACGGCGGCGCTCGAGCTCGGACGCTACTACGACAAATACAAGCGATTTCCTGTGGCGAACTGCGCCCTGATTGACCAAGCCCGATGCTACAGCGAGCGGGGCGATTACGCGCAGTGCTTGGAAATCCTCGGCCGGCTGGTCAAGTCGCAAACCGAGGATGACGACGCGGTTCGTCGGCTGCGGATCGATGCCACGGAACTGGCGATGCAGACGACCTTGCTGCCGGCCATCAAGAAATACCGCGAGACCCTGGGGCTCTATGACAACTGGGACGCGAAGCTTCGCCGGGCGGCAGACCCCGCAGAACAGGCCGCTTCCCTCCGGTGCCTTGCCGCGGAAGGAGCGCTCGAACTGGCTCGAACCTTGGACGATAAGAACCCCGAGCAGGCCACTCTTCGCGCGGGCTGTCGAAAGCGGGCAGCCGACTTGCTCGGCCCGGTCGCGCATTCGCCCGGCGAGCACCAGAAAAAAGCGAGAACCCTGCTCGCCGATCCGCTTTTGGCCGGCGGCATCGTCCGCGACGATCTCCCCGGCGGCTACGAGGAAGCCCGGCGGCGGGCGTTGCAGGCTTGGCGGCAACTCCAGGAGCCAAGCCTGAAGCCGGACGACGTCGAGCGGCTTCGCAACGAGGCTTTGGATTGTTTTCGCATCGCCCTGGCCGACACGCCCGAGAACGTCAGCATCGATCAGTTGAACGGTCTTCGGTTCTGCCTCGGGTCGCTCAACTGGCAGATGGGGAATTACTACGACGCGGCCGTGCTCGGGGAGTTCCTCGCCCGGCAACATCGCGACGGTCCGCAGGGCCAACAGGGCGCGGACCTCGCGCGACTCGCTTACCTCGAATTGCTCTCCGATCCAGACGGCGGCGAGGGTCGGCAATTTGCGATCGGACGGCTTCGCAACCTCGCGCGGTACGCCTCCGAGCGATGGCCCGCCGCGGCCGTCGCTGACGAGGCCTGGCTGGCCTTGATGCGTGCGGAGATCGCCTGCCAGGATCCGCTGAAGGCGGCCAAGCGGCTGGAGAACATCCCCGCCGAGTCGCCCCTGCGTCCCGAGGCCGAGCTGACCGCGGGCCAGGCGCTCTGGTCGACCTACCTGGCGGCCATGCGGCTGCCCGAAACCCGCCGGCCGCCGAAGTCCGAACTGACGAGCACGTTGACCCAAGCGCGCAAACTCCTCGAGGATGGCATCGCACGGCGGCGCAAGACGCTCGGCCCCGATAAAGTCCACCTCACACTCCGCATGAGAAACACACATCCCGCGGAGCGCGATGAGTACGTCGAGTTGCCCAATCCACTGCCGGCCGCGGTGCTTTCGCTGGCGCAGATCGATTTGGAGGCGGGCGAGGGGGCGCAAGCCGTCGCCCTTGTCGACGACCCCAAAATCGGTCCCCACACGCTGCTCAAGGCGGACGACAAGGCAGCGGCCACGACGCCGCTGGGCGTCGAAACGTTCAAGGCCGCCTTGCGGGCCTATGTGGCCACCCAGCAGTTGGACAAGGCCGACCGAGCGATGGCGGCTCTGGAAAAGGCCGGCGGCGCAACGAACCTGACGGCGATCTACGTCGCTCTGGGCCGTCAACTGGAAGAATCGCTCCGCCGCGCCCGCGAGGATGGCAAGCCGGACCAGGCGGCCGCGCTGGCCCGCGGCTTTCAGTCGTTTCTCAACCGAATCGCCGATCGTCCGCCGGAGGAGGCGACGTTCAACTCGCTGTACTGGGTGGCCGAGACACTCGTTAGCCTCGGCGCCGGAACTGCCGACGGCGACCCCTTGTCGCCGGAAGGTCGAAGCTGTTGCGAGAAGGGAGCGGAGGTCTACCGCCGAATCATCCAGCGTTGCGAAAAGGACGAAACGTTCGGTCCGAGACCAGGCGTCGCCGCGGGCGTCCGGGTCCGCTTGGCCCGTTGCTTGCGGCTGCTTGGCAAGCACGACCAAGCGCTCGATCTCTTGGTCGAGGTGCTCCGCACGCGGGCAACGCTCATCGACGCGCAGCGCGAAGCCGCTGCCACGTGCCAGGCGCGGGGCGAGCAGGAGCCGGCGTATCTTCTGCTGGCCATTCGCGGCGGCATGTTGCCTCCGCAAAAGTCCGGTGCAACCGCTCTGTTCTGGGGCTGGGCCGGCATCGCCCGAAAAGTCCAATTCCTGGACGCCTACCAAGACCTATTTGACGAAGCCCGGTACAATCTGGCCTCCTGCCGGCTGGATTACGCGATGAGCCGGCCGGAGGAGGAGAAAACGGGCCTTCTCCGCCAGGCCGAGCAGGATATCCTCGTCCTTCAGCGGCTGCGGCCGGAAATGGGCGGAAAAAAATGGTATCCTCGATACGATGCCCTATTGCGGAAGATTCAAGGGCGGCTCGGCATCGGCGAGGAGCAGCAAGGGCTCAAGGCCGCCGAAGAGCGACTCTCGCGTGGAAGATCGGAACATTGAGGAGACGACCATGAGGCCGTGTTCGTTGCCAAGGCCAGTTCTCATGCCTTCGATGCAAAGGAACGTCTCGCCACGCGCAGCCGCGCGGCCCTTCACCTGGGCGGTGATCCTCATCCTGTGCGCCAGTCCCGCCTTCGCGTTGGATACGATCCGACTCGTCACCGGCGGCGCCATGCCCGGCCACGTCGTGGGCATGGATTCGTCCACTGTCCAACTCGAGCAACGGTCTGGCGAGAAGATCAAGGAGGTTCCCGTCAACCAGATCCAGGTGATCCATTACGAGGGCGAGCCGCGCGAGTTGCAGAACGCCAAGAGCAACGTGGCCGCCGGCCACTACGCCGAGGCGCTCGCGGCTCTCGACCGGATCA
>JBDKUC010000160.1:0-5597 GCA_039679885.1 Thermoguttaceae bacterium | reverse complement strand
TTCTATCACCAGAAGGACCCCGTGGCGAAAGAGCCCCGGCCATCCGCTGTGGAACCCGTGCCGCCAGTCGCGCAACAGACGCCGGCAGCGGCGAACGATGCAGCGACGGTCGAATCGCATTCGCCAGCAGCGGTTCAGCCGCCGGTGGACAAGACGCCGCCGGCAGTCGCCGAGCCCTCGCAAGGCGAGCCGGGCGAAGCCGCATCCTGATGCGACAACTCGCGGGACGACTCGGTCCACGCGCCGCTGCCACGCTCCGTGGTTGGAACTATTCCGCCGGGGCCAGGGCCAACTGACGCAGCGAGTCGAGGACCGACAGCAGGTCATCGCGGGCGATGTCGCGCCAACCCGCCACCTTGTGGTTCAAGATCGCCAGCTTCATCAGCTCGAATCCTTCGTTCACGTCCGGCGGCAACGGAGGCAGCGACTCGAACGGGCGAACTGGCGCGGCAGCCGGCTCATCGGCGACGTCTTGCGACGACTCGGCGGCAGCCGCCGAACGCTCCCGAGGTTCCGAATCCGATTCCTCAACGTCGAAGTAATCCTCGGCCCCGTGGACTTCGCCGAGCGACTCCGAGATGGTCGATGGCAGGCGGTTAACCTCTGAGACTTCAACGTCCTCGTCCATCTCTACCGGAGCCATGTCGCTGTCTTGCGGCTCGAGCTCGGGCGCGGCGCCGGTGGCTTCCCAACGCTGGTTGCGCATTTGGGGCACCGACCATCGGTTCTGCACGGCCCCTTCCAGGTACATCTCGGCATCGTCCCAATCCAACGCAGCGTGGAAGTGGCTCCAGCAGAGGCCTTCGTATTGCGCGTGAACTTCCGCGAACCGCTCGAAGACGCGGCGGAGCCGGCCAACGTGCTGAGGGGTGACCCCGCCGACCTGGCGGCTCCACGCTTCATCGGTAAACTCCGAGGTCGGTGTGCCGGCTTCTTGCATGGCTGCCCGCCACTCGGAGATAATCCGCCCCTTTTCCCAATTCGTGGTGCTGACCAACCGATTCCAACGGCCGATGTACTGAGTCGACGCCTCGACGGCGACTTGCGCGAACGCTTCCATGTGCGAGACATTCCTTTTGCTGACCGTGCTGCATCAAGCCGCGGCCGGTGGTCGCGGTTCGGGCGCGACCACCGGTCGCGGCTTTGTGTCACCTGCCGAAAGCGGGAGCCAACCCAGCCCACGAACCTCGACGTGGGTGACGCAAATCATTCTAACGCGGTTGGCGGCACGGCCTCCAGCGAGGCGGCCGTGCCGTCGCCCGTGTACCGCATTTCACCGCGAAAAACGCGAGGAAAACGCGAGACTTCTCTCTCTGCGAGACGGTCGGTGAGATAGCGTCGACCGTGGAAAAGCTGTCGACGGCGCGGATGCCGGTAGCGTTCTGTTCGGCTCAAAACGAGTGGAAACGGCCTGGGCAAGATTGGGATCGCCTCGCCAGGGTCGCTAATTCTTGTCGGCGGCCCGCTTGGCGGCGGCCGGCGGCTGCTGGCCGCCGATTTGCAGGACGAACAGGACTCGCTGCGGCACGGGCGACGGCGCGGCTTGTCGACGCACACGTTGCGGAACCTGCTGTTGTTGGCCTCCGGCCGGGGCTGTCGGCGGCGAGGATGCTTTTTCCGCGGGGGCGGTGAAGAAATCGCCCTGCTCGGGCTTCGCGGCGGCCTTCTTCGACCGCCCAGCAACGGCCTTGCCTCGCGTAAGACCAGCCGCTGCACGGCCGCCCGCCGCTGCATATTGCCCAATGATCGATTCGGCCAGCCGGCCTTCGACCGGCTCGGCCGAGACGGCAACGAAATCGCCCGGCTGATCTGCGAGGCCGGAAAGCACCGTCTTGAGTTGTGCGGGCGTGGCCTCGACATAGACGCGATCGACGACGCCTCCTTCAGGTGTTGGGGACGCACCGCTCCCGCCATATTCGCCGTCCTTTTGCGATTTCTTCTCCGCCGACTGCTGGCCCGGCGTGGCAGCGACCATCGCAGGGCTGCGATCTGATGGTTGGCGGTACGCCACGACGCCGTTGGCCGCAAGGAGTTTGTCCAACGCCTTCTGCCGCATGGCGGCCGGGGTGACGCTGCACCGGACGACCAGCACGGCCGGCGGCGATGCGATTGCCGGGGCGCTCTTGGCCTTCGGCAAAGTCGCCGCCTTTTTCGCTTGGTCGTGTCCTGGAACAGGCGGCTCCTTCGCCGGTGGCGATGGTCCCTCGCCGGCCTTCTGCTCGCCCGTTCCGGCGAGTCTCTGCTTGGACCCTTCCGACGCGGCGCCCGCCGCATCGAGACGGTCCTTCGCCAAAGCCTTCTCTTTCCCGTTCGCCAGCCTGCGGTCGAACAACGGTGCGATCTTGTCTGGCTGCCGAGCGGCGCCCTCGGCCGGCTTCGCCGCGGGGACCGACGGTTCCGCGGCGCTTGAGGGAACTGCGGGGCCGGCCGCGGGCGGCTCAGGCGTGGCCGGTGTTTTCGGGGCCTCGGCGAGCAACGGCGGCTTCCGTTCAATCGTCTCATCGACGCGAGCCAACTCACCGCGGTTGGCCGCCGGGCCGAGCTTCGGCTTCTGCCACTGCTCGTTGATCCAAATCGCGACGGCAATGGCGGCCGTGACGGCCAGCCAGCCCAGCGTGCGACGGCTAAGGAACCGCTGGAACACTTCTCGGGCGAGCGGGACAGCGGCCGCCTCTTCTGGCTCGCCTTCAGTGATCATTCGCCGCCCGGCCGCCTGCAACACAGCCCCGGTCAAATCCTCGCCGAGCTTCTCTTGTGGCAGCGATTGAAGCGTCGCGCTGAGCGCGCGGAGTTCGTCGACCAATTGCCGCGCCGCCGGATCGCTGGCCAACAAGCGCTCGACCTTCGCCTGCTCGGCGGCGGTCAATTCGCCGTCGACATAAGCGCTCAGCAGTTCGTTTCGCGACAGGTCGTTCATGGAAGCGGGCAGTGGCCAGTTTTCAGTAATCAGTTATCAGTTGTCCGTGGGCCGGGTTTCGCTGTTACGCCTCTCCAGCGAGGACTTCCTTCAGTTGATCTCGAAGCTGCAAACGCGCCCGATGGAGCCGGCTGCGGACGGTGCCCAGCGGCAAGTCGAGCACCTCGGCGATCGTCTCGTAGCAGCAGCCGTCGATCTCGCGAAGCACTAGGACGGCTCGGTATTCCTCGGCCAGTTGCCCGATGGCGTCCCGCACCTGGCGGCAACGGTCTTTCCGTTCGAGGCTCTCGGCCGGGCTGTCTTCTACGTCCATCGGTTCCATGTGGCTTGTTTCCCGCAAGCGGTCCATCGAAACGACTGGCCGCCGTCGTCGCCGTTGTGTCATGGCCACGTTGAACGCGATTCGGTACAGCCAAGTGTAAAACGCGCTCTGGCGGCGGAACGACTCCAGCTTGAGGAACGCCTGAACCAGGGCCTCTTGGACGATGTCGCGGGCGTCGTCGGCGTGGCCCACCACGTGGAAAATCGTATTGTACAGCCGATCCTGATACTTCAGGACAAGCTGTCCGAAGCTTTCCGCCTGGCCGGACAAGGCTTGGTCGATCAGTTGGGCGTCGTCGCTCACCGTCGTCTCACTAGGATTTTGACGCGCGGTCGGGGTGGAAAGTTCCCTCTGACAAGCAGGACATCCGGAATCGCCCGAACAGCCGCTTGCCACGGTCATTGTGGCCATTCGAGGCAAGGCTGTCAAACCGGGTGGCTGAACCGTCAGGGCCGATCAGTTTTCGATATAGGGTGGGTCGAGCGAAGCGAGCCCCACCAAGAGCCTCGACCTCTTGGACCGTCATGTGGTTGGGCGGGTCGCCTACCATTTTTCGTGGTAATGCACGAAGATCACCTGGCGATCCGCGTCGACGGCAACTCGGAACTGGTCTCCAAAGGTTCCCTCGGGCACGGCCCGGGCCGCCGCGCTCAGCCGCTCAGACTCGTAAAACTTGGCATTCTCATTCTGCATCGGCGACCACCACTCGGGCGTCTTCTCGCCTGAATACATGCTTCGGCCCGAGTAGATGCCATGCTCAGACCGCGGCACGGGCGACAGCTTCCACCGCTTCTCGAGGAAATCGAAAAACTGGGGGGTTAGCCGCATCCGCCAAACGTATTCGGTTTCCATCCCCTTACACATGCATTGCACCTCAAGATCGAGCACCTGGATTCGCTCGCGCTTCGCATCCGAGGTCAGTTGTTGGAGCGGCTTCGGCCATTGGGATGCCGACGTGACCGGGCCCGGATTGCCGGCGACCATTCCATGGAAGAACTGCCGCATCGCTAGCAGAAAACCGCCTGCGACAAGCAAGACGATCAACACGAGAATCAACGCCCACGATAGCACTGGCTGAATGTAGGCTGGCCCATCCTCTTCCGGGATCCTTTCGGTTGGGTCGGTTGTTGGCATTACTGTGGCGTCCGGCGTTCGGCGATTTGCCACTACCTAAAAGACTGGAGTCTATTTGTCGCTGTAAAAACTGACAACCTGGACGACGCGGTCGTTGCGGAAGACAACGAAATAGCACTTCAAGCCGCGGTGGCGGTAACTGAAGCGGAAATCGCCTGGCGGTACGGCTCCCGATTGTTTGCTGCCATCGGGCAGGCCGACGCGATCGATCACCTCGGCCGACGTCAGCCCTCGCAGCGATGATTCGCTCAACTCCGGATGCCAGGTGGCGAGCTTGAAGAGGCACCAAGGCATCAGCACCACGGCCGCGGCAATGAGCACCCGGCGCGGGCGAATCTGCGCGGGGCCGCCCCTGGCCCAGGCGACCAACAGCCTGATCGCCCCGACAATTCCCCAGACCCCGACGCCAACGACCGCCAACACGAAAAGCAGGCGAAGGGCCACGCATACAGGATCACAGCGAAAACAGTCGAGCAGGTCCATACTGCACCGCCGGCGTTAGCATGAGAGAGACGCCTTGGTGCTCGCAAAGGGGATTTCGAAAGCGCTTTGCGGGCGCGGTTCCGCGCAACACAGCGTTCACGACGCCGCCAGCGACTTCTCGACGCGGTCAAGCATCTCTCGGAATGAGTTGGTAGCAGGGGGTGTCCTTCTCGCAGCGTACGGGGTATCCGAAAGCGCGGTAACGACGATATGTTCGATGGCGTCCCTGGTCACCCTGCCGGACGACAGTAGCCCCGGGGCAAGCCTCAGTCCGCGTTCGATGGTGTCTTTCCTCGCAATGAAGTCTATGTTGAGTTGCGAGAACCCCAATTTCTTCACGCCAAGAATGGTGAAGCCGGCAACTTGGTCGGTACTGTGACTGACCTTCCAAATCATCCTCCCATCGGGTTCCGGCAAATCGAACGTCGGCTCGTCAAGGCCGAAGTCCACAGATAGCGCATCGCTATCAGGGTCGTAGGTAGGTGTGACAATGATTTGAAGTTCCGGAATTGTGACGGCGGCCAGGGCGGTGGGATGCGTCCGGTGCCGCAGGAAATTAAGCTCGCGCTCCGCAGTCGATGCGGGCATCCACCCGCACGCTCCGTCATAGCATCGAAATCGGCCGAAGTAATCGTCGAAATCGAGCGTCCAGTTGCCGCAGGCCGGGCACCGTCTCATTTTGTATCTCCGTATATTCGAAAGTATGCTCGGAACGTGACACCTTCGAAGAACTCGTCCTTA
>JBDKUC010000088.1:0-3594 GCA_039679885.1 Thermoguttaceae bacterium | reverse complement strand
AGCGAAGCGAGCCCCGCCGTTTTCCGAGGTCCTTGGTGGGGCTCGCTTCGCTCGACCCACCCTACCGTCGAAAACTGATCGGCCCTGGAGCGCCGCCAGCTATCCTTAAACCGCAGAATCGCTTCTGCTACAATATCGCTTTGCAGTCTTCGGGCGTTGGTTCACACAGGGAGATCGGCATGATCGGACGTGGGTTGCTGAGCATTGCGGTGGCTCTTCCGGTTCTCGTCGTGGTTCTTCAGGCTGCCGAGAAGCCCGCGCTCAAGCGGCCGATTCTTGGCGTGGATCGGGCCTACATGGACCCGAGCGTCTCGCCGTGCAAGGACTTCTATGCGTACGCCAACGGGGCGTTCGACAAGGTGGCGATTCCCGGCGAGTATGCCTCCTACGGCGTCAACCAGGAGATCGACGAACGCAACTTCGCCATCCTCAAGGGCATACTCGAAGAGTCGGCCCGCGCCGGCGGCCCGAAAAAGAGCGTCGTCCAGCGAGTCGGCGACTTCTACGCCTCCGGGATGGACGAAGCGGCCATCGAACGCCTGGGTTCGCGGCCGATCCAATCGTGGCTGCACATGGCGCAATACGCGGATGAGTACATCGAACTGCCCGCCGAAATCGCCATGTTCCACCGGCACGGCTTCAACGTCGGCTTCCGCTTTGGCGTGGAGATCGATGACAAAGACGCGACGAAGATGATCGGCAGTCTGAGCCAAGGCGGGCTCGGGCTGCCGGAACGCGATTACTACTTCCGCGAAGGAAAAGAGGCGGAGGAACTTCGGACGGCCTACGTCGCCCACATCGCCCGGACGCTCGAACTGGCTGGCGACTCGCCCGCAAAGGCCAAGGCCGCGGCCGCGTCGGTGATGGCGTTGGAAACGAAGCTGGCGAAGGCGTCTCGCACGCTCGTCGACCTCCGCGATCCCGAGAAGAACTACAACAAGGTGAAGCGGACGGCGCTTAACAAGATGGCGCCCGACTTCCAGTGGTATGACTATTTCGACGTGCTTCACCTGCCCGGGGGCGAGAAGGAACTGCTCGTTCGCCAGCCGGAATTCCTTACCGCGTTCAACGGACTGCTCAAGTCCGAGCCGATCTCCGCGTGGCGCGACTATCTCCGCTGGCATGTCCTTTCCGAGACATCTAGCTACCTGAGCAAGCCATTCGTCAACGAGCACTTTGCGTTCTACGGCAAGAAGCTCTCGGGCGTCACCGAGCTAAAGCCGCGGTGGAAACGGGTGCTGGCCGCCGAGGACGCCGCCATCGGCGAGGACCTGGGCCAGCTCTTCGTCCAGAAGGCGTTCAGCCCCGCCGCCAAAGCCCGGGCGCAGAAGATGGTGGACCTGATCAAGCAGGCGATGCGCGAGCACATCCAGGCGGCCCCGTGGATGAGCGAGGCCACCAAGGTCGAGGCGTACAAAAAGCTCGACGCGATGCAAAGCAAGATCGGCTATCCCGACAAATGGCGAGACTACACCAAGCTCACCATCTCACGGCAGCCCTATGTGCTGAACGCCTTGGCGGCCAGCAGCTTCGAGTTCAAACGCCAGATGGCCAAGCTCGGCAAGCCGGTGGACCGCGCCGAGTGGCACATGACGCCGCAGACGAACAACGCCTATTACGAGCCGACGTTGAACGAGATGTGCTTCCCGGCCGGCATCTTGCAGCCGCCGTTCTTCGACGAGAAGGCGGATGATGCGACAAACTACGGCGCGATTGGCGCGACGATCGGCCATGAACTGACGCACGGTTTCGACGATCAGGGCCGGCAATACGACGCGGCCGGCAACCTGCGGAACTGGTGGACGGAGCAGGACGCCAAGAACTTCCAAGCCAGGGCGGAGTGCATCGCCAAGCAGTACGACGCCTTCGAGGTGCTGCCCGGCCTGCACATCAACGGCCATCAAACGCTTGGCGAGAACATTGCCGACATCGGCGGGCTTCGCATTTGCCACACGGCGTTCAAGTTGGCGACGAAGGACAAGCGACTCTCGCCGATTGACGGCTTCACGCCCGAGCAACGGTTCTTCATCTCGTTCGGGCAGAGCTGGCGGACGAATGAGCGGCCCGAGGCCGTGCGGCTCCACGTCGGCAGCGACGTTCACAGCCCGATCCGCTGGCGGGTCTTGGGCTCGGTGGCCAGCTTCCCCGCCTTCTTCGACGCCTTCAGCTGCCCGAGGCCGGCGGAGATGTGCCCGGAGATTTGGTAGGGCAAGTTCTTGGGTTCCGCGAGTTCTTGTTCCTGTAGGATGGACTTCCTAGTCCGTCCCGAAAACTTGCGATTGACGTCTTCAAGCGGGACCGACCAAGAAGGTCCATGTTCTATGGACCGCAAGGTTAGGGCTTTCTGGAGTCGCCTTGCGGGCACAAAGCCGAGACTGTCGGTCGCGCCGATTCTGAATGCGGCACGGTTCTATCTGCAATACGCCACGGCGCGACCGACGGTCGCGGCTTTGTGTTCGCGCCGAGCACAAGCATGCCGGCAAACGCATGAAAACCGCCGGCCAGAAGGAACATCGTCAACACGATGGCCAGCGCGATGAGAACCACGGCCATGATCTTCGCATACGAGAGCGGCGCCTGGCCGGTCGCTTTCCCGGTCTGGCCGTTCACGAGGAAACGGAACACTTGATCGCGGAAACGGTAGGCCATGATCCAGACGGGCAGCAGAATCGGCTCGCCGGCCATCTCGGTCACCTGAACGTTGACATGAACGTGCCGCGCTTGGCCCGGCACATAGGAAGATACGCACGCTTCCTCTTCGAGCCGGTCCAGCGTCGAACACGCCAACGGCCGGGCGTATTTCTTTGAGAGCGAAAACTCCTCGACCGTGACGTTTTCGAGATCAACCTCGCCGGGCGGCACGCCGCGGCCGAGGTCAAAGGGGCAGAGATCGCGCGTTTCGGCGGGCGACAGAGCGCCGCTTGCTCCAACCAGCACCGCAGGGTAGCTCCCTTCGTGAGCCCCGGCCATCGGAAACCAATCGCCGCGGGCGCCGGCCGGCGTCTGGCTCGTGTCGGCCGTCCAATACGTGTGCGTGTTCGCCCGAAACGTCCAATAGGGGACGTACACCGGCGTCATGCCGACGACCTGCGCGGCCTGCGAGAGGCTGCCGGGCCGCCAAAAGCCCTGGCCCAGCCACTCGCGCATCGACGCGACGGCCTGCTCCCGCGTCGTGGTGAAAGGAATGACGCTCTTCGGCGACAGGATGGTCCGATCTTCCTGCGCGGCCAGCTCGACCGATCCGCAAAACGGACAGCGGAGCGCCTTCGCGCCGGCGTCGTAGCTCATCGACGCCCCGCAGCTCTTGCACTCGAAGTTGTACTTTGCCAGCCGCGAGCCGTCCGCCGGCGACGCCGCCTCGGCCTTCGGCAGCGGCGACTCGGTCCCGCAATTCGCGCAGAACAAGTCCTCCGCGTCAATCAGGCTGCCGCACGAGATGCATCGAAGGTCGAGGTCGTTCATGGTTTCGTCGTGGGGCAGATTGGCAACCTGCCCGAGCGCTTTGGTAGGACGACTGCAAAGTTGTTCGTAGTTCCGGCTTTAGCCGGTCATTTGCCGCCTAAAGGCGGAACTACGAACGCCTGCAACGGACTT
>JBDKUC010000144.1:0-16422 GCA_039679885.1 Thermoguttaceae bacterium | reverse complement strand
CCAGGGTGAGGGCTGTCGAACTTCGTCCCCTCTCGCTCCGGGAGAGGGTCAGGGTGAGGGCTGTCGAACTTCGTCCCCTCTCCCTCCGGGAGAGGGTGAGGGCTGTCGGGACGGCGATTGCGTTCGTGCTGCCCTCACCCCCGGCCTCTCTCCCAAAGGGAGAGGGGAGACGGCCGCAACGGGCGCGACCACCGGTCGCGGCTTTGTGGAGGGCGCGAGCGAGGATCGCGGCTTGATGGAGGGTGCGAACGCGGGTCGCGGCTTGATGGAGGGCGCGAACGCGGGTCGCGGTTTGATGGAGCTGCCGCCGATGTTCCGGCAGATCGACGTCCGCGGCCTGCGAGACCAGACCGATTGCCCAACTTGCAAGCGAGGCGAGTTCCCTTGGCTCTCCGGCCGCTCGGCGAGTCGCACGGCGGTGCTTTGCGGCCGCGGTGCGGTGCAACTGACGCATCCCGGCCAGAGCTTGTCGCTTGATGAGTTGGCCGCGCGTTTGGCGGGCGTCGGCCGGATCACGCGCAATCAGTATCTGCTCCGGCTCGAAGCGGATGGCTACGAGCTAACCCTCTTCCCCGACGCCCGCGCCATCGTCTCCGGCACGAACGACCCGGCGGTCGCCCGGGCAGTCTACGCCAAGTACGTCGGCGTTTGATGTCCGGTCCCCTCTCCCTTTGGGAGAGGGCTAGGGTGAGGGCGATGGCGGCTGCTCGAACAAGACGTTCACACCAGGCCGATTGAGCATGACGATCGTGAAGATTCCCAGTATTGTGCCGAGCGGTATGAACAAACAGAGCAGTACTTCGATACTGAGGCAGAACACGTACCGCCGACGAGCGGCAAGATTCTTGCCGACAAAGAGCGCGCCAATAGCAAATCCCCAGCTTGCCGCAACCAGAATGCCCGCACAAGCGACGAAGAATATCCCGACAACGAGGTCCATATCACCATGCCGAGATTCTGGCGAAACAATCAGCAGCATGCCCAAGCCGAGGTACTTCAGCGGAACGCAAGACACGATTGCGGCGAGACCGGCGCCAACGTAGTGCGCAATCGACAGAAACCGCAACCATCTAACCGCCTCAATCATTGAGCTTCCTTCCTTCTCAGTCCATCATCCATCGGTTTTCGCTGAGCCTCTGCTGGCGCAACAATCGATCGTGTGAACTTCGCCCGCCCGTAGAGGACGCCGAACAACGGCAGTTCTGCCAAAACGAGGGCGACCCCTAGGGACACATGTCCCCCAGAGGCCAGTTCGAGCCCGATTGGCGGCAATGCGACGACCGCAATGCTTCCGACAAAAGCGATCGGCAGAACGATCGTCAGCGCGATGCAACGATGGGAGACGACGTGAATGCCAGCCCGCGACAGGGTTCGCACGTATGTCCACCACACGGCGGCGGAGACGCCGATGACGGCGGCGTCTGCGATGAGAAAGCCAGGCTCGACTTTTTCACCGCGCAACGCGAAATGCAGCCCGCCCAGCGGCAGTTGAACCAACACGAACAGGCAGAGGAGATCAGCCAGACTGAACTGGACGGGGAACTGGTGATCTTTGGCCGCGCGATCGAGCGGCCCCAGCACCCAGCGCAGGCACGCCACCGGCGTTACCAGCATGACGATGAAGATGGTAACGCCGATGAACGGTTCCACGCTTTCGCACTCCCGGCTGTCTACATCGCGGCCTTGGCGAATAACTCGCGCAACGGCAACTCGAAGCCGGGCAGCACGTCGCCGCCGGAGAGGGACTGGGATTCGGCGATGTCGAGGCACTCGCTCTCCGTCGTGTAGGACTTGGCCGAACGGGTGCGGGGATCGATGTACCACACCAACCGGACGCCGGCCGCGAAATAGTCGCGGAGCTTCCGCTGCATCTCTTTCTCGGTGTTTCCCTTCGAGAGAACCTCGATCGCCAGGTCCGGGGCCAAGTCGGGAATCGGCTCGGGCGGAAGCTGCCGATTCGGAAAACGATCCCAGGAGATGAAGCAGACGTCGGGAATACGAACCTGGTGGGGCAGAACCCTCAGCGTGCCGCCTTCGCCGAGGACGAGTCCCAGGTCGTGTGTGCGAACAAAAGCCGCCAGGACCTGAATGATTTCTGCGGCCAGAATCGATTCCTTGTATCCCATGGTCTTCTCTACCAGTACTCCATCGATGAGTTCGCAAAGACGGTCGGCGTGGTCGTCGAGTTCCTCGACGTCCTTTTCCGTGGCCGTGCCGGGCGGAGGGAACAGGCGGACTCGCTCCGGCGGGATGCCGCCAAGATGGGTCAACACGTCCGCGATCGTCCAATCCAGCGGCAGCACGCTTGTCGCCGGCGGAAGTGCGATGGGAACGAGTGGTAGAGCCGAGGGGCCCGCAGTCAGTTCGACGGTAGCCATGGTCGTTCTCCGTGGGAGAAGCTTACCCTCCTATTGTGAGAGGGGAGTGGCGATTGTCAAGACGCGACGGCGGCTGCGGCCGGCGGGATGAACAGGAGGTCAAAGATATCGTCGATGAACGTCAATCGTATCGTTGCGGTTCCTCACGCCTATGCCAAACCGGCATGAACAGGAGGAAACGGAGAGAACAGAGAAACTGCTAATGCCCGCCGCTGGCGCAGCTACGGGCTGCCGAAGGCGGCTTCGAGCAGCTTTGGCAACAGGTCCGAGGCGGTGCCGCGGAGCCAGACGTCCGCCTCGCCCTTCTCAGGATTAACGGCAATCACCTTCGCGCCGGCGGCCTTTGCTTCTCGCGGGAGCGTCGCCGCTGGATAGACCGCGTTGGAGCAGCCAACCTGGATGAGACAGTCGCAATGGCAGACGGCGTCAACCGAGTCGCCCCAGGCTGGCTCGGCCATGGCATCGCCGAACAGGACGACGCCTGGCCGGTAACGGCCGTGGATGCCAATGCCCGCGATGGGCCGAATGGCAACGAGCGTGCGAGGCAGCACACAGCGGCCGTGGCGGATGCGGCCCAGGGCGGTCGCGATGGAAGCCATTTCCTGACGCGAAACGCACCGGACAAAACGGCCGTCTTGCGTGACGATTTCGAAGAGCGACCCGTGAACCTCATGGACCAGAGTGCTGCCCGCCTCTTGGTGAAGATTGTCGATGTTCTGCGTCACCACGGTCACGCGCGCGTGCCGTTCGAGCGCCGCGATCGCCAGATGACCGGCGTTCGGCTTCGCACCGGCAATGGGCTCGAGCAGGGCATAGAGGAAGTCGGCCGCTCGCTCCGGGTGGGCAAGGAACATCCGCGTAAGGCCCGTCCAAGTGCCAAACTCCTCGGGCCGAAAATGCTGCCAGAGCCCTTCCTGGTCGCGGAACGTCGAGATGCCGCTTTCGGCCGACATGCCTGCGCCGGTGAAAACAACGATCTTTCGCGCCGAGCGGAGCCACTCGGCGGCCAGATCTATCGACATCACACGCTCCCTGTTGGCGTCATGATCTTTTCGCCGACATTGCCGAGAGAACGCCAAGCGAACAGAGTACGGTGCGATCCAAGGCGATCTTCGATGACATGCTTGACGCTTCGCTCATCCCGCAACGATTCCATTAGCGGCGTTGCACATTCGCAATGGGAATCGCACCCCTCTCATTGTGGTGGTCTTGCATCGGCCATGTCAAGATGGGACGACGGGGCGTGCGCGCCGGCCTCCTCGGCGTTGGTTGAACGGGTCGTGGCCCTACAACCGATGCTAGCGGTAGGGCTTACCAAGAAACGACCGGCGCGGCCTCGATAGGACGGATCTCCCAATCCGTCCAAGAGAGTCGAAGCCGAGCGCCTTGGAATTCGTCCCGGAGCCTGGATGGACCAGGAAATCGGTCCGACGGCTGAGCCTTCGTGTCGAGACTCTCTTCCCGCAACTCACATGACCCAGACTGGCCTCATGACCGCCGGCGGCGTCCGTCGCATGGACGCTGCCGTTCAGGCAAGACCCGCACGCCGGGCAAGGCAGTGGGAGCTGGTCGAGTTTGCGGCCGAGGGGAGCCTCGCACGCATCTATCGCGCCCGGCCTGCGGGAACCCCCGCGAGCCAGCCGGCCGGCTACGCGGTGAAGATGCTGCGGCCCGAGTGGCAGGACGAGCCTGAGGCGATCCGGCTGCTGCAACGCGAGGCGCTCGTTGGGCGAAGCGTCTCGCACCCGCACTTGGCGCCGGTCCTCTCGGCGGCCGTCTCCGATCCGCCACGGTTGCTGGTCATGCCATGGCTTTCCGGCGCGTCGCTTCGGGCACGGCTCGACGCGGGCCGGCGTTTCGACGTCGCGTCGACGCTCTGGATCATCCGCCAGGCGGCCGAGGCCCTCGATGCCCTGCACGCGGCCGGCTGGATGCACGGAGACGTATCGCCGGGCAACCTGCACCTCTCTCCCAGCGGCCACGTGACGCTCATCGACTTGAGCTTCGCCAAGCGTCAGGACGAGACGGGCTCGGTCGCAGATCGGCCGGTCGTAGGCACGTTCTACTATCTGGCCCCGGAGCACGTCACCTCGTCGCTGGCCGCCGACATCCGCAGCGACATCTACAGCCTCGGGGCGGTCATGTTCGAGATGCTCGCAGGCCGGGTGCCGTTCGAGGGACGCGATCTGGCCGAGCTGGCCCTGGCCCATCGCGAGTCGCCGCCGCCTGACCTGGCTCGATTGGCCCCGGAAGTCCCGCGCGAAGTGGCCCATCTGGTCCGGCGGATGCTGGCGAAGAATCCGCTGCTCCGCCCACAGACGCCTCGCGAGCTGATCGGCCGCCTCGTGCGGCTCGAAGTCGCCGCGTTCTCGCAAAGGGCGTGACGCTCCCGTCACGTTCCGTAGTCCAAAGTACTCCTCACGCTCCGCGTGATGAACGGTCGGGCTAAAGCAGGAACTCACGCGAAGGCGCGGAGACGCCGAGAGCGACCGGATAGCGCATTCCTGCCGGTCATCGTCGGACCGACAAGAGTGTCTGTCCTGCTGGAACGCCTAATTCTTCGCGGGCGGCAGGAGCATCACGAGAAACGCCCAGGAGGCAAGAATCGGGGCGCTGCATAAGATGATCATCGTCAGCGACGACCAGGTGAGGAGGAATAGGCCCGGCATCAACTGCGGCTTTTCGGTCGGAAACGCGTCGTTTGGCCGCCGCCAATTGACGTAAAGCACCTGCACTGCAAGCAGCGTCAATGCCAACGACAGGCAGCCGGCGGGGTTCTCCACAAATTGCCCCATCGTCTCCAACAGTCTCGGGCTGCCCATCGTAAAACCGACATAGTATTTCAAAATGCCAATGACTGTCTCCATCATCGCGGCCAGTCCGATCAGGAGGACCAAAAACGCGGCTCGGCACGGGTGTCCGAAGGACGCCGATGGCCGAAGGTTTGCCTCGACCGGAGACGAGCCGCACCATCGTTTGGCAATCGCGCCGGCAAGGAAGAGCGTCAACACCACGGCAGCCGCAAGCAACGGCGGCGAAGGCGACGGGATGTTCGCGGTCATGATGGGCGCAAGCTTCGGGACCTCGATAAAGACGTATCGACTGACGATGACGATCACGGCCAACGTGGCGGCAAGCGGCACGCCCAGGCACACACGTTGCCAACGGCCGCCACGCCAACGAAGCGCGAGCAGCCGGAGGGAAACGCAAGCGGCGACCAGGGCCACGACGCCTACGGCCGCGACGCGGCAGCACCGCGAAATATGCGCGGGGTTTCCGCAGTTGACATACTCCATCGAATACTTGAGCGGCTGCGCCATCTCGATGCCGTAAACCGTCAGGTGGATCAAGACCTGGATGAGGAGACTGTCGAAAAGCAAAAACAGAAACAGAGTCACGCCAGCGATGCCCCAGAGCAGCTCGATGGCCCGCGTCAAAACGCCTCTTTGGGGTGTGGCCCGGCGAGGACGGAACACGGCGGCAATCAGGGCGGTCAACAACACCGCATCACAAACATCCCAAGGAGAGAGATAAGGGCTCCCCGTCTTGCCAAGGGCAACGACGCCCGTCGCGATGAGCACTTGCGAGAGGAAGTACTCGACAATGAGGCCGCAGATGACAAGACGCGACGCAATGGCCATTCGCCAGCCCCAGCGTTCCTCGCGAGGAAGATTGGCGGATTGGCGATACGTGCGCCACAGGGCCCGCGTTTCGCCGAGCAAGCCGAGCACGATCCAAAAGGAGATCGCCGCCGAGAGGCCCACGAAGCAATCGCGGCAGTCCAGTTGAACGAGCCACGACGGCGTCCTGCTTGCCGTGTAGGGATCGATCGGCGTCCGCACGAGCACGATGTTCTCGGTCTTCCAGAACGACAAGCCGAGGATGACGCTCACGGCGAAGAGCATCAGCCCACGGAGCGAGAACTGCCAGGGGTTGCGGTCTTTCTTGGCTTCACGCGGAGTGCGAAGAGCACCGCGGTCCTTCACGGCCTTCAGCGGAGGGCTGGGACAGTCGTTTGTGTCAACGGGAGCCGCCATGATGACTGCTTAGAGGGGCGGTGGTAATAGGAATTTTCGGGACGGTTCGCGTGCGAAGTGTTTCTCATGGCTTCACGCGGAACGGGAAGAGCACTGCCACGGATCGCTCCGTGGCCATCCACTTTAGGGCTACCATTATGCCCTGTCCAGGAGGGCGGTCGAGTGCCGGGCGGCTTGAAAAACTGGCTCACGAGCGGTTGTTGCTGTCGCAAAATGGGATGGGTAGGTGATCTTGGCGCTCTGGCGTGACCGCGGGACTCTTGGTAAAACCTGGGTAATTGCCAGTGACAAACCCACGTTGCGGGGGTTACAATCGCGGCGGATTCGAGCTATCAGAGTCAGAGAGGGAGTATGCCGCAGGTCATAGGAAAGGCCCTGGGAAGTGGCATCGTCTAAGGACATCCAGCAGTCAGCCACGCCAATCGTTCGGCACCGCCGGCCGGCCGATGGCCTTGACGTTGCGCAAGTTGCGATTTCTCGGGATGACGGGACGCGTGCAGAAGTCCATATCCCAGGCGCCGCCCACGGTGATGCGGTCGCCCGGCACGTCCCGCAGATCGTGCGGTTCCCGGGCCGGCTCTCGCAGACGGAGTTTCTGGCCGCGGCCTACCCGTTGATGCTGCTCGGCCGCCGCACGGATGAGCGGCTCACCGAGCTGTTCCAAAAGGGCTATGTGAAGGGGACGGTCACCGACGGCTGCGGGGCCGAAGCGACGAGCGTCGGCATGACGCTTCCCCTCCGATCGGGACGCGACGTGGTCTCGGTCATGCACCGCGACTTGGCGGGCCACCTGCTCCTTGGCGCGACGCCGTATCAACTGTTCTGCCAGTACATGGCGAACGCCGACAGCCCGACGCATGCGCGCGAGGGGAACGCCCATCATGGCGACGCGGCTCGGCGAAGGTTCCCGATGTTGAGCCACCTGGGCAAGATGCCCAGCCTCGTGGTTGGCGCCACCTGGGCCGCCCGACGGCAAGGCGAGGACATCTTCGGGCTCTGCTCGATCGGCGATGGAGCGACCAGCACGGGCGAGATCCACGAGTCGATGAATTTGGCGGCGGTGCAACGAGTGCCGGTGCTTTTTGTCATCCAGAACAATCATTATTCGTTTTCGACGCCGACGAGCTTTCAATATCGCTGCCGGCATTTGGCCGACCGGGCGCACGGTTACGGCATCAAGGGGCAGACGATCGACGGCCTCGATGCGTGGGAAGTCTACACGGCCGTCTGCGATGCGCTCGAGGCGATGCAGGCCGACGGTCTCCCTCAGGTTCTCGAGTGCATGACGCTCCGGCTGCATGGCCACGCCGCCTACGACCGCGCGGACTATGTCCCGGCCGAACAGATGCGGGCGTGGCAAGCGGCCGATCCGCTGCCGGCCACACGGCGGAAGTTGATGGACGTTTGCGGCATGTCCGAGGCGGCCGTCAACGCGATCGAAGAGGCCGTGGAGGAGGAGGTCCGTTCCGCGCTGAGCCGGGCGATGGCCGTTGGCCGGCCCGACCCGCTGAAGAACCGCATGACCGTGTTTGCCGACGCAGCTCGGAGCACGGTCGAGCCCTACCATACGCCGACGGTGAAGAACGGCGAGGCGGTCGGCCGCGCCCTCGACTATCTGTTGGAGCACAATCCGCAGGCGTTCTTGTTCGGTCTGGACATCGGCCGCTACGGATCGGCGTTCAAGACGTGCAAGGGGCTTTTTGAGCGGCACGGCGGGGATCGCGTGATCGACATGCCGGTGTGCGAGTCGGCGCAGGTCGGCTTCGCGCTGGGCGCGTCGCAGACCGGCGGGCTGCCCATCATGGAGTTTCAGTTCGCCGACTTTTCGACCGAGGTGACCACGCAGTTGGGCCAAAACGCCAGCACGTGGTACTTCCGCGCCGGCCAGCCGGCGCCGTTGCTGGTGCGGCTACCGTGCGGTGGCGGGCTGACGATGGGCGCGTTCCACTCGGGCGAATACGAGGGCCTTTGGTCGCGATTCCCGGGGCTGAAACTGCTCTATCCGGCCACGGCCCAGGAGACGTTCGAGGCCCTGGTGGCCGGGTTCCACGATCCTAACCCTTGCATCGTGTTCGAGCACAAGCTCCTCTATTGGAGCAAGGGCGGCGAGATCAATTTCGACGGGAACCTCGAGTCGGTCTGGCGGCCGCGGCGCTACACCGAGGGAAGCGAGGTCACCGTCGTCGCGTTCGGCGCGATGGTTCACGACTGCCTGGCCGTCGCCGCGCGGAGCCCTCGGTCGATCGAGCTTTGGAACCCGTTTGTCTTGCAGCCGATGGACCTCGGGCCGATCCTTGAGTCGGTCGTGAAGACGGGGCGATTGCTGGTCGTGCAGGAGTGCGGGGCGACGCAGGGGCTCGGCGATCGGATCATCTCGCTGGTGTGCCGCGAGGCGCTCGGCGCGTTGAAGTGTCCGCCGATGTTGGTGGCCGCACCGGATATGCCGGTTCCGTTCGCGCCGGAGTTGGAATCGCATGGTCGGCCGAACGGTCCGCGGATCGAGGCGGCGATCGATCAGATGGTTCGAGAGGGTTAGCAAGTGGTAAGTTGGGTGCGAGAAACGCACAGAGGTTGACGCAAACGGTGCGTTGCACGCACCCTACGATATAAGAGCCAATGAACGCGACGTCGTTTAAGATGCCGTTGTACTTGCCGGCGCAGGGCGCGTCGGAGGTCGAGGCCACGATCATCGAGTGGCACGTTGCCGAGGGGGACCGGTTCCGAAAGGGCCAGTCGCTCGTGCAGATCGATAGCGCGAAGTCGGTGTACGATTTCGAGGCGCCCTGCGATGGCCTGGTCATCCGCCGGCTCCATCTTGAAGGCGAAACGCTGCCACTGGTCGAGCCCATCATGGAGATCGAGACCGACGATCCGACGATGCGCGACTGGATTCCCCCGGCCGCGGCGACCGAACACCCGATCATTCAGACGGACGCGACTCCGGCCGCTGCCACGCCAAGTCGGCGGGGCGTTCCGATCGGTTTTCTCGGCTTCGGCGGCTATCTGCCCGAGCGGATTGTCACGAATGAGGAATTGGTGGCCGAGTTCCCGGAGATTACGCCGGAATACGTCTATCAGGTCACCGGCATTCGTCAACGGCGCTGGGCGGCGGACGACGAAAAACCGTCGGATATGGCCTATCAGGCGGCGCTCGAGGCGATTCGCCGGTCGCCGATCGACGCGAAGGACATCGACGCGGTGGTGGTGGCCACAACGACGCCCGACGTGGCGATGCCCTCGACGGCGGCCATCCTCCAGGACCGGCTCAATCTGCAAACCATCCCCGGCTTCGACCTGAACGCGGCTTGCTCGGGCTGGCTCTACGCCGTGACCGCGGCGCATGGATTGATCCTCTCGGGCATCGCGCGAAACGTGCTGACCGTCGGCGTCGACATGCAATCGCGGCTGTTGGACAAGGCGGACCGGAGCGCGTATTTCCTGTTCGGCGATGGCGCCGGCGCAGCGATTGTCTCGGCGCTCGATGACGATTCGGCCGGCCACCGCATCTGCCAGATTATCCTGGGCTCCGACACCCGAGGGCTGCACATGGCCCGGCGTTTGGAGCCGGGCTACGTCGTGCAGAACGGCCAGGCGATCGACCCGTGGATTCGCATCGACGGCCCCGCCCTGTTCCGCTGCGCGACCGAGAGTTTTACGAACGTCATCGGCGAAGCGATCCGTCGCAGCGGATGGGCGACCGAGGACGCCCGCTGGATCGTGCCGCACCAGGCGAATGGCCGAATCCTCAAAGCGGCTTCCAAGCGAAGCGGCATCGGGTTTGACCGTTTCTATCTCAACGTCGATCACGTCGGCAACACATCGAGCGCGAGCATTCCCATCGCAATCGTCGAAATGGAGGAGAAACTCCAAGCCGGCGACAAGCTGATTCTCTGCTCGGTCGGCGCCGGGATGACGACCGCGGCCGTCTCGGTGCAGTGGTGACCGGCGGGCGTTAGTTCGCAGTTCTCACCAAGGCGTAGGGTGGGTCAAGCAAACCGACGCGATGGTGGGGCTTCCGTCGCGGCAACTCGTCCTGCAAATCGACAGAGTGCAAATCATCGTTGATTGGTTTGCGAAGCCCCACCAGGTACTTGCGACGTCGACCCACCCCACGGTAAGAATTGCGGGTTAGGCGTCGGAACGCGGCTGGCCCAGCAGGGTCTCGACGCCGGCGATGATCTGGCCTACGGTCTTCGCCCGCTCACCCAGCTCGTCCGGCACCGAGATGTCGAAGTGCTCCTCGATCTCCATCGTGCATTCGATGATATCAAGGCTGTCGAACCCGAGATCGTCGAACACCTGGTGATCTTCGCGGATCTCATCGGCGCTGATGCTTGCCAGCTCTGCCACGATTGCCTTCACGTCTTTCGCGATTTGATCGTGGCTGGGAATCGTACTGCACGAGCTGCTGTCAATCGACATGGTCGGTCTCCTTGAAAGGTGTTTTGCCGGCCGAACCATGCTGCGACTCGGCGGCGTCGATGGCGAGGACGAGCTTCCGAATGGTGGCGAAGTCGGGCGTCGTCTTGCCGCGTTCGATGCGATTGAGCGTCTCGGGACGCACTCCCGCTCGGCGAGCCAGCTCCGCCTGAGACAAGCCGGCGACACGTCGCCGCCTCATGAGCCTCTCCGCGAGCGAGAGGCGATCGAGCGTGGCTCCGGAGGCCAGCGACGTCCCCTCGTCGAGCGAGGCGGGCGGACGGACGCCAGCCTTCTCGCACAGGGCTTGGAAGAGCGTCTGCTGCACGACGACGTAGCGAACGCCGCCAAGCTCGACCGGCGCGGCCGTGAAATCCCAGGTTTCCATGCGGATGCCTCCTTGAGTGATGCCGAGCGTGACTTTTACCAAGAATCGGCATAGAATGCAAGAGGCTTGACCGAAAAAGCAATGCTCGGCGGACATCGATCTGGTATTAGTGAGGTTAGGCGGTTACAATCCGCCGCCCCCGATTCCCACCTTTTCGGAGCGGATCCCATGATTGCACGTTCCAAACCTCTCCCCATCGGGCCTCAGAAGACCTCTGGCACGCCGGCGCCAAAGAAGAAGCTCACGTGGCGATGGCGGCTGGCGATCATCGCGACCGTGCTGGTCATCGTGGTTTGGCTGCTGCCGCCCATCGTGGCCAGAACGCCTTTGATTGGCTGGGCAATCAACAAGTTCGGTGGGCTCAACGGGACCGCGGAGATTCAATCGGTGTCGCTCGATTGGTTCTCGCCCGTCGCCGCCACCGGCATCAAGGTGAAGGACAAGCATGGCAAGACCGTCGCCTCGGTCGCTTCGCTGAGCGGCGAGCGCTCGCTGGCCTCGATCGCACTGAACTATACAAACCTTGGCCGCTTCCACGTCCGCAGCCCCAAGCTGGCGGTTGTCGTGCATGACGATGGCCGCAGCAACCTGGAAGAATTGTTGGCCAACTATCTGGAACCGAAAAAGCCTGAGCCGGAGAAGAAGAAGTCGTCGACCAGTTTTGCGGTCAGCCTCGACGTGAAAGATGGCAGCGTGACGGTCGTCGATGAGACGATGGGCCGGACCTGGGAGGTCAGCAAGCTGGCGGCCAGCTTCGACATGCCTAAGGATGTCGCGATGCCGATCGTCGCGCAGGCATCGATTGCTCTCGACGCCGCAAATCCGCCGGCGACGTTGGCGGCCGGGCTGAAATGGGCGCCGACCGGCGGCGAGGCCACGGTGAAGATCGATCAGTTCCCGCTGGCCATCCTCCGACCCGTGGCGAACCGGCTCGTGTCGCGAGGAACCACGCTCGCCGGCCGACTTTCGACCGACGTTCGCGCTTCCTGGGGCGGCAAAGAGGGCAAGAACGGGCTGTTGGGCCAGTTGAATGTCGCCGACTTCTCGTTCGCCTGTCCTGCTCTCTTCTCGGCCGACACCGTGCAACTCGGCCGCCTCCAGACGTCGTTGCAGGCCGCATGGCAGAGCGATCGCCTGGACATCGAAAAGGCATCGCTCGACTGCGACGTCGCCACCGCCACGCTGGTCGGCGTCATCCCCTTGGGCGGCAGCGACGGCATCTCGCTGACTGCGATCATTCGGCAGCGACAGGAACTCGGCGGGCAGCTCGACCTGGCCGGCCTCGCACGCATGTTCCCCGCCACGCTCGGCCTGAAGAAGGACACCCGAATCGACTCGGGCACGGTGCAGTGGACGCTCAGCAGCCGGCCGACCCAACAGGGCGCCGTCTGGCATGGGCAGCTCGACACGACGGCCCTGAGCGCCACCTCCGGCGGCCGGCAAATCGCCTGGCAGCAGCCGATCAATGCGGTGCTCGACGCCCATGAGACGCCGCAAGGCCCGGTCGTCGACAATCTCCAATGCCAGTCCGATTTTCTGCACGTTGGGGGAGCCGGCACGCCGGACGACTTCGCCGCCACGGTGCGGGTCAATTTCAACCAACTCGCCGAGCGGCTCCGTCAGTTCCTCAATCTCGAAGGCGTGCAACTGACCGGCCAGGGCGAAGGCCGCCTGAACTGGAAGCGGGTGCAGCAGCAATTCGACGCCGGCGGGACCTTTCAAATGAACGGGTTCCAGTGGTCGACCGTTGGCAAGCCTGCTTGGCGCGAAGACAGCGTCACCGCCACGTTCGGCGCCAAGGGGCAGAGCGATCCAAAGGACAAAACCCGCATCGACACAGCCTCGGTGTCCGTCGTCAGCGGCGCGGATCAACTCGCGGCTCGCCTCATCTCTCCGGTCACCGACCTGGGCAACAGTCCCTGGGCGGTTCATGCCGAGTTGACGGGGCAGTTGCAGAGCTGGCCAGGTCGGCTCGCCATGTGGCTGCCGGCCAACAGCGTGCGGCGGCTTGAAGGGGCCTACCGCGTGGTGGCCGACGGGATCGTCGCCGGCGCCGGCGTGACGCTCAAGCAACTCGAAGCCAGTGCAATTCCGCTTGTCGTCGATTCATCGTGGATGACGATCAACGAACCGCAAGTCGTGGTGGGCATGGCCGGTTCTTGGGACCGCCAGAAGGGACGCATTCGCCTCGACCCGGCGCTGCTAAGTACGGCGACCCTCGGCGTGCAAGCGAAAGATGTCGAGGTGAGCATCGGTTCGGCCGCGCCGGCCGATCTGAACGGCACGATCACATGCCAAGGCGATCTCGGCCGCTTGCGGCAGTGGTTCAGCGATCCGAAGGTTCCATCGCCCTGGCGGTTGGCGGGGCAACTCAACGGCACCGTGCAATTGCTCCCCTCGGCAGGCATGACGGCGGCCAACGTGAACGTCAGGCTTGCGAAGCTCGCGGTCTCGGACGGAGCGGGCCAGCAGTTCTTCGAGCCCGAAGTCTCGCTCATCGCGGTGGGCCGCTACGATCCCAGTGCGAAAACGTTCCAACTGGAAAAGGCCCAGCTCGGATCGAGCACCGTCACTGCGGCGCTGACTGGCCGCGTGACGCCGGTGAGCGGCCACAGCGAAGGCAATTTCCAGGGGCAAGTCAACTACGATCTGGAACGGCTCTGCGGCCTACTGCGGCCTCAACTGGGCAGCACCGTGCGGCTGACCGGTCGCGGGACCTCGGACGTCCGGTACCGGGGTCCGATCGCACTTTCCGACGCGCTTTCAACCGGCCAAGGCGAAGCCAGCGCACGGTGGGACCAAGCTGACATCGGCGGCTTGAAGCTCGGCGGCGGCCAGATCAAGGCCACGATGGGCAACGGCTTGGTGCAGGCGACACCGCTCGACTTGTCCGTAAGCCAGGGCCGCGTTCACTTGGCCCCGGCGATGCGGCTTCAGCCGGCGGCCGAACTGACCCTGCCCGCGGGTCCGCTCGCGGAACGCATCCAGATCGATCCGGCGATGTGCGCGTCAATGCTTCAATATGCCGCGCCGGTGGTGGCCGACGCGAGCGCCGTCCGCGGGTCGTTCTCCGTGTTCCTCGATCGCTGCCGCATTCCGTTGGCCGATCCGAAGAAATGCGACGTGGCCGGCCAGTTGGTGGTCCACACGGTCGAGATCGGCTCGAGCAAGCTCCTCAAGGAGTTTGCCACGCTCCTGGGACGCGATGTGCCGGCCAAGCTGAAGCAAGAGTCCGTGGTGAAATTCGTGGTTCAGAACGGCCGCGTCTATCACGAGAACATGGAGCTGCAATTCCCGGACCTGACGATTCGCACCTCGGGCTGGGTCGGGTTCGATCGCTCGTTGGAGATTACGGCCGAGATGCCCGTGCCGCCGAAATGGCTGGTCGGCAACAACAGCGTCACTCAGGCGATGCGGAACCAGATGATTCGACTCCCTGTCCGCAACACGCTCGATAAGCCGCAACTCGATCGCCAAGAAATGGAACGGATCAGCCAGCAGTTTATCAAAAAGGCCGCCGGAAACCTGATCGACCAGGGGATCAAGGGCGGGTTGGACCAGTTGTTTAAGCCGCGGAAGTAGGTAAGATAGTCGAGAGTTCATAACCTTTTGGCTCTCGATTCACCAAGAAACTGATCATCCTCGGCACCAGCGGCTATCATCCGAGCGACCGACGGCAAACGCCGTGCCTGCTGCTGCCTGAGTGCGGGACCATGCTCGACGCCGGGGCGGCCGTCTATCGAGCGAGCGAGTATCTTAGCCTCCCCGAGCTCGACATTTTCCTGACGCACGCGCATCTGGACCACACGATCGGTTTGACCTTCCTGTTCAGCCTGATGCGGGCGCACCCGTTGCGGCGGATCACGGTTCACGGCCTCGCGGAAAACCTTCGCGCCGTCCGCGAGCATCTGTTCGCCGAGCCGCTGTTCCCCGTGGCGCCGCCGTTCGAGATGCGGCCGCTGGCCGAGTCGGTCGCGCTGCCAGGCGGCGGACGCCTCACGCATTTCCCGCTCGAACATCGCGGCGGATCGATCGGCTTCCGCCTTGATTGGCCGGGCCATTCAATGGCCTACGTGACCGATACGATTGCCGACCCACAGGCCGATTACGTGGCCAAGATCCGGGGCGTCGATCTCCTGGTGCACGAGTGCTACTTTTCCGACGAGCACGCCGCCTGGGCGGAAAAGACCGGCCACAGCCACACGACGCCGGTGGCGGAGGTTGCCCGTGCCGCCGACGTTGGGCGGCTCGCCCTGGTGCACATCACGCCCCTCTCGACCGCCGCGGACCCCGTCGGCGTGGACACCGCCCGGCAGATTTTTGCCAACACCGTGCTCGCCGAAGATCGCATGACGCTGGAGTTTTGAGCGGTCAGCTTTCAGCGCCTAGTGTGGTGTCTCAAACAAACGGTGACTGATGGTTGCCATGCTTGCTAAGCGAGCGCAGCGAGACAGCAAACATGTTTGCCGCTTCCTCATGCCCACGACAAGCGTGGGACACGGCACCCCAGATTTCAGCGATCAGCCGCGTCGAGCAGGGAGCCGATCTGGGCGGCCAGTTGATCGGGCTTCAGACCCGTGATGAGAAATCGCTTCTGGTGCGAAGTCTCGCCGGAGAGCAGTTCGATCTGCGATTTCTTGAGCTTGAGCGACTTGGCAAGCAGTTCGACAATCGCCTTGTTGGCCTTGCCCCGCTCCGGCGACTGGGTGACGCAGACCTTGAGCTGACCGTCTTGTTCCCCGCGGATTTCATTCCGCCGCGCGCCCGGTTGGGCCCGGACCGGGAGGATCGTGCCGTCGGCGTAAGGTTCCAAGTGAATCATGCTGGCGATCTTGACTCGTTATGACATGTCAAACGTAGGATGGACTTCCTAGCGTGTCTTCCTGTAGGATGGACTTCCTAGTCCGTCCGTACGACCGGCTCACGGCGTGGGATTCGCTCTGATAGACTTGATGAATCTAGCCTGGAGATCAGGAGGACAGACATTCTTGTCTGTCCAGTGCGTCTTGTCTGCTCAACGTTGCCAGACAGACAGGAATGTCTGTCCTCCTGGCTCGGTCTCATAAGTCGTCTCAATTCACTGCGCTGCTGCTCGCTGCTCTTTGGCACGGGACGGGTTAGGAAACCCGTCCTACGAAGAAATCCATCCTGCATAGAACATACCGGTGGTTGCTACGTATTGTCTAGGCCCTCGAAAAGC
>JBDKUC010000362.1:0-5643 GCA_039679885.1 Thermoguttaceae bacterium | reverse complement strand
ACATACGAAGCCCCGTGTCACTTTTTCGACGGAGGAATTGCGATGCGTGACAGGACGTCTCTCCTTTTCGCAGCCACTTTTGCCGTAATCGGTTTTACGGCGCCACCGCCTGAGGGCATGGCGGCAGAAACGGTCCAAGAGAGGCCGAAAGTGTATTCGTCACCTACAGCCGTGTTCGACGCATTTCGGGAGTCGCGTGACAAACAGGACTGGCAGACGATGCTCTCATGTCTGACGCCAGAGCTGAGGGACGATCAGGTGTTCGAGGCGTTTTTTGGCTGTTCAATGCAACCTTCCGATCCAAAAACAGTCGCAGTGTTGAAGAAGCACCGCGTTGGCTTACAGGCGATCCAGACGGAATACCACAGGCGGTATAAGGAAAAGCACGGGATCGACATCGTGAAGCTGCTCGAGGAGCGAACAGCAGCAGCCGAGAAGGCCGAACAGTCCCGAAAGGCCCAAAAAGATGCACGCCCGTCCGGTGAAGCGCAAGGCGGCGCGGTTCCCGGTTCCTCGGAGCAACTCGGACCTCCTCTTCCTCCGGCAGACGAAGGTCTCCTTCGGAAGACTGTTTGCGCAGCAATACGGAACAAACCCGCCTTTTGCGCCGATGTGGACAGCATCATTAGAAATGGTGAACGACCTGCGCCTCTTGGAAAGCTGGAGCAACTCAGGGTCCAAGGCGACAAGGCCGATGGGCTCGCAAAGACGGTGATTTATCACTTCGCCTCCGGACCGGATAATCGATTGCAGAAGGTGGGGCAGGAGATCGATCTACGCTTCCGCTTCTCTAAACTGAACGGCAACTGGTTCATCGAGTCGAAAGATTAGCAGGCGTGCTGGACCAGCGTCGCCAACGGTGTCGGAGCCCAGCGTGGTAGACAGTCTGCCGAGAAGAGTCGGGTAGGCACAGACGACCAATTCTCGAACTCACCCGATCAACCGGTTGAGCAGTGAGTCGAGCGAGACGATGCCGATCCGCGTGATCATGTCGGAGGTGGCGAAGGGGATATAGAGACGCCCGTTGTGGATCATCGCGCCGCACGAGTAGGCGACGTTGGGCACGTAGCCGTCGCGTTCCTTCTCGGTCGGCGTGATCAGCGGCTTGTCCAGCGAGCCGATCACCTTCAGCGGGTCCTTGAGATCGAGGAGCGTGGCCCCGATGCAGTAGGTTCGCATCGGCCCGACGCCGTGCGTCAACAAGAGCCATCCTTCGGGCGTTTCCAGCGGCGAGCCGCAGTTGCCAATCTGCACAAGCTCCCACGGCCGGCGCGGGACCGGCAGCAGTTCGGCCGTCTCCCAGAAGTGGACGATGTCGGAATACATGATGTAGAGGTTCTCGCCGTCGATGCGGGAACACATCACGTAGTGGCCGCCGATCCGCCGCGGAAACAAGGCCATTCCTTTGTTCTGAGCGCAGGCCCCGTTGATCGTGTGGACGCCGACCTTCAAGAAGTCGCGGGTCTCGATCAGTTGCGGCAGGATGCGGTAGCCGTCGAACGCCGTGCAGGTGCCATAGTAGGTAACCGTGCCGTCGTCGTCGACAAAGCGGACCATCCGCAGGTCCTCGATGCCGTGTTTCTCGTTGCTCGTGTGCGGAAAGATGACGACTTCCGACGTGTCGGCCTCGCGCGGCAGCTCGAGTTGATAGTTCGAGTGGGCAAGCCAGCGGATGTCCTGCAACGCCGGTTCAAGCTGTAGCTTGTCCGGCGACGCCTGCCGCGTCTCCGTAATGGCACGCTCCAACTGGGCCAGCGTGAACCCGTCGCTGAGGCGATCCAGCACTAGCGCCATCGCCGCCTCAGGAACGCCGATGTCGACGAGCTTTCGCCGGAACAGCGATTTGTCGTAGTGTTTGTCAGGCACCACGCGAATCGGCCGGGCGAACCGCGCGCAAGGGTCGATCTGGATCTGATGGCCGGCCGTGATGACGCCGGAGCGGAAGACGATGGATGAGACATGCCCCTCGCCCGTCGCCCGGAGGCTCATGATGAACCGCACGGCGCCGTCGGGCAGGTTCCGCTGGTTGTAATGCGGGACGATCGAGGGATTGAACAGGGCAGCCGACTCGATCGAGTATTCCGTCGTGAGATAGGCGCCGATCAGCATCCGGCGGTTGGCCGGCAGGTCGTCCGTGGCGCCGGTCATCGCCAACGCCGTGCGGCAATTCTCCTCGAGCACCGAGGCGATGTTGCCATGCCGGGTGCGGAACCGCATGAAGACGTCCTCCAGCTCCAGTCCGACGTCTTCATCGCTCAGCGCGGCGACACGCTCGATAATGTGGCGCACCCGGGCCTCTCCGCCCGGATCGAAGAATCGGGTGATGACGCGGCGTTTGTCGCTGGCAAACACGACCGGCAGCCGCCGGACCCTTAACCCGCCGTTCGCACGCTTTTCATTCGTCGAACTCATTACCATAGTCTATCACCCTGGAGAAGCGCCGGCCATTTCCGGGACTCGACTTGCAGGAAAACTGCGAAGAAGGCCGCAGGTGTTCGTAGTCCCGCCTTTAGGCGGAAAACGGCCGGCTAAAGCCGGAACCGTTGGCTTAAACAAGCAAACGACAACCTCGTTCCCACGGTCCTCCGTGGGAACGCACCGCTCGGACGCTCCCGCGTCCTCAGCATAACGTGCTGGCCTTTGAGACTGATTGTCGATCCCGACGACGCAGGAGCGTCGCCACACGTGTTCCCACGCGGGAGCATGGGAACAAGGATTTCTCAGGGCGCGGCCCCCGGGCGTGGCCTTGTGGAGGCACCACGGTAGCTCCCGAGGCGGGGACTGGCAACGCGGGCGGCATCGGGGTAGACTGCAACCTTCGCTCGACACTTGGCACCCGACACTAGGCACCCGACACTTGGCACTGCCCAGCAACCCCCACCGCTTGATGTCCACGCCCAACGTCCTGATTCTTCGCGCCCCTGGCACCAATTGCGACGCCGAGACTGCGTTTGCCTTCGAACAGGCGGGCGCGACCACCGAAGTCCTGCATATTAACCGGCTGCTCGAGCGGCCTTCGCTCTTCCAGAACTTCCAAGTCCTCTGCATCCCCGGCGGCTTCAGCTACGGCGACGACCTGGGTTCCGGCCGCATTCTGGGCAACCAGATTCTGCACCATCTCAACGAGGAGTTGGGCCGCTTCAAGGCCGACGGCAAGCTGATCCTCGGCATCTGCAATGGCTTCCAGGTGCTGATGAAGTCGCCGGTGCTCCTGGAGCCGGACGCCGCACGCGGGCCGGCCGCCACGCTGACGACCAACGACTGCGGCCGATACCATGACGCCTGGGTCCGCACCGAGGTGGTCGGCTCGAAATGTGTCTTCTTGAACGGCATCGAGCGGATGTACCTGCCGGTGGCCCACGGCGAAGGCAAGTTCGTGCCGCGCGACGAGCAGACGCTCAGCGAACTCGACGCCGCTGGACAACTCGTGCTGCGGTACGCCGACGGTGACAATCCGAACGGCGCGGTTGCCAATGTGGCCGGCGTTTGCGATCCGACCGGCCGCGTTCTAGGGCTGATGCCCCATCCCGAGCGTCACATCGACCGGACGCAGCACCCTCGCTGGACCCGCGGCGAGGCCGGCGAGACCGGCGACGGCCTGCGGATGTTCCAGAACGCCGTCCGCTACTTCGCCTAAGCGGCGATCATCCGGCATTCTCCCTGGTCGAACATCGGCGTGGCTAGGGATCGCAGCGTTCCGTCCTCGCTTGCGTGCCGGGCCAAATGGTAGCGTGCGCCGCGAGAAATGCGGATCCGCACGTTGGGCTGCGGCTATGGCCCGCCCACTTCCCCCTGCGTAGAATCCTTACGGGACGTGGAGACTCATCATGTACGACGAACCGAGGCTAACGGATCAGGAGCGCGACCTCGTGATCGAGCTTCTCGAGCGTGAGCAGGGCGAGTTGCCCGTCGAGATTCACCACACTCGCAACTCGGGCGTGCGGGCGGAACTGCACCGCCGCGAGTCGCTTGTTCGCGAGTTGCTCGAGCGGCTTCGCATGACGGCTGCCGAACCGTGGCGGATGTAGGACGCGCAACGCACGGCAGGTGCGGAGTCTGCTCCCCAAGCCGATCAATCGAAGATTCCTGCGCCGAAGCGATGCGGCTGCATCGTAGCCGGCTGACTCGCCCCTTTATGCGGACCGCGGGGCTTCTCCGAATCCTGATATCCGGCCGCAACGGCTGCACGAGCGGCGGGCGCGTAAGTCTCCGCGTCGAAGTCATCGTAGCTCGGCACGTAGCCGGGCAGTCTCGCCCGGGCCTTCTCCTCCTCGAACGCTTGGATGACGCGTCGCTGGATCAACTCGCGGCTGGCCGCATTGATCGGATGGGCGATGTCGGCGTAGAGCTTCGCTCGGCCGTCCTCCCCCTTGAGCGTCGGCGGCTCCTTCAGCCGGTTTCCGCATTGATTGCAGTAGCCCGCTCGAAGATGGTTCTTGGAGCCGCATTGAGGGCAATGGGCCGTCAACTTTCGGCTTGGCATTGCCACGAATGGTCCGGTGACCCCCTCGATGATCTTGAGGTCGCGAACCACGAACGCATCATCGAACGTGATGGAACAGAACGCCTGGAGCCGTTCGCCGGGCTCCTCCATTAGCTTGACGCGAACCTCGGTGATTTCCACGGCTGGTCTCCTTGCGAGTCGGGCCGCTCGAACGGGAAAAGGGGACCGTTCCCACCTATCCAACATCAGTCACCGGGGAATTTCCCCCCATTTTCCACTCAAATGCAGCTTCGCACGGCAAACACTGTGCCGACCCCACTGGCCCGCAGGCGTCGTGCGCTCCGCCGCGCATGACGCACATGACGGAAAAGTCCAAAGTACGAGGTGCCACTCCCGCTCATCGCATGCCCGAGGCAATCGAGCTGGGCAAACGCTTGCTCCAACCGCTTTACCCAGGGCGATAGACTTTCAGCGGCGGGCTGCAAACCATTCCACAGCAGCCGTCCCGCTTCGGCCCAATCTCCTTGTTTGAACGCTTCCCAAAGACATCCAACCGGCCTCGGCGCCGCGGCCGGGCGGCAGGCGCCGTACACGCCTGCCGTGGCCAAACCTTCCGGCGGCCGGACGACCACGAAACTGAGCCCACCGAGCCCCGACACGGGGGTCACCCGCTCGCCCCTTCCCCGGCAGACGGCCGGTCCGCCCGCGAGGAAAAACGGGACGTCGCTGCCCAACTCGGCCGCCCAGTCGGCCAACTCGCCTGGCGATCGGCCAAGCTGCCAGCCTTCGTTGGCTGCGACCAATGCGGCGGCGGCGTCGCTCGAACCGCCCCCAAGCCCGGCGGCCGCAGGAATCCGCTTGGTCAACAGCAACTCCGCTCCGCGACAGACGCCGGCGCGACGCCGGACCAGCTCAACCGCCCGGAAGACCAGGTTGTCTGGCCCCTCGGGCACTTGATCCAACCCACAGCCGCCCGGACTTCCGTCAACTGCCCATCGGCACCGCAACCGCACCTTCCCCCCGGAGTCCTCCCGAAAGTGCAACGTGTCGTAAAGGTCAATCGGGCACATGAGCGTCTCGATCTCATGAAACCCGTCAGTTCGTTTGGCGAGCACCTCGAAGAATAGATTCAATTTGGCTGGGGCCTGGATTACAACTTCCGTCGGTGATCGGCGGATGCGCATCCTTCAGAGTCCTTG
>JBDKUC010000115.1:0-10313 GCA_039679885.1 Thermoguttaceae bacterium | reverse complement strand
CCGAAGCAATCGCGTCCATGCGTCACCTCCTGATGGCAAGACCAGCCCTACCCGCGCAAGTCTGCCGTAATACGGAGGTTGTGTCTAGATGAGATGTTTACAGCAGTGGTGCTTGCACGCACGCGTCATTCGTTCTCGGGGCGAGGAAAACCGAGTGGTTGCAAGCAACCACCCTACGGGACAATATAGCCTCGCGCGTACGCCGGCGTGGCCCGGTTCCGCTTTGCCGGCGTTAGCTCTCCCTGCTTGTACATCAACTGACAGTTCGGCAACGATTTCATGAGCGTGTTTACGCCTTTTGCGGTGAGCCGGCTTTCGTCAGGGAGAAGACCGAGCCGGTTGAGATGCTTGAGACATTTCACGTGCTCCAATTCTGAGTCTGTGATCTGAGTTGCTGCTAGGTTGAGTTCCGTCAACTCCGGCAGCTTCGCCAGAAATCGGATTCCGGGTCCCTTGAGTCCCGTGCCGACAAGCCATAGTCTTTTCAACCGCGTCAGCCCTTTGAGATTTGCCAACCCGGCATCGGTGATTCTGGGACCATTGATCACCAGTTCTTCAAGCTCATGCAAGTCGGACAAATTCTCTAGACCGGCATCGGTCAGATCGAGGAGTTGCAGCCGTAGAATCTCCAATCGCTGAAGTCCGCGAAGATGGGCCAAACCGTCATCGGTGACTTTGGTCTTTGACAGGTCAAGTTCTTCAAGGGCGGGCATCCGCTGGAGGTGCTTCAAGTCCGAATCGGTAACCGGTTCTCCTGAAACCTCGAGAACTCGAAGGTCCACGAACTCTCTGACGAGCCGCAGATCAAACGGTTCCTGCGGCCTCAGGCTAGGCGGGAAAATGACGCCTCCAAAAAGATCGCCCCGGCGGACCTCGTGAACCGTTGCGAAGAAGTCGTCACCGAGCCATCGACGGAGCCAGAGGGGCCTGTGAGACGTTGGGGCGAAGGAGATGGAGGCCACAGCTTCTAATGCAACTCGCAATTCTCGTTGTCTTCTGGCCGCTTTCATCTCCGTTGCCAGCCAACTGCACGGAATGGCGACGGTGAGGACGAGCAGGAAGAGTGAGCGGAGGGTGTATTGGAAGCGGCAGCGGAGGAGGAGGGCAGCGAGGAACCAGAGAGACATCAGCAGGAGCGTCAGGCCCGCGGTGGCGACGGCGATGAGCACCGTCCAGCCCTTGTGCTGGTTGAACGGGAGCCAGCGGCCCCAGGCCGACAAGAGCAGAAAGCCTTCGGCGGCGAGAAGAGCCAATACGAGGCGGTCCGGCGTGAGGCGATACCAGCGCGGTTTGCAGGCGGCTGCGTCGGCCATGCCGGTCATTATAGCGTAGTGGGCAGTGGGCAGTGGGGGGCGGGTTAGGAAATCCGTTCACGACGGTCGCATCTGCACGCTACGCCGTTTCTTCCTTCGATTTGAGCAGCCAGCCGCGGCCGACGAGGAAGAGAAGCAGGGCGATCGCGAAGTAGGTGACGATGGCCGTGATCGACCGGTGCGGCAATTTCTCGCCGCGGGCAAGCCAATCCGAAAAGCCGGGAATCAGCGCGAGGAAGGCGATCAGGACGCCGCCCATCGTGCCGCCGGCGATGTAGCCGGTCGAGAAGAGCGCGCCGGGACTCATTTCGGATTCGAGCTCGGACGCGGGCGCGCCGTCCTGTTTGCGTTTGGTGCGTTCGATGGCGTAGCGGACCAGACCGCCGAGGAAGATGGGCGTCGTTGAACTCAACGGCAGGTAAACGCCCACGGCGAACGGCAGCGCAGCGACGCCGCAAAGCTCGAGGACGACGGCGAGCAGGACGCCCAGCAAGACCAAGGTCCAGGGGAGTTTTTGATTGAGAATTCCGCGGGTAATCAGGGCGAAAATCTCCGCCTGCGGCGCGCTGAGCCGGCCGGTCAGTTCTTTGCCATCGTCGGAGTACTTGAGCCGCCCATTGATACCTCGATCCTTCAGATAGACAGGCTGTCCGCGGTCGTTCACCAGGAACTTGCCGGTTGGCACGGCTTCGGGAGTGTCCGGCTGGCCCTCGACCGCGTGCCAGACGTAATATTCCTTTCCGTCGGGGCCTTTTTCCCGTAGGGTGAGCTTGCTGACATCGAGCGGATGCGTCAAGACAGGCACGTTTTCAGGCTTCTTCGAGTAGACCGTGCCGGCCTGGTTCAACACGAGCAGCGTTACGCCGATGACCAGGGCCGAGGTCAGCGAGCCGATGAGAATCGCGTACTGTTGATACTTCGGGGTGGCGCCGACCAGGAAGCCGGTCTTGAGGGCCTGGGCATTCGTGCCGCCGTTCGAGCAGGCGATGCACACGACCGCGGCGACGGACAGGGCGATCAGTTGGTCCGTATGCGACCGCAAGCCGGCCAAGAAGAAGAGCATGCAGGTAAGCAACAGCGTGGCGACGGTCATGCCGGAAATCGGATTGCTGGACGACCCGATTTCGCCGGTCAGCCGGGCGGAGACCACGACGAAGAGGAAGCCGAGGAGCACGATGAGCAGCGCCGCGATGAAGGACACGCCGAGCGAGCTCCAGGAGCCACCGCCGCCCCCCTGGGGATCGAAGATGAGGAACGCCCAAATGCCGGCGATCATGACGAGGGAGCCGATCAACACGGTCCGCATCGAAAGATCGCGTTCCGTGCGCCGCTTGGTGACCGCCGTGCCTGCGGCCGCGCGGACATCGCGAAGCCCTGCGAAGATCGAAGAGATGATCAGCGGCAAGGTTCGGCACATGCTGATGATGCCGCCGGCGGCGACGGCGCCGGCGCCGATGTACATCACATATTTGCTGTGAAGGTCCGCGGAGCTCATGTTGCGGATCAGCGCGCTGCCCGTTGCGGGCAGCAACGCCGTGTTGGCGCCGGCGCCGAAATGGGCGACCATCGGAACCAGCACGAACCAGGCCAAGATGCCGCCGGCGACCATGATGCAGGAGACGCGGACGCCGATGATGTAGCCGACGCCCAGCAGCGCCGGATTCGCCTCCATTGACGCGGTCGCACCCTTGAGCCAGTCGAGCGGATAGGAGACCGTATCCCGCCATAGCCTGATGCCGCTCATCAGGAGTTGATACACAAAGGCGATGCCGAAGCCGGCGAAGACGGTTTTGGCCGTTGCGCCGCCGGTCTCGCCGATCTTCAAAACGTCAGCGCAGGCGGTGCCTTCGGGGAATTTCAAGATGCCATGCTGCTGAACACAGAACGCCTTGCGGAGCGGAACCATCATCAGGATGCCCAGCAGACCGCCCAAGACGGAGACGACCATCACGCGGGTCCACTCCATCTCGAAGCCGAGGATCATCACGGCGGGCATGGTCACGCCGACGCCGAAGGCGATTGACTCGCCGGCCGAGCCGGTGGTCTGGACGATGTTGTTCTCGAGGATCGTTGCACGGCGGAAGCCGAACGCATGGGAGAAGGCGCGGAAGAGCGTGATCGCCAGGACGGCCACGGGGATCGAGGCCGAGACGGTCATGCCGACCTTCATCACCAGATAGAGCGAGGAGGCCCCGAAGATGATGCCGAGGATCGCTCCGACCAGCACGGCCGACCAAGTGAACTCGGGCAGCGTGGCGTCGGCGGGCACGTAGGGCTGATATTCGGCCGGCGATTCGTCGGACGGTTGGCTCATGGGGACACGCTCCTACGAGGTTCTTGTCATTCCCAGCGGAGGCCGTGGGAAACAAGGGGGTAAACCGCGTGGTTGCAAGCAACCACCCTACGGCGTGGAACTAGGCTATTGTCTCAGAAATGACGGTCTGTATGTCGCGTAATTCAGGGTGCCATGCCCCACGCTTGCGTGGGCATGATTCGACGGCGAACATGCTTGCTGTCTCGCTGCGCTCGCTTAGCAAGCATGGCACCCCAAAGCACCCCAACAGGCTACACTAGGCCTGGTGGACGGTTTGGGCTCGATCGGGGCTGGCAAAACGGTCTTGGACCGCCTGGACGGTCATCTCTTGTTGCCGCAGGGCCTCCATGGCGCCGAGGGCCGCCAGCGCGCCTTCGAGCGTGGTGATGCAGGGGATGCCGCGGGCGACGGCGGCCGCGCGGATGCGTCCCTCGTCGGTTCGGGCGCCCTTGCCGCTGGGCGTGTTGATGACCAGGTGCAACGCGCCGTTGATCATGTAGTCGAGGACGTTCGGGTGGCCTTGGCTGAGCTTCATGACGGTTTGCACGTCGATTCGCGCGGCCTGGAGCCGGGCGGCCGTGCCGCGAGTGGCGAGCAGCTCGAAGCCCATCCGCTCGAGGCGGCGACCCAGCTCGACGACGTGCTCCTTCGCCCGCTCGGCGACGCTGATGAAGACGGTGCCCCGCTCGGGCAGGACGGTGCCGGCAGCCACTTGGCTCTTGGCGAAGGCGATGGGGAATGTGTCGCTGACGCCCATCACCTCGCCGGTCGACTTCATTTCGGGGCCGAGGACGACGTCGATGCCGGCGAACTTGACGAAGGGGAAGACGGCCTCCTTGACGGAGAACTGCCGCGGAATCGGCGCGTTGAGGTAGCCCTGCTCGGCCAGCGAGACGCCGGCCATCACTTTGGCGGCCACTTTGGCCAGCGGCATGCCGGTCGCCTTCGAGACGAACGGCACCGTGCGGCTGGCTCGCGGGTTCACCTCGAGGACGTAGACGTTGCGTCGCCCCTCTTCGCGTTTGACGGCGTACTGGATGTTCATCAGGCCGCGGACCTGGAGCCGCCGGGCGAGGGCTTCGGTGGCCTCGCGGATTTCCTCCCGCACGGCCGGCGGCAGGCTGTAGGGCGGGATCGCGCAGGCCGAATCGCCCGAATGAACGCCGGCCTCCTCGATGTGCTCCATGATGCCGGCCACGATCACCCGCTCGCCGTCGGCGATGGCGTCAACGTCCACCTCGATGGCGTCTTCGAGGAATCGGTCGATCAGGACCGGCTGGCCTTGGGAGACGACGAACGCCTCGGCGACGAAGCGATCGAATTGGGCCGCGTCGTAGCAGATTTCCATCGCGCGGCCGCCGAGCACGTAGCTGGGCCGCACCAGCGCCGGGTAGCCGATTTCGGCCACGGCCGACCGGGCTTGCGACATCGTCCGGGCGATGCCGCTGGCCGGCTGCTTCAGCCCCAGACGGTTCAGCACGTTCTTGAACTTCTCGCGGTCCTCGGCGTCCTCGATCGTGTCGACGCTGGTGCCGATGATCGGCACGCCCGCGTTGCTCAACGCCCGGGCCAGATTCAGCGGCGTTTGGCCGCCAAACTGGACGATGACGCCGTCGGGCTGCACGCGGTCGCAGATGTTCAGCACGTCCTCGGTCGTCAGCGGCTCGAAGAACAGCAAGTCGGAAGTGTCGTAGTCGGTCGAGACCGTTTCCGGGTTGCTGTTGACCATGATCGACTCGACGCCCAACTCACGCAGCGCGAAGCTGGCGTGGCAACAGCAGTAGTCGAACTCGATCCCCTGGCCGATGCGGTTCGGGCCGCCGCCGAGGATCATGATCCGCCTCCGGTCGGGCTGCTTGGGCGGCGTTTCGTCCTCGTCCTCGTACGTCGAGTAATAGTAAGGCGTGTAGGCCTCGAACTCGGCGGCGCAGGTGTCGACCGACTTGAACGTGGCCACGATGCCGCGGCGTTTCCGCTCCTCGCGGACGTCCATCTCGGTCATGCTCCAGATCGTGGCCAATTGGCGGTCGGAGAAGCCGAACTGCTTCGCCCGGCGGAGCGTCGCGTCGTCGCAGCGGGCGATGTCGCCGATCTGGCGAAGCTGGTCCTCGAGTTCGACGATCTCGAGCAAGTTCTCGAGGAACCACGGATCAATGCCGCTCAGTTCGTAGATCTCCTCGACCGGCATGCCATACTTGATGGCGTAGCGGAGATGCCAGACGCGCTTTTCATTCGGCCGGATCAGGCTGGAACGCACATCGTCGATCGAGGGCTGCTCGGGCGTGCCCCAGAGGTCCTTGCCATCGCAGCCGAAGCCGAAGCGGCCGACCTCCAGGCCGCGGAGGGCCTTCTGGACCGACTCCTTGAACGTCCGCCCGATGGCCATCGTCTCGCCGACGCTCTTCATCTGCGTCGTCAGCGTGGGATTCGCTTCGGGGAACTTCTCGAAGGCGAATCGCGGGGCCTTGGTCACGACGTAGTCGATCGTCGGCTCGAAGCCGGCCTTCGTCTCCCGCGTGATGTCGTTGGGAAGCTCGTGCAGCCGGTAGCCGATGGCCAGCTTGGCGG
Organism: Thermoguttaceae bacterium; assembly: GCA_039679885.1. GTDB lineage: Bacteria > Planctomycetota > Planctomycetia > Pirellulales > Thermoguttaceae > JAJFUI01. The sequence goes on along the minus strand of JBDKUC010000115.1, from coordinate 4,118 downwards.
CGATTTTGGCGATCGGGAATCCGGTGGCTTTCGACGCCAAGGCGCTGGAGCGGCTGACGCGCGGATTCATCTCGATGACGACCATCCGCCCGTTTTTCGGATTGATGGCGAATTGGATGTTCGACCCGCCGGTTTCGACGCCGATTTCGCGCATCACGGCGATCGAGGCGTCGCGCATCCGCTGATATTCTTTGTCGGTGAGCGTTTGGGCCGGGGCGACGGTGATCGAGTCGCCCGTGTGAACGCCCATCGGGTCGAAGTTCTCGATCGAGCAGATGATGACGCAATTGTCGTCCTTGTCGCGCATCACCTCCATCTCGAACTCTTTCCAGCCAATCACCGATTCTTCCAGGAGCACCTGATTGATCGGCGAGAGGTCGAGGCCGCGCTGTACGAGCCCGTCGAACTCGTCGCGGTTGTAAGCGATGCTGGAGCCGGTGCCGCCGAGGGTGAAGCTGGGCCGGACGACGCAGGGCAGGCCGATCTCCTGCAACGCCCGGCGGGCTTCGTCGAGGCTATTGATCGTGTGGCCGCGGGGCACTTCGAGGTGGATTCGCTCCATCGCGGCCTTGAACTGGTCGCGCGATTCGGCCTTGTCGATCACGGCGGCCGTGGCGCCGATCATCTCGACGCCGTACTTCTCGAGCACGCCGTGCTTGTGCAGGTCCATCGCTAGGTTCAGCCCGGTCTGGCCGCCGAGGGTCGGCAGCAGGGCGTCGGGCCGCTCGGCCGCGATCACCTTCTCGACCATCTGCCACGTGAGCGGCTCGATGTACGTCCGGTCGGCCATCTCCGGATCGGTCATGATCGTGGCCGGGTTGGAGTTGACCAACACGACCTCGTAGCCCTCTTCCCGCAGGGCTTTGCACGCCTGGGTGCCGGAATAGTCAAACTCGCACGCCTGGCCAATGATGATCGGCCCGGAGCCGATCAGGAGAATCTTCTGGATGTCGTTGCGACGCGGCACAGCGGAACCTTCCTTGACGCGGCCAAAAAGCCCCCAAACGCGACAGGCCGCCACCCGATGGAACTAGGCTCTGTCTAAAACCCTATGATGATAACATGGCGTCGGGGTCGCCTTCAAGGGCTCGGGGCAAGGACTCAGAAATGTACTCGTCGCGCTCCGCGTGAGGGAATGGGCATGATGCGGCCTGCCTTTGACCCGGCTTCACGCGGAGCGTGAAGAGTACAATCAGCCGGCTTCGCCTGGAGCGTGAAGAGTACTATCAGGCGGCTTCGCGTGGAGCGTGAAGAGTACAATCAATGCAACTGGTCCCAGCTCAGGCCGAAACGGCCGAGATACTTGCGGAGCCGATCGGCATCGTTCGACGACGTTTTGCGGATGCGAGAGGCGCCGAAGAGCCGGCGGCCGGCCTCCGAAAGCGTTCTCGACTGACGGCAAACGCGGATTGCTTCGGCAAGCTGCACGCAATCGAAGCGGTCCAACTCGGCCGTCTTGTCCGGGCCGAGAATCGCGGTCAGCAGGTCTTCGACGCCGTCGGAGGTTGAGCTCCGCCATGCGGCGGCAAGACGCCCGATCTCTTCGTCGACCGTTTCGACGTTGATGCGGTTGCCCGGGGCGAGGATCGCCATCCGCGTGACGGCCCCATTCAGGTCGCGGAAGTTCGCCCGCCACGCGGCCGCGTCCGACATGGCGAAGTCGAGGAATCGGCGACGGGCCTCCTTGTTGAAGGCGACCTTGATCCCGGTCTGGGCGGTGTACTGCTCCAATTCGTAGTCGAGGTTCGGCTCGATGTCTTCGCGGCGCGAGGAAAGGCCCGGAAGACGGAATGTCCAGAGGTTGATTCGCGATAGCAGGTCTTCGCGGAACTGCCCTCGCCCGACTTCGGCGGCCAAGTCGCGATTGGTGCCGGCGATCAGTTGGAAGTCGCTTTGCACCTCGCGATCGGAGCCAACGGGCAGAAAGCGTTTCTCTTCAACGGCCCGGAGAAGCATCGCCTGCTCGTCGACGCCCAGTTCGCCGATCTCGTCGAGAAAGAGCATGCCGCCGTCGGCCGCCCGGAGCAGCCCTGGCCGGTCGGTCGCGGCGCCGGTGAACGCGCCCTTGACGTGGCCAAAGAGGGCCGACATGGCCTGATCGCCGCAGACGGTGGCACAGTTGACCTCGACGAACGGGCCGGTGATTTGCTGCCGCTGCCGCTTGAGCTCGTAGATGCGTCGAGCCAACTGCGACTTGCCGGCGCCGGTCGGGCCGGTCAACAACAGCGGGGCGTTGCTGGCGATGACCACCCGCTCGATTCGATCGATCAGCCGATTGAACTCGTCGTTGCGAGTATCGATGCCCGACTTGAGGAACGACGTGGCGTGCTGCTGGTCGAGAGCGAATCGGGTCGCCAGGCGGTCGTACTTCGACAGGTCAAGGTCGATGATGCGATAGGAGCCGGCGATGTCGGGGTGGTGTTTCCGAGCCGGCGGCGAGCATTGCAGCAGCTTGCCGGGCAGGTGCCGCGATTCGGTGAGCAAAAACAGGCAGATCTGGGCGACGTGCGTGCCCGTCGTGATGTGAATCAGATAGTCTTCCGCCTCGGTGTTGAACGGGTACGCCCTGGCGAAGTCGTGCAAGGCTGCATAGACCTCCTCGAAGTCCCACGGGTCCTTCATCGGGACGAGATGCGGGCGGACCTCGGTTTCCGGCGATACGGCGGCGATGTCGCCGGCGATGAGCTGGGCGAGCTTCGTGCCCTTCGGCTCGTAGAGCAGCTCGAAGCGGTCGATCAGCAGATTCTCGTGCTGGCAGATGGCGACGCTCGGCCGCCACTGGGCCCAGCGGTCGGGGCTCATGCCGGCGTCGAGTCGAGGACCGAGCAGGCCGAGGACGACGGTTTTGCGGGTTTCTGATGCCATAGATCTTATTCCAAGTTATACAACATTATACAGAAATATCGGCACACAGGACATAGAAGCTGATGCGGCGGCGGGCGAAGCAGCACATCGAGTACAACGCAATGGAAATGCTTAAAAGAAGTTACGTCATTTCCGAGTCGCGTCAGTCCTGTTCTGGCACAGCCCTTGCGTTAGCTTTTTGCAGCGAACACACACCAAAAAAATCATTATTTGACCGCACGCACCATGAACAGGACTCAACTGGCAGCCGTGCTCGACCTGCATCGAAGGGCCTATGCCTTGTTGCTGTGGCTCGACCGGGAGGCTTCAAGCGACCCGCGAGCCTTCGCCGGCGTAGTGGCGACGACACTGAGGCGCGCCGCGAACTGCCAAGCGTGGATTGCGGCCAATCGCGACTCGCTTCCACAGGAGCTTCTGCCTGAACAGCGCGAAAGCGAGGCCTTTTCGCGACTGCTTGCGTCGTTCTTCGAAACGTCGTTCCGAGTGGACGTGGTGACATTTGGGGGCGAGGTAGTAGACGCCCGGTTGGCGCGTGGAGTCGCCGAGTCCGCTCGCGCGAATAGTCCGCGTCTTCTTATGGCCCACGCTCTGCGGCAACTTGCGGCCGAGGAGGGCGTGGAACTTGACCAGACGATGGCTCTTCGGCTTCAGGGACACAAGCGTCTGCAAAACGACATTCGAGTCTGGTCCTATTGCATGGAGCTCGAAAGGCGAGCGAAGAAACGGACGAAGGGGGCGGCGGCGCACAAGCTCTGGCGGGCCATTAATCCCGAGGTACGGCGGAAATTGACTGTGGACGTGGCATGGGAAGCTCGGACCCGGTTGGTAACTGCGATCCTCGAAGCCAGTGGTTGAACTGGGAATAGACGACAGTCCTTGGGGTGTGCCGGAGACGCACGCGACTCTACGAAAGTCGAAGACCAGGTTCGACCCCTGTCGGGGATACTTTTCAAGCCCGTTTCGACGGGCTTTTTTTGTGCCCCGACACGACGTAATCACTGAAAAGCAAGCATTTTACGGCGATTCGTGGCGTATCGGACGGGCGGCTCGATTTCTTGGCTGGGCAAAAGGTGGGCGAATTTGTGGGTTGATGTGGGCGAATTATTGCCGTAGAATGAGTGCCTCCGGTCGAAGGCAACTCAGCCCAGCGGTGATCCAAAATGAAGTCCAATCGAGGTGGATTGCCCAGGCCCGACTCCCTGGGGCGTTTGCGGCCAGTGGTGGGACGGCTCCGCAACGGCAAACCTCAGCGG
>JBDKUC010000436.1:0-6676 GCA_039679885.1 Thermoguttaceae bacterium | reverse complement strand
TGGTGGGGCTCGCTTCGCTCGACCCACCCTACCGTCGAAAACTGATCGGCCCTGTGGGCAACTTGGCGTCCTTCCTTTTGACGCCCCAAACGTGTTATGATGGAAGGCTGGTCCTCGGGCTGTGGGGACTTGCTGGAGTGCTAAGTTGCTGATCGGACCGGTGCTTTCGCGTGAATTGGCCATATCGCCGAGGAGGGCGAGGGTCTATGTTGCGCGGGCGGCGTACGGCCTGGGGCTCTTGCTGCTGATGAGCACGGCGTGGCTGGTGCTGACCGGCACGCAGTTGGTCCGCGACGTGGGCGATCTGGCCCGATTCGGCGGGAGCCTGTTTCAGATTCTCGCCCCGCTGCAACTCGCGCTGGCCATCTTTTTTTCGGCGTTGCTGGCCGCGAGCGAGGTGGCCCACGAAAAGGACCGCCGCACGCTCCTGCTGCTGTTGGTCACGGAGCTGTCGAACTCGGAATTGGTGCTGGGCAAGCTGCTGGCCAGCCTGTTGGGCGTGCTGGTCGTGCTCTGCGCGGGGCTGCCGGTCTTCTTTTGCATCGCGCTGTTGGGCGGCGTCTCGTATGCGCAGATCGGCCGGGCCCTGGCCGTCACCTTGGCCACGGCGATTTGCTGCGGCAGCCTGGGTTCGACGATCGCCCTGTGGCGCGAAAAGACGTTCCAGTCGCTCGCGATGACGGTGTTGGTGCTGGTGCTGTGGCTGGCGGCCGGCGAGGCGCTGGCTGCCGGCGTTTTCGGCCAGACGGTTCTCGGCCTGCCGGCCCACACACTGGCGGTCGGGCTGAGCCCTTGGCAGGCCGTTCTCGAAGCGGCCCGGCCCTTCGTCCACGATCAGCCGGCGTTGGGATGGTTGGGAACACCGGTCCATCTGTTTCTGCTGTTTGCCGCGGGCTTTGCCGTGCTGGTCGACGGTTTCGCGATCGCGATGGTGCGGGTCTGGAACCCATCGCGAGAGAAGATGCGAGAGGCGGAGCAGGCCGGAGATACGCCACGCGTCGGTGACGCGACCTCCAATCGTCCCTCGCCCCTGGCACCTCGCCCCTCCGCCGCCCGCCACGTGTGGGACAATCCGATCATCTGGCGGGAAGTTCGCACGTGGGCCTACGGTCGGAAGATTCTCGTCATCCGGTTGGTTTACCTGCTGCTATTCGGCCTTGCGGCCGGTGCCCTGTACTGGATGGTGTCGCACGGGCAGTTGGCCGCCTACGCCCAGGGGGCATGGGTGCTGGCGCCGCTGATGCTGCTGAGCCTGGTGCTGGTCAACGCGCAGGCCGTCACGTCGTTGACCAGCGAGCGGGACGCCAAGGCGCTGGACCTCCTGCTGGTGACCGACTTGACGCCGAAGGAGATTGTCTTCGGCAAGCTCGGCGGCATCTTCTACAACACGAAGGAGATGGTCCTGCTGCCGATGTTGCTTTGCGTCGGCCTTTGGTGGGCCGGGCCGTTGAGCTTCGAGAACCTGCTCTTCCTGCTGGGCGGCCTGGCGGTGCTCTACCTGTTTGCGGCCACGGTGGGCCTGCACTTGGGCATGACCTACGCCAATTCGGGCGTGGCGGTGGCGACCAGCCTGGGCACGATCTTCTTCCTGTCGCTGGGCGTGGCCGTCTGCATGCGGATCATGATGGCCTTCAGCGGTTCGCCGAGCGCGCAGTTCTTGCCGTTCTTCGCCTTCATGGTCTTTGGCGGCGTCGGGCTCTACGCGGTGCTCGGGCTGCGCAACCCATCGACGGCGATCGGCTGGGCGTCGTTCCTCTGCCCGTTCGCCACCTTCTATGCGATCACGAGCTATCTGCTCCAGTCGCCCATGGCGGCGTTCCTGGTCATGGTGGCCGCCTACGGCTTCACGATTGCGGCGATGCTCGTGCCGGCGGTCTGCGAGTTCGACGTGGCGACCGGCCGGACGACGCTGGAGGAATGAGGCTAAAAAGCACGAAGCTCGAAATCCGAAATCCGAATTCGAGCTTCGGACTTCGGATTTCGAGCTTCTTCTGTTCGTCGTTCTCGCTAGCGGTTGTAGCCGAGCGATTTGATGACGGCGAGCATTTCTTCGAAGTTGATGAAGCGGCGGCGGTGGACCAGCTTGTATTGGTCGATTGCCTGGGCCAGCTCGGCGGCTTCGGGCGAGAGGTCGTCGTGAGAGTTGCCGAACTGGCGTCGCTCGCAGATGGGCATCCGCTCGACGGCCGCCGGATTGCGGCGATCGGTGAAGACGACCGGCGTGACCGCGGCCGACGATGGCGTTTCCATTGTCTGAGACATTCCTTGGCTCCTCTGTGTATGTGCCGCACTGCCCCGGTTAAGGACGGATTCCACTGAATCTTAGCTTGAGATTGGACGCGTGCGGGGTCACGGGACGTGGTGGGGATTTGGCGGTCGTGACGATTTGCCCTGTTCTTTAGCCGGCATTCCGAGCTGAAATCGCCGCCTAAAGGCGGAACTACGAACGGCTTTGCACGCCATCGTCAGAGGCCCCGAATCGGGGCTGGGCTTACGGTGTGGCAATTGCCGGGCCAAGAGCGTGCCCGCAAGTCTTTGTCTGCCAAGCACTTCTGGCGGCCAATATCCTCCTCAACCCGCCTTGATCCGTTGGGCGGTCGTCCATATAATCTCGCCGCGCAAAAGGCGGAAGATCTTTCCGCCTAAGGACTTTACTCTCTTCGTGTTGCGATTGGACTCCGGGCGGCCGTGCGAACCGGTTGGCCCGGCCGAGCAAGGATGCTGTTCTGAGACGACGACTTGGCGAGCTATTGGCCCGCTTTGGGAGCGCTCCGCAGCGGCTGCGCGCAGGCGGAGACGCTGCGCGCGGGATGCGTGTGCTTCGGCGGGTTCGACTGCTTGCCGCCCTCGTTCTCCTGGTCTCGCTCGTCTCTCGCGCCGCGGCGGAAGTGCAACTGCCGGCTGGCGGCGAGGCCGATCCGATCGTCGTTCGCGCCCAGGCGGGCAACCAATGGCAGCTTGGCTCATACGACGTTTGGCTGCTGCGTGGCGACTGCGTGATTCAGCAGGGGCAGCGGATCGCCCGATCACGGGAGGCCGTGCTGTGGATCGACCGTGCGGAGCCGACCGATCCGCGGCCGAGCAAGGTGATTGCGTATCTGGAGGGCGGTGTGGAAATGGCCAGCGACCCGCGGCCCGGCGGCGCGCGGTTGACGGACCAGACGTGGTTTGGCCGGTTCCAGAGCGCGGGGCGGGTTGACGTCGGCGCCGGGCAAGTCGCGGGGCGGCCCGCGGTGTTGCCGGCCATCTACTGGCGAGGGATGGAGCGGCGGGCGCCCGAGACGCCTCGCAACGATCGGCAGCCCGGTCCGGCGGGTGCAGCGGCTGGCAATCGTATCGTTCCGGCGCAATATGCGGCGCCGCGGCCGGGTCCGGCAGGGCCCGAGACGGTGCCGGCGCCCGCGCCCGTGGCGCCCATGAACCCGCCGGCGAATGTGCTTCCTGCGAATCCACCGGCGATGGCTCCCGCGGGGCCGCCAGCAGCGCCGTCGTTCGGCGCGCGGCGAATCCGCGTGTTTCCGCGGAGCAACGTGCCCGTCAACGGCGAGTTCCGCTCCGACCCGAACACGAACCAGCAGATCGCCTGGATCGACTCGGGCGTCAACGTGATCGTCGACGTGACCGGCGGCGTGCCTGGCGTGGGCGAAGTCGGCACGATCGACGTCTCGGCCGATCGTGTGGTCGTGTGGACCAGCGGTCTGCAGGGTCTGGACGCCGGCCGGCCGAGCTTTCAGGACCAGCGGATGCCGTTGGAGCTTTATCTGGAAGGGAACATCGTCTTCCGTCAGGGAGAGCGGACGATTCACGCCGACCGGATGTACTACGACGTGCTCAACCACGTTGGAAGGGTGCTCAATGCGGACGTGCTCACGCCGGTGCGCAACTACGAGGGGCTGTTGCGACTGCACGCCGACGTGCTCGAGCAAACGAGCGAGAATCGCTTCTTCGCCGAGAACGCGTTCTTCACGTCGAGCCGAATGGGCGTGCCGAGCTATCGCTTGCAGGCGAACAACGTCTACTTCGAGGACATTCAGCATCCGGTGATTGACCCGCTGACCAACCAGCCGGTGGTCGATCCGATGACGAACCAGCCGGTGATCGAGCATCAGAAGCTGGCGACGGCGGACAACAATTTCCTGTTCATCGAATCGCTGCCGGTCTTCTACTGGCCGCGGATCTCGACCGATCTGAATGACCCGAGCTACTATCTCCGCCGGTTCACGGCCAAGCAGGATTCGGTGTTCGGCACGCAGGTGCTGACCAGTTGGGACGCCTACGAGTTGCTGGGGATCAAGAACAAGCCGGTCGGCACGAACTTCGATTTGCAGCTCGATTACTTGAGCAAGCGGGGCTTCGGTCACGGGGCCTCGTTCAGCTACGATCGGGCCGACTGCTTCGGGTTGCCCGGTCACACGGCCGGGCTGGCCGACTATTGGGGCATCCAGGACCAGGGCGTCGACGACCTCGGCAAGGATCGCCGCGCCGTGCCGCCTGAGGCGAACTATCGTTATCGCCTCTTCTGGCAGCACCGCGAGATGCTCAACCTCTCCCCCTTCTCCTCCCCGGTTCAGCTTAGCGCCGAGTTGGGCTGGATCAGCGACCGCAACTTCCTCGAAGAGTATTACAAGAGCGAGTGGGAGACGCTCAAGGACGAGAGCACGGGCATCGAGTTGAAACAAATCAACGCGAACCGCTCGTGGAGCCTCTCGGCCGACTATCGGCTGAACGACTTCGTCACCGACACGAACTGGCTGCCGCGGGCCGATCATTTCTGGATCGGACAGCCGCTGTTGGGCGATGCGCTGACGTGGCACGAGCATTCGAGCGCCGGCTACGCCCAGTTTCGGCAGACGACAATCCCGAACAACGTGACGGTGGGCAACGTCGTGGGTCCGGCCGGGGCATTCAACTACTTGCCGTGGGAGCAGTACGACGTGCAAGGGGCGCGGCTCTCCACTCGGCAAGAGATCGACTGGCCGATTGAGCTGGGCGTCGTCAAAGTGGTCCCTTACGTCCTCGGCGACGCGACGTACTGGGGCGAAGATCAGGCCGGCCAGCAACTGACGCGGCTGTTCTGGGAAGCGGGCGTTCGGGCCAGCATGCCGATGTACTCGGTCGATCCGACGGCCAACAGCGACCTGTTCAACGTACACGGGCTCGCCCACAAGGTGGTTTTTGAGGCGGAGCTTTCTTACGCCCAGTCGAACAAGAATCTCGAAGAGCTGCCGCTCTACGATCCGCTGGACGATAATTCGGTCGAGGCCTGGCGGCGAATTTTCATGACGAACACGTTCGGCGTGCCGTCGATGATTACCGTGCCGCCGGGGACGCCGCCGGGGAAAATCCTGATTCCGCCGCAGTTCGACGAGCGGCTTTACGCCTTGCGGACGGGCCTTCAGGATTGGGTCACCTCGCCGAGCACGGAAATCGCCGGCGACATGGCGGCCGTGCGGCTCGGCGTCGATCAGCGGTGGCAGACCAAGCGGGGGCGGAACGATTGTCAGCACATCATCGACTGGATGTCGCTGGACACCAACGTGACGTTCTATCCCGATCCCGACCGCGACAACTTTGGGAAGCCGCTGGGCCTGCTGGACTACAACTACGCCTGGCACGTCGGGGATCAACTGACGCTGACCAGCGACGGCATTTTCGACTTCTTCGACCAGGGGCAGAAGATCGTCACCGTCGGCGCGTTCCTGAATCGGCCGCCGCGAGGCAGCCTCTACATGGGCTTCCGGCTGCTCGAAGGGCCCATCGACAGCAAGATCATTTCGTTGACCTACTCGTATTGGATGAGCCCGAAGTGGGTCTCGTCGTTCGGCACGACCATCGACGTCGGGAGCCAGGGGAACGTCGGCGAGAACTTCACGATCACCCGCGTCGGCGAGTCGCTGCTGATCAGCGCGGGCTTCAACGTCGACCCGGCGCGGAACAGCGTCGGCGCGGCCTTGGTGATCGAGCCCCGCTTCTGGCCCAAGGCGCGGCTGGGAAATATCAACGGCGCCCAGATTCCCCCGGCCGGCGCGTTTGGGTTAGAATGAAGGGGAAGGATGGTTGTTGACGGTTGACGATCCGAGATCGTCCGCGACAATCATGCCTCGTCCGTCACCGACCGCCGATCCAGCCATGCCTCCCGATCCCAGTTTCGTCCAACGCACTTGGTTCCGCAAGTTCCGCGACGCTTTCCGCGGCGTCGTCATCGGCGTTCGCGGCCAAAGCAGCTTCCAGGTCCATCTGGCCGTCGGCATCATGGTCGTCGTCGCCGGGATTGCGCTGGCCATCGACTTGACCGAGTGGTGCATCCTGACGATCTGCATCGTCGGGGTGCTGACGGCCGAGATGCTCAACAGCTCGCTCGAGTCGATGGCCAAGGCCATCACGGGCGAGAGCCACCCGCACCTCGGCAACTCGCTCGACATCGCCAGCGCCGCGGTGTTGGTTGCTTCGATCGGCTCGGCCATCGTTGGGGCGATCATCTTCGGCCATCGGATCGGGATGCTGCTGCATTGGTGGTGATGCGGAGAAGAACACGCCGGAGGCGCGGACGACGCGTGCGTGCAAGCACCACTGCTGTAAACATCTCATCTAGACACAACCTCCGTATTACGGCAGACTTGCGCGGGTAGGGCTGGTCTTGCCATCAGGAGGTGACGCATGGACGCGATTGCTTCGG
>JBDKUC010000327.1:0-6534 GCA_039679885.1 Thermoguttaceae bacterium | reverse complement strand
GACCTCCGTCTCGCGATCTGACTGGGTCAGTTGTCAGTTGTCAGTTGTCAGTTGTCAGTTATCAGTTATCAGTTGTCAGTTGTCAGTTGTCAGTTATCAGTTATCAGTTATCAGTTGTCAGTTATCTGCACTATCCACTATCCACTACTCACTACCCACTACCCACTACCCACTACCCACTACCCACTACCCACTACCCACTACCCACTATGCCAGCATTTCCCGAAATCGGCCGAATCCGGTACGAAGGCCCACAATCGAAGAATCCGCTGAGTTTCCGTCATTACAACGAGACGGAGCTGGTCGAAGGCAGACCGATGAAGGACCACCTGCGGTTCAGCGTGGCGTATTGGCACACGCTGCGGGCCACCGGCAGCGACCCGTTCGGGGCGGGCACGATGCTCCGGCCCTGGGAGGCTGCGATCGACACGGTTGAGAACGCTCAGAACCGCGCCCGTGTCGCGTTCGAGTTCATCGAGAAGCTCGGCGCCCCGTTCTATTGCTTCCACGATCGCGACGTCGCGCCCGAGGGCGCCACGCTGGCTGAAACGAACCGGAACCTGGACGCCGTGGTGAAGGTGCTTAAGGAGGAGCAGAATTGCTCGGGCGTCAAGCTCCTCTGGGGCACGGCCAACCTGTTCGGCAATCCTCGTTACACGCACGGCGCGGCGACGAGTTGCAATGCCGACGCGTTCGCCTTCGCCGCCGCACAGGTGAAGAAGGCCCTGGAAGTGACCAAGGAGCTAGACGGGGCCGGCTACGTTTTCTGGGGCGGCCGCGAGGGCTACCAATGCCTGTGGAACACCGACATGAAGCGGGAAGTCGACCATCTGGCCGCCTTCATGCACATGGCCGTCGATTACGCCAAGCAGATCGGTTTCCGCGGCCAGTTCTATTTCGAACCGAAGCCGAAAGAGCCCACCAAACACCAATACGACTTCGATTCGGCCGCGTGCATCAACTTCCTCCGCGCCTACGGGCTGGCCGACCACGTCAAGATGAACATCGAGACGAACCACGCCACGCTGGCCGGCCACACCGTCGAGCATGAACTCGATTACGCCGGCTCGCAGGGCTTTTTGGGCTCCGTCGACGCGAACACGGGCGATCTCCTGCTCGGCTGGGACACCGACCAGTTCCCGACCGACGTCTACCTGACGACGAAGATCATGCTCGTGATCCTGAAATACGGCGGTTTCACGACCGGCGGACTCAACTTCGACGCCAAGGTGCGCCGCGAGAGCTTCGAGCCGATCGATCTGTTCTACGCGCACATCGGCGGCATGGACGCGTTCGCCAAGGGGCTCAAGATTGCGGCGGCCATCCGCGCCGACGGCGAGTTGGCCCGGATGGTCAACGACCGCTACGCCTCCTGGGACAGCGGCGTCGGCGCCGAGATCGAATCCGGCCGGCACGACTTCGCGTCGCTCGAAAAGTACATTCTGGCCAAGGGCGACATCACGCCCAACCGGAGCGGCCGGCAGGAACTGTTCGAGAACGTCGTGAACCGATACGTGTTTTGAGCAACGACATGTGGCCTTGCGGCGACCGCGGCAAGACGACAATGATTTGATGGAGGCGAGGCACACCTCTTCACGCGGGAGAAAGACATGATGCGACGGTTGATCGCGATTGTCATCGTGGCGGTCTTGGCGGCCGGGGCCTACGGCGTCTACAGCCTGTGGTGGCACAGCAACTACTGCAAGGTCGAACGCACGGACTACAAGCCGCCCGCGGAACGTGACGAACCGCAACTGAGCGACGACTCGCTCGACGAGAGGCATCCGACGTTCGACGCCGCGCTGGTCGACAGCCGGCCGCTTAGGGAGTGGGAGGTGAACGCCTCGGCCGCGGTGGTGCGGCTGGATTGCCCGATGATCAAGCCGGACGTCGAGGGGGACATGCTCCGACTTCGTCCGTCGTATGCCGAGGCGATTCAAGCGGCCCGTCCGCTGCTGCCGAGCGCGAGCATGCTCGACGGGGCGGCCAAGCAGTTCGACGACGGCCTCTATGCGGCGATGGATTTGGCGTGCTTCCGCGGCGAGCTCGGCTTTGCGCCGGCGGCGCCGGACTGGGTCGCCACGGTGTTTCAGCGGTTGCCGCCCCAAAGCCCCGCCCGGCCGTTTCTTGCCGCGGCGCTGGAGTTGGCGGGCAAAAAGGTGCAAGTGTCTCGGAATGAAACGGATGAGCGAGATCGCCTGTTGGCCGACTTTGAGCAGGACCAGACAGCCAGCAAGCCGATCGGCTTCTACGATTGGACGCCCGAACTGAAGCGGGTGTGGCGATTCTATCGCTTTCTGCAACGCGAGTTCGACCAGGACCATCTGGCCATTCCGCGCGATGTGGCGGCCGTGCTCAAGGGCGACTCAAAATTGCTCGAACAGTATCGGGCGATCAACGGATTCTACGGTCGGCTGACCGCTCCGCTCGTTTGCCTGCCGGTCGACTCTCTGGTGGGCGTCCACCAGAACCTCGCCGAGTTGGCCAAGCAGCACGGCGCGCGGCACAGCATGGTGGCGATCTTTCCGCCTTCGACTAGCCGCGAAACGGAACTGTTCGAGCGGCTGTTTCCGTTCGGCCTGCCCGGCAACGTGAACCTGATGACAGAACTCATCCGCCGCGTCCGTTCCGGCGAAGTTGAACTGAAACCGGGCGAGAGCGACGGTTGGTATCAGTATCAGGTCTACGCCCTGGAAACGCTCTTGCTGCCGAACAAGGGGCAGGAAAAAGACAGGTTGCAGCTCACGGCCCAATACAAGCGACGGCTCGTCGAGGCATTCAAGGCGATGATCACCAAGCGGCGAGAGACGCACGTGAGGCAGACCTTCAAGTGCGCCGCCCAGTCGCTCGGCCCGAGCGGCGTGTCTCCCCGGCTGCGGATCGAGCCTTGTGCAACGTTCTATCTCCGCACCGCCCGGGCGTATGCATTCGTGCAAGCCTTCTTGCGGGCGACGGCGGGCGGGGAGCGGCTCATCCGGCTGCATGGACTGAAACAAGGCGGCCGGCGGCCAAAAACGCTGGATGCCGAATTGGAGGCGACTCGCCAGCGGTTCTACGGCTTCTATCTGATTGCTTGCGAGGACCTCGGCATGAAGCCGCAACTGCTCGACGGCGAGCCGGTGGACCGGTCGGCCGCCAAACAGACGGCGTTGAAATGGCTCAAATCGCTCGATGCCAACCAGGATCTGGCCTGCGACACCCGCGTGTCCGCGCCGATCTACGTCGATCAGGCCGGGCGGAACACACGGATTTGGGCCACGCTTGGCGTGCGGCTGGCCTACGTCAACGCCAGCTACGCCCGGCCGCCACAGGTTCGCCCGAAGGCCGAAGGCGGCCCGTGGAAGGAAGTCGAAAGCTGGCAACTCGGCGAAAGCCGCTATGTCATCGCGGTGGACGAGTCTGCCGAGATCGAGCTTTCCGGCCTGAGGTCACTGACTCGCGATGAGCTTCGCGCCGCCTGCGACCGCTACGGAACGAAGGAAGAGATTCTACGAGGGTTTGGGCGGTAGCCTTGTTCGCTCGGGAACCTCCGATCCCCGTTGCTAATTTCCGCCGAAGGCGCTGCACTGACTGGAGAGGAACGCCCAATGCGTGAAGAGAATATGGACTTGGCCAGCTTGGGATTTGACACATGGTTCGAGGACCGCATCGGCGACCTTCAGCAGCCTGGGCAGAGCATTGCCCGCATCGCGGCGGTCGATCGGGGGGCGTTCCTCGTGAGGGACAATCGCGGAGAGGTCATTGCAGAATTGGCTGGCAAAGTCCGCTTCTCGACCGAATCGATCAGCGACTTGCCGTGCGTTGGCGATTGGGTGTGTGTCGAGCAACATGTCTCGGGCGGCCCGGCCATTATCCAGGCGGTTCTGCCGAGAAGAAGCCTCTTGCGACGCAAATGCCCAGGAAAGGCCGTTGATTTCCAGATGATTGCGGCCAACATCGACACGGCCTTTATCGTTCAAGGATGTGGATACGATTTCAACCTCGCTCGACTCGACCGTTACCTGGTGATGGTTGGCGAAGGACGTATTGAACCGTGGATTATTCTGACCAAGGCTGACCTGATTTCACCCGAGGAACTGGACCAGATCGTGGAGCAGGTGAGACGTACACGCATTTCTGCGCGCGTTCTCGCCCTAAGCAATGTGACTGGCGCTGGGTTGCAGGAATTCCGAGCACTTCTTTCTCCTCGCAAGACCTACTGCCTGCTTGGCTCGTCAGGAGTTGGAAAGACCACGCTCATTAACCGATTGATGGGCCGCGATGCACTCAGCACGAAGCCGGTGAGCGGAACGGGTGAAGGGGTTCATACGACGACTCGGCGTCATTTGCTGGTTCTCGACAACGAGGCCCTTTTGATCGACACGCCGGGCATGCGCGAGTTGGGTCTTCTTGGGGCAGGCGACGCAGTAAGCGCGACCTTCTCGGAGATCGACGACTTCACCATGAACTGTCGTTTCTCGAATTGCACGCACACCAACGAGCCCGGCTGCGCAGTGTTGAAAGCCGTGAAAGATGGAAATCTGAGCGATGATCGCTATCAGAGCTATCTCAAACTCAAGAAAGAGACCGAACACTATGACCTTTCCGACTTCGAGAAGCGTCAGAAGGACAAAGCCTTTGGACGTTTTGTGAAGTCGGTGAAGAAGCACATGAAGAGATGAGGTTGGGGGATGCTGGGGCAGGTTCCCTGCGAAGAGTCGCCCAAATTGTCCTTCACAAAATGGTTCTTCGTCAGAATTTTGGGGTGAAATAGGCATATCGAGCGGTTCTTTGGGGGAGGAACCAGAGGCCCCAGGTTCCTCACCGTTCTATCCGCTCTTGCTCGCCGGTTGCGTGGCGATGGGGACGACAGCCGCTTTGGCGTCGGCCTTCTGCACGTCGAGTCGCCGCGATTCATTACCGGACCGCTCAATCGTCGCCGAGTTGCCACTTAGGCGCCTCGGCGATCATGCGTTGAATCTGCTGACGGGCCTCCGGCCGGGAAAGCCGGACTTGCGGGAAGGGGAGATTGGGGTCGAACGATTCTTGATCCTCCGCTGGCGTTTCGTAGCCGACCTGATCCAGCTCTCGCTCGAGCGCGTCAAGCCAGCCGGGCAGTTCATAGCCGGCTCCGGACGGCTGGGCGGTGAAGCGGTCGATCTCCTCCTCGAATCGCCGTAGCGCCGCGTCCGCCCGATTCTCGCGAAGCTCGGCGACCGCCGGCCGCATCAGGGCGCAAAGCTGGTCGATCTCCATCGGACGGACAAACCGCTCGGAGAGCCGCTGCGCAATGCTCGGCAAGTGCATTCCGTACTTCTTGCAGAGCTGCTCGAATCGGGCGAGGTGGTCCTCAGCCATGGGGGCCGTGCGGCTGGCGACGGCCCGACGCCAGATGCCCGCCGCCGCCTCCCGGTTGCATCGCACCAGCACCTGATGAGCGAGCATCACCGGACGCAAGTTCCAGGCCAGCCGCTCGTAGTGGGCCCGGAGACGGAGAAAGTCCAGCAGCGTGTAGAGCATCTCGCCGCGATCGGACTGCGTGGTGATGCTGTTGTAGTCCACGTACTCGCCGTAGTTCTCCAGCACGGCTTCCAACGCCACGGACAGCCAATGGGCGGCCTTGTCAGGCTCGATCGCCGCGTCGAGATCGGCCACGAGCCGGATCGGCTCCTCCGACTCGGCCTCTTCGCGAAGCATCTCGAGATACTCGGCCACGCCTTGATGCAGAATGCCGCGAACGTTGCCGAGGCTCAGGAACTGTTGGGTGAAAAGGTCGCCGCCGTAGGTCTCGATAAACTGCTTCAGGCCTCGCCATTGCTGTGGGTCGGTCACGCCTTCGAGAACGGAAAGCCGCACGCGGCGGCTGTGCACCAGCCAGCAGCGGAGCAGAAGCTCGACGACTTCCTCCAGGCAATCGACCAGGCCGGTGTCGGCCCGGCGTGAGAACGCTTGCGGCCCGTCCTTCGGCTTTCTCCGCCCAATCCAATCGGCGGAGGAAATCACCAGGCATCGGACGATGGCCTTGCAGCCAACCTCGAACAAGGCGTCGAATTCAGTGATTGCGCCAGGGCCCATCGGATGCCGCCGATCGCGCAATTGAGCGGCCTCGCGCTCGGCGACCGTCTCGAGCAGCCGGCAGGTCTCGGGCAACAGCCCCAGACGCGGCAGCCCGCTCAGCAGCCGCCGCAAGACGTGATGCAGGTTCCGCGTATCGGCGATTTGCCGCGGTTCGCCTCCCCGGGCCAACGCCACGTAGAGCAACGGCTGATCGCTCAGCGACCCAAGCAGCTTGGGCCAGACCCGCCGAACGCCGGCCGCATCGCCACGGACCAACGCGGCAATGGCCTCCTCGGCAAACGGTTCCCAAGGTTGCGCCATGCGTGCGGCCGGGGGATGCGCCATCGACGACCGGATCATTCGCGCGGCGTCAGCCGTCTCGACACAGGTCTGCACGACCTCCTCGAGCAGCGTTTCCTTGACGCTCCGACGGCGATCGTACTCGACCAACGATTCCTGGGTGCCGTGGGGCGATGGAATGCGGTGTCGATGGACGGC
>JBDKUC010000287.1:0-2680 GCA_039679885.1 Thermoguttaceae bacterium | reverse complement strand
AGCGGCAGCCGCGAACGACGATTGTGGTCTTCCCCTATGACATGAAAAACCGGCACAAACTGCGCTTTTGTGGTGTTCGGCGCAATCGTGCAGGTTGCCCTAGACTACTTGATTTTCGATGGGTGGCTGCTATCTTACCTTCAGGTGCTTTTAGTAGATCTCGGTCTGTTACGAAAGGGAGTGACACACACATGTTCCGAGCAAGTTGGAAATATCTAGTGATCGGCCTGGTCCTCGTAGCGACCCTGACCATGGTGGCCCCGCAAGCGGATGCACGATGCTGCGGCTGGGGCGGCTACGCCTGGGGTGGCTGGGCCTGGGGCGGCTGCGGTTGGGGCGGCTGCGGTTGGTACGCGCCGTACTACGGCTGCGGTTACCGCGGTTGCGGTTGGCGTAGCTGTGGTTGCTACGGCTGCGGCTACAGCTGCGGCTACTGCGGCTATGACTGCTGCACGACCTGCGGCGTTTCCGTCGACTGTGGCTGCGGCTATGTCGGAACGACGACGGTAACCACGACGCCGAGCATGGTTCCTCAGGCGCCGACCCCCGCGAAGAAGCCCGAGGCGACCTACATGCCGACCGAGCCGGCCCCCGCGCCGAACGCTCCGGCCGCTCCGGCTCCCAGCGCCGAGCCTGGCGCGCCGGCCATGCCCGCTCCGGTTCCTTCGACGCCGCCGAAGACCAGCGGCATGTCGGCGGACGAAAGCGGCGTGCTGACCGTCTGGGTTCCGTACGACGCCAAGGTGACGGTCAACGGCATGGTGACGAAGAGCACGGGCAGCCGCCGGCAGTTCGTCTCCTACGGCCTGAAGTCCGGGCTGAGCTACAAGTACGTCATCAAGGCCCAGGTGGTCCGCGACGGGAAGACGGTCGAGGACAGCCAGACGGTCGTGTTGACCGCCGGCCAAGTCACCGCCGTTGCGTTCGGCTTCAACGCCCCGGCGGCCGAGCAAGTCGCCGTGACCAAGTAACGGCTTGACGAGAATTCGCGACGAGGAGGGCAGGCATTCGTGTCTGTCGCACCCGATCCGCGAGCAGGAGGACAGACATTCCTGTCTGTCAGTCTGTTGCATTAAGCCCACGGGCGCAAACCCGTGGGCTTTTTGTTTCTCTCGGGGGAGCGAAAGGGGCGTGAGCGTCAAAAGTTGTGGGCGGACCTCCGTCGAAAGAGCCCACAAAGCCGCGACCGCTGGTCGCCCCCTCTCTCACCGCTTCGACACTAGCCCGACGCGCAAGCGAGGAATGCGCCGCGTTCTTCCCTCGCTTGCGCGTGGGGCTGGTGTTCGACATTCTGTTGGCGAGGCGGACCGCCTTGGATTGCGGGCGCAGCCAACCGACCTGCTGCGGGAGATGGCCCGCCGAGGGACGCGGTTCTATGCGCCTGCAAGAGAGACTCTTGTCGAAGAGTGCGGAAACGAGTAGGTTGGCGTCATGCCTCGCCCATGGCGACCTGCGACTGTACGGTTGATCGGTGTGATGCATTTGCCACGCCTGGTCACGCCCGCTGAGGCGGAAAAAGTGGGACGAGCCGCACCAGCTCGCGGCGCGGTATGTCGAGTTGAATCCTGTCCGGGCGAAGCTTGTGGACCGCGTCCGTCAATGGCAGTGGAGCAGTGCGAGGGCGCATCTGAAGGACTGCACGCAAGTAACTTCAACTCGTGAAGGATGGAGACAAATGGCTTTGTCAACGATTGTGCGCATTAGCGCCGTTGGGAGTCTTCTGGTGGCGTCCTATGTTTGCGGCATCTGCACTCATCTCAGCAGGGCGGACACGCAGGATGGCGCAAATGGCGTCACAGAAACGGCTCCTCCGCGTCTCGCCCAGAAGACGAAAACGCTTGACCTAGGGGGCGGGGTAACCTTCATTGAAGTCACCGGCGAGTCGAAAGATGGGGAGGTATTGCTTCGCTTTAACCTGGTAAGGCGGGACGGCAGATTCTTGATGACAACGAGTTGGGACAAGATACCGCCGGTGACAGGAGGAAAGGGACGTAGAGAGACCCTTTGTCGAACGTTGTACAATGATGGGCAGACGCTCGCTACCGAGGTCGACCAAGACGGCGATGGGCTCATCGACCTGTTGGCTCTTCTCGATAAACAGGGATTGCCTTCGCAAGCGTTTGATGTAAAAAAGGACGGAAAGCTTGTTCCAGTGGGCGAGGAACGCCTCGCGAGGATGAGAGCGGGCGCGAAGCTGACGGATGAGGCCATGAGCCCGATCGCTGACGGTGCAAAGAATGGTGTCGATGAGCGAGAGATGCGGAAACGCATTGAGGGCGCTGTTAAGAAGGCGCGTCAGGGCCGTCAGGTCTCAAAATGATGTCCCGCGAAAACGGGCGAGCCAGAGACTTCGGGGGTGTTCCGAGGACACTATACCTGGGGCGATGCTCCGGGGACAGCGGCGTTTCGGGGACACTATACCTAACTAGCGACACGAATCGAAAGCTATTGCCGTTGTTGGCTATTTTCTTGGAGAAGCGATATGCACCGCCATTACTATTGCGGGGCCGTGTTGTTGGCCTTGCTGGCGATTGCCGGAACATCGGTTCCTGTTGCGGCGGCGGGGGCGTCTGGTGAAACGCCGAATCGCGAGGTCAGGGCCATCTGGTGCTCTCCTTGCACGGGGGCTTATCCGGGCGATTGGGATCGCTCGGCCAAGCTGCTGGCCGGGAACGGCTAC
>JBDKUC010000209.1:0-10930 GCA_039679885.1 Thermoguttaceae bacterium | reverse complement strand
CAGCCGGGCGGACCGCTGCGCCTCGGCGGCATCGACATTCCCCACGACCGCAGGTCCGTCAGTCATAGCGACGGCGACGCCCTGGTTCATGCCGTGGTCGACGCCCTGTTGGGCGCGGCCGCGCTGGGGGACATCGGCCAGATGTTTCCCGACACCGACCCGGAGAATCGCGGCCGCGATTCGGCCGAGATGCTGGTCGCCGCCCTGGAGGCCATTTCGGCGCTCGATTGGCGGATCGTCAACATCGACTGCATCGTCTTCGCCCAACGTCCGAAGCTGCTCACCCATCGCCAAGCGATCCGCCAGCGACTGGCCGACATCCTCCAGATCGAGGTCGAGCGTGTCGGCCTCCAGGCCAAGACCGGCGAAGGCATCGGCCTGATCGGTCGCGAAGAGGCGATTGCGGCGCAGTGCGTGGCGCTGCTGGAAGCGAAATGACGGTCTTGGATCTTGGGGCTTAGGGTCTTGGGTGTTGGAGATCGAAGCTTTTCGCTGAAGAGGCGACCGAGAACATGTTGCACAGCATCTCCAAGGGTGAAGACCTGAAGCCAAAGAACAACATCGCGAGAACGAACTTCGAGAATCTGCGGGTGTATCAGTTAGCAGAAAAACTGGCCGACGCCGTGTGGGACGTTGTACGGACCTGGGATGCACTGCCGCGCGATACGGTGGGTAGGCAACTGGTGCGGGCGGCAGATAGCATCGTGGCCAATATCGCCGAGGGGAGCGGCCGCGGTAGCCACGATGACTATCGCCGCTTCTTGCGAATCGCCCGCGGTTCCTTATATGAGACTCAACACTGGCTGCGCCGCGCTTTTCGCCGCAAGCTTCTCGTTTCCGAGCAAATTGACAGTCTCAAGAAGTTTGTGGACCAACTCGGTCCTGCACTGAACGCCTATCTCCGCTCCATCGGTCGGAAATGTTCCCAAATTCAAACTCAAGAATCGAAGACCTAAGCCCCAAACCCTAAGCCCTAAGCCCTAGCCATAATGCTTCGCATCTACAACACCCTCTCGCGTACCAAGGAACCCTTCGAGCCGGTCCAGCCCGGCAAGGTCGGCATCTACCTTTGCGGCCCGACGGTTTATAAGCCAAGCCACATCGGCCACATGGTCGGCCCGGTCATCTTCGACGCCATCAAGCGTTGGCTCGTTTACTCGGGCTATGACGTGACGCTCGTGGTGAACATCACCGACGTAGACGACAAGCTGATCGCCGAGTCGAACGCCCGCGGCGTGCCGATGGCGAAGCTGGCCGCCGAGATGACCGAAGACTACATGCAGAACTTGGGGCAACTGGGGGTGGACGTGATCGACCACTTCCCGCGTTGCACCCAGACGATGCCGGAGATCATCGAGCTGACGAAGACGCTCGTCGCGAAGGGCTTTGCCTATGAGGCCAACGGCGACGTGTATTTCGACGTGGCCAAGAGCCCCGACTATGGGAAGCTGAGCCATCGCGGCGTCGAGGCGATGCGCGGCGAAGGGGGCGGCATGGCCGACCGCAAGCGCAGCAGCGCCGACTTTGCCCTGTGGAAGTCGGCCAAGCCGGGCGAGCCGTCGTGGCCAAGCCCGTGGGGCCAAGGCCGGCCCGGCTGGCACATCGAGTGCTCGGCCATGAGCCGCAAGCTGCTGGGCGAGACATTCGATATCCACGGCGGCGGGCTCGACCTGATCTTTCCGCACCATGAGAACGAAATCGCCCAGAGCGAATGCGCCCACGGCAAGCCGATGGCCAAGTACTGGCTGCACAACGGGCTGATGCAGGCCAGCAGCGAAGTCGGCAAGCTGGGCGGTCGCAACACCCGCCCCGCCGAGGGCGATTTGGCCGCGCAGGAGGCCGGCAAGATCAGCAAGTCGAAGGGCTCGGCCCCCTTCCGCGACATGCTCAAGCGGTTCTCCGGCGAGACGGTCCGGTTCTTCGTCCTCTCGACCCACTACCGCCGCCCGATCGACTACAGCGAGGAACGACTCGCCGAAGTCCAGGCCGGCATGGAGACGTTCTATCGGCTCTTCAAGCGGTTCGAGCGAATCACCGGCGAGAGCTTCTACACGCTCGCCGCGCCCACAATGCGGAAGGACGGTGATGACCGTTTAGCGGTCGCCGGCACGGCGACCAGAATCGCCGCCCCGGGGGCCGACGTGCCGTCGGTCGCTAAACAGGACCACCCGCTGCTGACGCTTGCGGCCGGACATCGCGCCAAGTTCCTCGACGACATGGATGACGATTTCAACACGGGCGGCGGCATTGGCACGCTCTTCGAACTGGTTCGGGCGTTGAATAAGTTTGCCGATGACGAAAAGCTCGAAGACCCGGCCAAGCGGACGCCCGAGAACCTGGACGCATGGCGCCGCGGCGTCGGCGTCCTCCGCGAGCTGACCGGCGTGCTGGGTCTCTTCCGCAAGCCGCCGCAAGAGACGGCCGCCGGCGGCGACGATCTGGCCGACAAGCTGATGCGGTTGTTGATCGAGCTTCGCGCCGAAGCTCGGAAGAAGAAGGACTTCGCCACGGCCGACCGCATCCGCAACACGCTCACCGAAATCGGCATCGTGTTGGAAGACCGGCCGGGCGGAACGGAGTGGAGCAGGAAATAACGCGTTTAACGAGGATCGAGCAATGAATGCAGGTGCACTCTCGCGGCCATTTCTGCGTCGGAGGCCATGGCAAGTATATTGTGCGGCGTTGCTGGTGGCATTGTGTGTCGCGGGTTCGTGGCTAAGCGCAGACCGTCCTGTCGAGGCTCAAGAAAAGAAGAAGGGCTCACCGCTGTCGCAACTATTTGATCACGATCCGCCCGTGGTGACGGGGCGAGTCGGTTGGTACAGCAAGGAACAAGCCGGACTCGAAGTCGACAGCTTCCAGGTTGAGATCATCAAGGAGGGACGCGTAATCACTGGAACTCCAACGCGTGTGAAGATACATGTCGCCGGGGAGATGCAAGCTGAGAGGGGGAACACGCCATATGTAAAGGAGGTCTTTCTCAGCGAGCGGTTAGTTGACGAAAAATCGCCGCATCGATATGTCGATGTACTTGTTGCACCCATTCTTGACGGTAAAACAAGATCCCACAAACACGGCTACATCGTACCGTTTGACGTCGCGGTCGAATACAAATTGTACGGCTATCAATGGGACGACAACCGTTATCTGTTTCACTGCGCCGATAAGACGGTCGATTTGCGGGACGTCATCAGGCGAGGCAAATAGGCTGGTCCGGGCGATTGCGGATTGGCGGATTCGACAATGACAATCAACAGTCAGCAATCAGCAATCGAGAGTCCGCACAAATACCTCCGCATTCTCGGCATCGATCCCGGCCTGAACATCACCGGCTACGGCGTGCTGGAAATGGCCGACGGGCGGCTGCGGCTGTGCGAGGCAGGCGTCGTTCGCGGCAAGTCGAAGGGTTCGCTCACCAAACGGTTGGTCGAAATCCACCAAGGCGTTGCCGAGGTTATCGCCAGCTTGAAGCCGAACGCCATGGCGATCGAGGAGCTGTATTCGCACTACGAACGCCCGCGGACGGCCATCCTGATGGGCCACGCCCGGGGCGTCATCTGCCTGGCTGCTGCTCAGGCGGGCATTCCCGTCGCCCACTATTCGGCCACGCAGGTCAAACGCATCCTGACCGGCAGCGGTCACGCGCCGAAGTCGCAAGTGCAGCGGGCGATCCAGCGCGAGCTTTCGCTCGGCGCCCCGCCCGACCCGCCCGATGTGGCCGACGCCCTGGCCATCGCGTTATGTCATCATTATCTCAAGGACAAGCCGACGGTGCGGCGGTGATCGCTGTAGGGTGGTTGCTTGCAACCACGCGTGCGACGTCGGCAGGCGGTTGTTCAAGGCCGTGCGAGTCTGGTAGAATCGATCGCTATCGGAGGCCGGCGCTGGACGGACTAGGACGTCCATCCTACAGGATGACGTTCGTTCCACCGATCACGTTCGTCCGCCGGCGCCGGCCAACCCGCCAACGCCCTCTCGATCATCAGCCGAAATTCCACTGCCCCATCACAAGGAGAAGCCTGATGTCGGCTCGAACCGCTGCATTGCCTGTTTGCCTAGTCGCTGCGATGGCGTTCGCCGTCTCGTCGGCGATGGCCGCCGATCCGCCGGCCAAGCCCCAGCGGCAATGGACCATCTACCTGCTGCCGCATTCGCACGTCGATATCGGCTACACGCACGTGCAGCCGGAGGTGGTCAAGAAGCAGTGGGAGAACATCGACAAGGCGCTCGAGCTGTGCCGCAAGACGGCCGACTATCCGGCCGGCGCCCGCTTCAAGTGGAACACCGAAGTCCTTTGGGCGGTCGATAGCTACCTGACCGAGCAGCCGCCCGAGAAGCAGCAGCGGTTGATCGACGCGATTCGCTCGGGCCAAGTCGAGCTTCAGGCCCTGTATGGCAACGAGCTGACGGGCCTCTGCCGACCGGAAGAGCTGATGCGGCTCTGCGAGTGCAGCCAGCGACTGGCCAAACGGTGCGGCGTCAAGATCCGCTCGGCCATGATTAGCGACGTGCCGGGCTATGTCTGGGGAACCGTGCCGGCGTTGGCCCAAGCCGGCGTCAAGTACTTTTCGATCGGCCCGAACTTCTGCGACCGGATGGGCGCCACGCTCGCCGAGTGGGCCGACAAGCCGTTCTACTGGGTCGGGCCCGACGGACAGGACAAGGTCCTCTGCTATGTCCCCTACCTCGGCTACGCCCTGGGCCACACGAAATATCAGCTCGATCCCAAGGTCATGGAGTTGGTGGCGAACCTCGAAAAGAAGGGCTATCCCTATGACATCATGCAACTCCGCTGGAATGTTGGCGGCGACAACGGACCGCCGGACGAGAAGCTGCCCGAGATCGTAAAGAACTGGAACGCGAAGAACCCGCGGGTGAAGATGGTCATCGCCACGGCGACCGAGGCGTTCGAGGCGTTCGAGAAGCAGTATGGCGCGAAACTGCCGAGCTACAGCGGCGATTGGACGCCGTACTGGGAAGACGGGGCCTACTCGTCCGCTCGCGAGACGGGCTTGAACCGCACGGCGGCCGAGCGGCTCGTTCAGGCCGAGGCCCTTTGGACAATGCTCGATCCGGCCCACTACCCGGCCGCCAAGTTCGCCGCCGCCTGGCGCAACGTCATCCTGTACGACGAACACACTTGGGGCGCGTTCAACAGCATCTCGGAGCCCGACAAGCCGTTTGTCAAGAATCAGTGGAAGATTAAGCAGGCGTTCGCACTCGATGCGGACAAGCAGTCGCGGGAGTTGCTCGACGGCACCCAGGCGAGCCGCCCGGCGCCCCAGCAGCATCCAGCAGTCGCGCGCGCGGATGTTCCGCTCACACTTGTGGACGTGTTCAACACGTCATGCTGGCCAAGAACGGAGTTGGTCGTAGTATCATCGGATCTGTTTGGCGACATCGCCAACGGTGTGGTGGTCGGCCCCGACGGCAAGCCGATGCCCACACAGCACCTTTCAACCGGCGACGTGGCGTTTCTCGCAAAGGACATTCCAGCGTTCGCGGGAAGACGCTATTCGCTCTCTTTCAACGCGACCGAGCCGTCGGGCAAAGCAACCGTTAAAGAAACGTTGCTTCGCACGCCGTCGCTTTCTGTCCGCGTTGATCCGGCGACGGGCGGTATTTCGAGCCTCTATGGCACGCCGCCATTGGACGCCGAACTCTGCAAATCCAGGATCGGCCTGAACCGCTATTACTACGTCCGCGACGTGAAGCCGGAGAAGGCCCAACAGGCGGGGCCGGCGAAGGTGACCGTCAAGGAATCCGGCCCGCTGGTCGCTTCGCTGCTGGTCGAGTCGGAAGCCCCCGGCTGCACGAAGCTGACGCGAGAAGTCCGCGTCGTCGATGGCCTCGACCGCGTGGACCTCATCGACACGCTCGATAAGAAGCCGGTGCGGAAGAAGGAGTCGGTGTTCCTCGGCTTCGATTTCAATGTGCCCAATGGCCAGGTGCGGATGGACGTGCCGTGGAGCGTCGTTCGGCCGGAGGTCGACCAATTGCCGGCGGCGTGCAAAAACTGGTTCTCGGTCGGCCGCTGGGTCGACGTGTCGAACAAGGACTACGGCGTCACCTGGGCGACGCTCGACGCCTCGCTGATCGAGCTCGGCGCGATCTCGCCCGACACGGCCGAGCCGGGCAACCACATGGATCGTTGGCTCTCCCGCGTTCCGTCGGGCAATACGATCTACTCGTACATCATGAACAACCACTGGCACACGAACTATCGGGCGGACCAGGAAGGGCCGACGACGTTCCGCTATGCCATCCGGCCGCACAAGGAGTACGATGCGGTCGCCACGCAGCGGTTCGGAATCGAGTGCAGCCAGCCGCTGGTCGTTTTGCCCGCCCGGGGCGAGGCGCCGAGCGGCAAGTCGCTGCTGACGGTCGATACGCCGGACGTCATCGTCGCCTCGCTCAAGCCGAGCGCGGACGGCAAGGCGTACATCGTCCGCCTGTTTGGCGCGGCCGGCCGTGCAGCCAAGGTGAATCTCCATTGGGCCACGCCGCCGAAGGCCGTCTACCGCAGCAATCTGGCCGAGGAGCCCGTCGAGCAGCTATCCGGCCCGATCGCCGTGTCCGGCTACGGCGTGGTTACGATCCGGGCGGAGTTGTAGAGTGATCGTCTCCCCTCTCCCGTTGCGGGAGAGGGGCCGGGGGTGAGGGCGGATTCTTCGGTGCGGCCCTCACCCTAATCTGCATTTCTCAGCAAGGCGTAGGGTGGGTCGAGCAAACCAGGGCGCTAGTGGGGCTTCCGTCGCGGCAAATCGTCCTGCAAATCGACAGAGTGCAAATCATTATTGATTGGTTTGCGAAGCCCCACCATGTACTTGCGACGTCGACCCACCCTACGGGAGAAATGCGGGCCAACCCTCTCCCAAAGGGAGAGGGGACCGCGGCAGGTTAACAACCTGCCCCACCGGTGATCGTCGGCAGCAGCCTGGCGAAGAACTCCCGCAGCGTTGGCTCGGGAAAGAGGCAAAAGGCGTAGTCGCGAGAGTCGAGGATTTCTTGAGCCTGCCGCTCTTGCACTGCTTCGTTACGCCGCTCGACAAGCCGGCGGCGCTCCGGGTCCAGCCAGGGCTGCAGCGCGGCGTTGATTTCCCGAATGGCGCGGCAGCGTTGGCGAGCGTTCGCCTTCGTCTGCGGCGTTTCGATCCATCGCCGCTTGGTTGAAACGAGATCCGCAACCTCGGGCCGCTGTAAGTCCGTGACCATCGGTCGCGGGTCCTCCTCGGAGCCGGTCATGAATCTTTCCGGATGATACGCGGTTTCACGCAGCTCTTGATCGAGGGTCCGAATGTCCTGCGATGAGATGTGATGGCGCTCGATCGGCAGAAGGATGGTGGCCGAAAGGACCAGGAAGCCGGGCGGACGGAGGCCGAAGAAACGCTCGATCAGCCGATCGGTCACCCAGTCATATTTCGCGCCGCCGATGCCGTGGATAAAGAGATCGCCCAAGGCGAGCCGGGCCCAGAGCGTGGTCATCAGCGCGCGGGGGCGGATTCGCACGCCGTCGCCGGCCAGGTCCAACAGCCGTTCGACGGCCGCGCCCGCATCTGCTTCGGCTGAAAGCGGCAGCCGCGCCTCCCAACGCTCGCCATCGGAAAGGACAATCTCATCGGCCGCAGCGCGGGCGAACAGCCGCCGACGGCGTGGCGATTCGAGTGTCCACGTCCAGAACGGGGCTTCGAGCCATTCGCCATGCTTCGCTAGCGCGGGCGCGGGGTGCGACCGGCTGCGGAGCCGATGCACCCGGCGGTAGTCGCTAATCGCGTCGTTGTAGAACGGCAAGAACCACGGCAGCCGGGCCAACACGTGGGCGACGAACCATTGAAACGCCTCGCCGGAGCAAACGCGGCTTTGCGCAAGTTCGAGCGTGCCTCCCGCCTCGCTGCCGCCGGAAGGCGGAACGACGAACGACTCCTCCAACTGATGCCGCGCCTGCGCCAAGCATAGGCCCAGGTTGTCCGTGTGTCGGGCACGCTCTTCGACCAACGGCCAATAGCGCTCGATCAGCGGATGCGGCACGAACGTTCGGAGTTCTTCCATCACCCGGCGGCCGAACGAAGCGAACAGCTCGCGATCCTCGATCCGCCGCTCCTCGTAGGGCACGTGCGGCTCGGGCCGGTCGAAAGGGACTCGCACGATGCGCGGGTTCTCGATCGAGCCGGCCGGAACAGCCAAAGAGCTATCGACGATCGCATCCCCATCGACGATGAGGGTCACCGCGGCCGCGTCGTGCTCCGCGGCCAGCGCCGCCAGCGCGAAGTTCTTCAACCAGACGCCGGGATGAAACATCTGCGGCTGATGCCCCGCCAGAAAGATCGGCCCGGCAGCGTCGGCCGGCAACGCAGCGATGTTGCGGTACTGGGCCGTCCATCGCCGGGCCGCGTCGAGCAACTCGCGGCGGGCCGACGACGAGATATCGATCAGTGGCCGGCCTTGCAGGTCGTAGTCGAGTTGCCTGCGAAGCTCGAGGTTCCGAGCGATCAGTTCGGGCACGCGATCCGGTGGCGGCTCGATCAGTACGTCGCGATCGTCCTTCGGCGCCCGCAAATGACATGGCGGCGGCGATTCGGCGATCCCCGTGAAACGTTCGCGGAATTCGTTCGGCGTCGGAAGCATTGTTGTCAGAGGCAGTTGATTTCCGGGAGCCGCTGGCGCTACATCGCTGAGACGGAGTCGGCCTATGGTCTTCGTTCTTTATCCGTTATTCCTTATTTCGCGTCCCTCGTCCTGTGATCTCCGTGATGACTTGACCGCTACTGTCCTGGCTTCGCATATTCGATCCGCACGGGACCGAGAAGGCCGGAGGGCTGCAACGGCGACGTCGCGGTGTACGGGCTCCACGTGGTCCACGTAACTCGCTTTTCCGGCGGCAGCGCGGCATCGCCAATCAGCCGGTTGACCCACTGGTTGGCGACCGTCACCTCAAGTTCGTTCTCGCCTGGCCGCACGGCATCGGTGATCTCGATCCGCCACGGGGGGCACCAGACGACGCCCAGCCGCTGGCCGTTCAGCCGCACTTCGGCCAGGTCCTTGACCTCGCCGAGGGTGAGAAACGTGCGTCGGCCTTTGGGCTGTTCGGGAATCGTCATCGTTTTCTTATAGACGGCTTTGCCCGAGTAGTGGCGGATGCCGTCTTCCGGCCGCTTGGTCCAATCGACGAGCGACTCGAAGCGGACGTCGCCCGGCCCGCCCCATTTTGGATCGAAGCGGACAGACCACGGCCCGGTGAGTTCAGCCAGCGGCAGGAAGTCGGCGAAGTTGTGCCCTTCCGATCGCGTCAGATGGGTTGGCGTGCGGAAGACGACGAACAACGAGCCGCTCGGATCGAACCGCAACGGCACGGTCGTGCGGCCATCGGGCTGGGTGAAGGCCGCGGCGGATCGCATTTCGCCCGTCACCGGGTTCCATATCTCCGGGGCTTTGCCTGAGACGCGGAACGTGCAAGCCGCCTCGACCGTTGTCGGCGCGCTATTGGCCACGAAATAAATGTCCGTCTCGCCGTCGCGACGGTGGAGGTATCGAAGCGGCCGCTCCGATTCAAAGTCGGCCGGCACGCCCTTTCCAGCCAGCAAAGCGGCTGTGACGCCGTATTCGGGATAGATGTCTGTCGGTGACGTCGGACGCTTGTCGCTTGGCGGCACGACGATCAGCCCTTGGCCCCAAAGCCGGTCGGCCAGCCGCTTCACCTCGGCGTCGCAACTCGGATAGTCTGCCAGGCTCGGCGATTTCCGCGGCGGCGTACCGAGAACGGTCGCGCCGGCGTCGGCCAAGGCGGCGATCTTGCCGAGCAACGCGGGCGTCATCGTGTCGAACCGCGGTAGCACGAGCACGCGATACGTCATCCCGTCAGGAAACGCAATCAGGCCGTCGCGGACCGTCGCCCGCTCGATGAGCGTCTCGGGCGCGCAGCCGTCGAAGTTGTATCCGAGCCGGTCGGGCGGATTGCCGCGTGTGGCCGACGCCGGCGGCCGGAAGACGTGCGGCGCCCCTTCCGGCGCCAGGTAGAGAACGTCGGCCACCGGCAGCCCGCGACGGAGCATCTGCTGACATCGGGCAAGATAGGTGTGGAACGCCGGCACGAAGTCCCACCAGGTTTGCGTCCGCTCCCAGTGGACGCCGTACGGTCCCATCGTCATGCCGGGCCAGCGGTCGAGCCGCGGTTGGTGTTCATAGCGATGAAAGGTGATGCGGTTGATGCCGGTCGCCAGTGCCCAATCAGCCTGGGCCTTCATCGCGCCGGGATAGAGCCGCCATGCCTCGGTGTCATCGGCCGTGAACGACTCGGCGGCAATGACCGGCCGCCCGCAGGTGTGACCGATCGACACGGCCTCGATGCAACTGTAGTTCGTGTCGAAGCCGTGGCCCTGGGCCCAGAACTCGCCCATCGGAATGTCGGCCAACCGTCCGAGCGTCAGGTCGCCCGCCGGGTTCAAATCGTAAGGCTCGATCGAAAGCTTAAGGTCGTGCCGATGGCTGTAGTCGCGCAAACGTGCGATGTGATTGGCGACGGTCAGTTCCTGCGCCGTCCTGCGCAAATCCCAAAGGAATCGCTCCGATACCTCGGTGCTTCCGACGACGCGTCGGGTCATCGCAGGCAAATACGGCAACGGGTCGTAGCCACGGCGCGATCGGAACTCGTCGCGGAACTTCTCGCTCCAGTTCTGCGAGCCCATTTCCCAACTGTCGAAGTGCAGGCCCGTCAGCCCGGCACCCTCCACGGCTCTCGGGCCGATTGACTTCAGCAGCGTTCCGACGAACGCGTCTAGATGGGCATCGATCGCCGCTGGGCTGAACTTGTCGCTCTCGAAGCCGAGCCCTGGCATGGGGGCCGGCCGCGTCACTTGGCCCGTCGCTGTACGGCCGAGCCGCAGGATCGTCCACTCGCCCGCTGGAACTTTCCACGCCAGCCGGCCGTCGGCCT
>JBDKUC010000227.1:0-16419 GCA_039679885.1 Thermoguttaceae bacterium | reverse complement strand
TGTCGGCCGGCACGACGATTCCGCCGCCCAAGACAACGAAGTCAGCGTCCTCGGCCAATGCCGCATCGAACACCTGTCGCGCCGCCGTGTAGGGAGCGTCGAGGAAAAGCGGCCGCAGGTGGTCCGGCACCTCGGCCACCCCCATCAGCGGCCGTTCGAGGTGAAAATCGCTGGCATGAATGAAACGGAATGGGCGGATCGACATGGCAGCCTCCATGCGTTCGTCGGTCAAACCGTATCAGTGTAGCGAGAAGCCGCGCAATTTGGGATGGGATTTACGGCAATTCCAGTGTTCGGCCAACATCGACCAGTCAAGATGGGCGACACACGCAGACTAGCAAACGCCCGCCGCCGTTGCGATCGCCACACTTAGGCTATAGGATAGGCGGTTCGCGGATTCAAGATGGCGCCGCCGCCGTTCCAGCACGTTCAAGTCGCGATGTCTCAAGACAGCCAAGCCACGAGTACCGACAAATTGCAGCCCCCCTATTTCGCGGGCGTCGCCGCTAGCCCGGCCGGTGCCCACGTCGGCATCGTCGATGATCGAGGTCGCACCGTCTGGCGATTCACCGAGCCGACGGCGAGCCGCCCGGGCGTTCAGGAGATCCTCGCCCTGGTGCAGAAAGCGGCGAGGGAAGCCAATCTCGGACCGGCGGGAATTGCGGGCCTGGGGCTTTGCATGCCTGAGGCGGCTGACGTTTCGGAGCTCGCCAACGAATGCCGCTTGCCTGTCACTCGGTTCAACGACGTGGATGCCGCCGCGTACGGGGAGCAGTGGGTCGGCGCGGGGCGTGAATTTCACAGCCTCGCGCTGATCACGCTCGACGCGGCGATCGGCTGTGGCATCGTCCTCGGCGATCAGCCCGGCGGCGAGAATTGCCGCGGCAGCCAGCTTGGCCACATCATCATCGACTGCAAGCCCGGCGCGCGGCTCTGCGCGTGTGGGCAGCCTGGACATCTGGCGGCCTACGCCAGTGCGACGGCCTTGATCGACCGCATCGGCGAGGCGTTGGACGCCGGCCGGCCAAGTTCCCTTCGTAACCGCCTGGCAAAGGGCCAGACGCCATCCCTTGCACTCGTGGCTGACGAGGCCTCCAGCGGCGACGCGCTGTCCTTGGAGGCCATTGCCGAAACCGCTCGATTTGTGGCCGTCGGGTTGGCCTCGCTCATGCATACCGTTGATCCGAGCGGCATTCTCCTGGCTGGCCCCATGACGTTCGGCGGCAGCCAAACGCCGCTCGGACGCCAGTTTCTTGCGTGGGTGCGCGAGGAAATCGGCCGCCGAGCGTTCCCGATCCTCACAGAGCGGACGGTGGTCGCCTTCGCCGCACTCGGAGAAGACGCTGGTTGGATCGGCGCGGCCGGCCTAGCGCGAAGGCACTTGACGCGTTCGGCCTGACGACAAGCTCGACGGGCGGGTGCAGCAGCCTTAATGACGGGGCGTGCGAACTGCGATGAGCACGCTTCGCGGCTATTGCATGCCGGTGCTGGGATAGGCTGGCAGCGGCCCATCAGCCGATTGCCAACTTGCCGTGGCATCGATTCCGGAAGTCGCGTCATCGACCGGCGGCAACCGGCGGACCGCGCCGGCGTCGGCCGCTGCGGCCGACACGGCTGCCGCCGCAATGGGCACCAGCGGCTTTTCCGGGCTGGTCCGTGGGGCTGCCGGAGCGTCATCCACCGGCCTCGGAATGTTGCCGGTTGAATCGGCTACGGCCGCCTTGGGCTCGGCGGCTTCCCGCGTCTCGCCTGTGGTCGGCCGATCCGGCTTGGCACTCTGCCTTTCCGGCGATGACGGAACGTCGGACGGCGCCGGCAACTCGGTTTGAGCCGCGGATGCCTTCGGCGATGGCTTTGCCGACTCGTTCGGCGTCGCGGGGCTAGCCTCCCGGGCCGACTGGCTCGTCGTCGCCGACGCCAAGCTTGGCCCGACCATCTCGGAGACAATCGGGTAGCGGATTGCGTTGAACCCAATCGAGCAGGCAGCCAGCGCTAGTCCCGTCACGGTGGCCGCTGTCTTGCTCATCGCGCTGTTCCTCGACCGGGGTAATGTAGACTCGCGTGAAAACATACACCGTCGGCGACGCCTGGCAAGCAAGAATACCGCCTCGCCGGCGACAAAGTCGCGTGAAACCTAGAGGGCGAAAGCGGCTGGGCAAAGCGTAGTGCGCGGGGCGAACGGCGAAGATCGCGGATGCCGGATGCACGACCGGCGATGCTCGCAACGAGTCTGCCAACTAGGAAAACCCGTCGTGATTTCGCGACGCCTCATGGCGTCCGCACGTCGGCTTCGCCTCGCTCGGCGAGCGCCGCGTCGATCTCGGCCAATTGTTCGGCGTTAAGCGTCCAGCCGCTTCCACCGGCAGACTCGCGGATTTGCTCGGGCCGTTTCGCGCCGCAGAGCGCCGCCGTGATGCCCGGCCGGTGGATCGTCCAGTTGATCACCAACTGCGAGACGCTACGGCCCGCCGCTTGGGCAATTCCTCGGAGCCGGTCGACCAGGTCCAAGTTTCTCTGCAACTCGCGACCCTGGAACATTGGATACCGGCTGCGGCTGTCGTTCGGACCGAAAGTCTGGTTGCGCTGAATCTGGCCGGCCAGCAGCCCCTTCATCAGCGGCCAATAGACCAGCACCGCGACGCCGTGCTCGCGGCACCACGGCAGCGTGTCCTGCTCGATCTCCCGCACCAGCATGTTGTACGGCGGTTGGAACGCGGCCAGCGGGCAGACGGCGGCGAACTCTTCGAGTTGCTCGACGTCGAGATTCGACGCCCCGACGGCTCGCGTCTTCCCTTCCTCCAAGAGACGCTGAAGTTCGCCTGCGGATTCGGCCACCGGGACATTGCGGTCGGGCGCGTGCAGGTAGAGCAACTCGACGCGATCGGTAGACAGCCGCCGTAGGCTCTCTTCGCACTGGCGCCGCAGCGTTTGCGGCCGGGCGTCATGCGCCTGCCGGCCAGCCGCGTCCCAGTGCAGCCCGCACTTCGTGGCGATCACCATTTCGTTGCGCCGCCGCCCAAGCGCGCGGGCGATGAGCCTCTCGCTCTCGCCCGACCGGCCATACATGTAGGCCGTGTCGAGATGATTGATGCCGAGGTCGAAGCAGGCTTCGATCGTGGCTACGCTGTCGGCTTCGCTCGTTCCGGGGCTGGTCATCCCGGCGATCGGCCAGCAGCCCAACGCGACTTCGGAGACATTCAGGCCAGTGTTGGCCAGCGGGCGGTAGTTCATGGCATGGCATTGTAGGAGCCCGTCAAGAATGCGACAATGGCCGCGGCGAGACGCGAGTGCCCGATCCGAGCGGACAGGCATCGCGCGGATCGCGGTTTGGACATTTCGGAGAAGGTAAATGCGGCGAATTCTGGTCACGAGCGCACTGCCCTACGCCAATGGGCACATTCATCTTGGGCACCTGGTCGAGTACATCCAGACCGACGTCTGGGTCCGCTTTCAGAAGCTTCGTGGACGGCGGTGCGTCTATATGTGCGCGGACGATACGCACGGCACGGCCATCATGATTCGCGCCCGGCAAGAAGGGCTCGGCGAAGAAGAGTTGATCGCCCGGATGCGTCAGGCCCACGTCGCCGACTTCGGCGGCTTCCAGATCGAGTTCGACAACTACGGGAGCACGAACAGCCCCGAGACGAGGAAGTATTGCGTCGAGATCTGGACCGCCCTGCGCAAGGCCGGCCTCGTCGAGGAGAGATCCGTCACGCAGCTCTATGACACCCAGGCGGGCACGTTCCTGGCCGATCGCTTCGTCAAAGGAACCTGTCCGAAATGCCACGCGTCGGACCAATATGGAGACAACTGCGACAAGTGCGGCGCCCACTATAGTCCGACCGATCTGATCGATCCGGTGAGCACCCTGTCGGGCACGACGCCGGAAATGCGCACGGCCGACCATCTGTTCGTCAACATCGAGAAGCTGCACCCGTTCCTTGAGGAGTGGAGCCAGCGCGGCGGGCATCTCCAGCCCGAAATCGCCAACTACCTGGCCGGCCACTTCCTCTGCGAGTCGCTGCACGACTGGGATGTCTCGCGCCCGCAACCGTATTTCGGCTTCGAGATTCCCGACAGCCCCGGCAACTACTGGTACGTCTGGTTCGACGCGCCGATCGGCTACATGGGCTCGACGCAACAGTGGTGCGACCGCCACGGCGAGCGGTTCGAGGACTGGTGGCGAAGCCCGGACACCGAAGTCCATCACTTCATCGGCAAGGACATCACCTACTTCCACACGCTCTTCTGGCCGGCCATGTTGCACGTGGCCGGGTTCAGCCTGCCCGAAAAGGTCCACATCCACGGATTCCTGACCGTCAACGGCGAGAAGATGTCGAAGAGCAAGGGGACGTTCATCCGGGCGTCGACCTACCTGGAGCATCTCGACCCGGCCTACCTGCGCTATTACTACGCCTCGAAGCTCGGTTCGCGAGTCGACGACATCGACCTGAACTTCGACGAGTTCATCGCCAAGGTGAACGCCGATATGGTCGGCAACGTCGTGAACCTGGCCAGCCGCACGGCGAAGTTCGCCGCGGAAACCGGTCTGGCGGCCGAATATCCGGACGACGGCGGGCTGTTCGCTCAGGCCGCCGCCGACGGCCAGGCGATCGCCGACTCGTACGATGCCGGCGACTACGCGAAGGCCATCCGCCTGATCTTGGCCGCCGCCGATCGGGCGAACCAGTTTGTCGAACAGCGGGCGCCTTGGAACCTGCGAAGGGACCCGTCGAAGACGGACGGGCTTCGCGACGTCTGCACCATCGGCTTGAACCTGTTCCGGCAGTTGGCCATCTACCTGGCCCCCGTGCTGCCGCAGATGGCCAAGCAGACCGGCGAGCTGTTGGGCGATCCGATCGTGTCTTGGGACCAGTCGCAGAAGCCGCTTCTGGACAAGCCGGTTGGCAAGTTCTCGCACATGATGCAGCGGATCGACCCGAAGCGAGTCGACGCGATGGTGGCCGCCAGCCAGGAGCCGACCGGCGCGGAGGCCGCGCCCGAGAGCGTTCCATTCGACAACGACGCCGCACTGCTGGCCGAGCCGCTGGCCGGAACGATCTCGATCGACGAGTTCGCGCAGGTCGATTTGCGGGTCGCGAGGGTGATTGCCGCCGAGGACGTCGCCGGGGCGCAGAAGTTGCTGAAGCTGACGCTCAGCCTCGGCGGCCAGAATCA
Organism: Thermoguttaceae bacterium; assembly: GCA_039679885.1. Lineage (GTDB taxonomy): Bacteria > Planctomycetota > Planctomycetia > Pirellulales > Thermoguttaceae > JAJFUI01. The sequence continues at coordinate 11,241 of JBDKUC010000227.1, read as the reverse complement.
CCGCAACGTGTTCGCCGGCATCAAGGGCGCGTACAAGCCCGAAGATTTGGTCGGCCGATTGGTGATTTGCGTGGCCAACCTGGCCCCGCGAAAGATGAAATTCGGGCTGAGCGAGGCGATGGTCGTCGCCGCCGGCGGCGAGGGCCAAATCTTCCTTCTTTCGCCCGACTCGGGCGCGAAACCGGGGCAAAGAGTGCATTGACGAGATTCACCGCAGAGGACGCAGAGGACGCAGAGAAGAGACCATTGGTGGATGCGAGATGTCTGCGCAAGACGTCAACCAGATCAGCGGCCACATCGTTGACGCGGCGATGAAGGTTCATTCCGCGCTCGGGCCAGGATTGCTGGAATCAGCCTACGAAGCATGCCTGTTGTTCGAGTTGCACAAGCGCCGCTTGAAGGCGATCAACCAGGTGCAACTGCCGGTGGTCTACGAATCCGTCACCATTGACGCCGGCTATCGAATCGACCTGCTCGTCGAGGACGCTGTGGTTGTCGAACTGAAATCAGTTGACAAGATTCTGCCCATTCATCAAGCTCAACTGCTCTCGTATATTAAGCTCAGCGGCAAGAAGCTCGGCCTGCTGATCAACTTCAACACAGTTCATCTTAAGGATGGCATCCTGCGAATGGTCAACCATCTTTAGCAGCAGTCTCCCACTTTTCTCTGCGTCCTCCGCGTCCTCTGCGGTGAGCTTCCTTATGCCTGTCTTGTCGCCACATCATTCTAATGCGCGACGATTCGCGCCCGGACAGGTGCATCAGCAGGATTCACCGCAGAGGACGCGGAGGGCGCAGAGAAGTGGAGAAGCTGGTGGATGCGAGATGTGTACGCGGGATATCAACCAGATCAGCGGCCACATCGTTGACGCGGCGATGAAGGTTCATTCCGCGCTCGGGCCAGGATTGCTGGAATTGACGCCGGCTATCGAATCGACCTGCTCGTCGAGGACGCCGGTGTTGTCACTTTCTCTGCGTCCTCTGCGGTGAGCTTCGTCATGCCTGTCTTGTCGCCACATCATTCTGATGCGCGGCGATCCACGCTTCGAGTTCCTGCCAGTCGACCGGCGGAAGCTCGGAACGGTCAGGACGCAATCGGGCGGCGCCTTTGATGTAGACGTGAACGATTTCGCTGGCCGACTTTTCCGTGTTCCAGTGGAGCAGAATGCGGATGCAGCGGCCCAACGAGCCGGGCACGTCCAACTCGTTGGTGCACATCAAGGCGACGTCGAACCAGCCCAACTGCCGCGCGGCCAGGGCTGGAAACTCGGCGTTCAGGTCATGCGTCGTCGAGAAGATCGCGCTGGCGACGTCTTCCGGCCGGATGCCATTGTGACGAATCATCAGCGCGAGCAGCTCGCGCGTCGCCCGAAGGATATCCTCACGGCTGTTGTGCGCAACCGTCGTTGCTCCCCGCACCCCTCGACACGGCATAGTATTTCTCCTCGCTTGTGCGGAGTCGCTTCCCTGCGTCCTCTGCGGCATGTCGGATGACTAACCGCAGAGGACGCAGAGGACGCTGAGAATCAATTCACCGGAGAACAAACTGGGGGTTTCTAGAGCCGCAAGATCAACACGCAGATTGTTGATCGCACGACGGAAGATCATTTCCCGTTCGCAGCCTTTCCTCCCGATCGTTTTCCTCTGCGTCCTCTGCGGTGAAGCTGCGACGGCGGACTACTTTCCCTTCATCGCGGCGGTGAGGATCGCGGACGTGCTTTCCCGCATGATCCGCGGATCGACAGGCCGACCCTCCATGAGGCACTTGCGGACTTCCTTGCCGGAGATGAACACCGGCTTTTCGTCCTTGTGGTTCTCCATGAGATCAACCCGGCCGAGGGACTGGTAGAACGCGGCAAAACCAACCCGCAACGGATGGATCTTCAGATCGCCGGCTAAATGCTCGAAGATCGTTTGGGCGTCGAAATCGCCCCAGATGGGCGAGCCGTCGTGGTAAGGCGCGTCGGCGTGCTTCCGTCCGATGATGATGTCGGTGAACCCGAAGTTCTGGCGGTAAATGCCGTGCATGACCGCTTCCTTCGGGCCGCCGTAGAACATCTTGATGTCGAGTCCGAGGAGGATCACCCGGTCGGGCACGGATTCGCCGCGTGAACGCCACAGCGCCGCATCGGCGTCGCCATCGCCCAGCGCTCGGTTCTGGATCAGCGACTCATAGGTGTGCATGCGGACGTCGGCGTCGACGTCGTCGCCCTTCGTCTCGCCGATCAGCGGATTCAGGCAGGCCCCGGCGTTGTGGCCGGCCCGGACCAGCGTTTCGAGACCATAGACGAGGGCGTATTCGTGGGCGCGATGCAGGGGGTTGCGAGTCTGGAAGGCCACGACCCGCTGCCAGCCCTTCTCGGCCAGCAGCTTGCGGACCTCGCGGGGCGTGAGCACGTACTTGCCGAACCGCGGGTCCTTCGGCTGCGGCAAGACCTGAATGGTCCCGCCCAGCAGATGCGTCTTGTCGGCGTCGGCCTTGAGCACCATATCGCCGCCAGGGTGATCGGTCCGCTCGGTCAGGTAGACGCAACGCAGATACTTCTGCTTGTCCCACGGATAGACGTCCGTCACGTCCAGGACCGCCACGATGTCGCCGTTGGCAGCGACGAGCGCCACCTGCTGGCCGGCATGGATGCGGGCGGCCAACTCGCTCGTGACCGGCAGCGCCAGCGGGATCGTCCAGGCGTAGAGCTTCCCGTTGTGTTCGATCACTGATTCGTCAAGGACGCGATTGTAGGTCTTCGAGTCCATCGGGCCGATCAACGGGCTCAGACCGCCATCGCCAAGGCGGTAGACGGTCGAGAGGTCGGCGTCCGAGACGGGCACCTTCGGCAGGGTCTTGGCGTGGGCGAGAAAACCGTCGATGGCCTCGGCAGCCACGGTCCGGCAAACCGGCTCCGTCAAACCACCGTGCGGAGGCACTAAAGATGTCATGGTTCAATCCTTGGTCGGACTCGATGTCCGTAACGAAACGTGTTCAAACCCGGGAGGGCAGACATTTCTGTCTGCCGCGTGGCAGGTGCCGGTCCTCCCGATAAAGCGTAAACGTCGCAGTATAGCCGCCAACGGCCGAGAGGTTCAACGGGTTCGCCTAGGAGGCAGCAAAGTTGTTCGCCGTTCCGGCTTCAGCCGGCATTCGTCGTAGTGAATGCCGCCTAGAGGCGGAACTGCCGAACGACCAGGTTCTTGACGCTCGCAGGCGGCGCGGCTACAATCGGCACCCAAGAAACGGCAAAAGCCCTTGCCACGCAAGGGCTTGAAAAGTACACCCCACAGGGCTCGAACCTGTAACCTTCGGTTCCGTAGACCGATGCTCTATCCAATTGAGCTAGGGGTGCAAGTCACTCTCGAATCTTGAGTTTATCATAAGCGACCGCCGCCGCAAGGCCAACCGGCCATCAGGCGGGGCAAACTGGGGTAAAGGTGTTTTCGGTGACAGCAAAGCGTCCACTTCAGCAAGATTGGTACGACTTTCCCCGTTACTACGATATTGCGTTCCGTTCGGATACGCGGCGGGAGGCAGATTTCATCGCGGCTGCATGCGATAAATATTGTCCTTTCCCGGCGCGGCGGCTTTTGGAGCCGGCCTGCGGGACGGGGCGACTCGTGGCCGCGTTGGCCGCACGCGGCTACGGGCTGACCGGGCTCGATCTCAGTGATTCGATGCTCCAGTTTGCTAAGGACCGGCTGGCTCGACGGGGGCTTCGGGCCCGGCTGTTCAACGGCGATATGACCGATTTCCGCCTCCCGAGGCCGGTCGACGCCGCTTACTGCCCGGTGAACACGTTCCGCCATCTTCTGACGGAGGACGCGGCCCGACGGCACCTGGAATGCGTTGCCGGCAGCCTGCGGCAGGGCGGCATCTACGTCCTGGGGCTGCATCTGTTTCCGCCGGACGCCGCCGAGGAAGACGGCGAGCGATGGACGGAACGGCAGGGGCAAACGGAGGTCACCGTGACGTTGCGGGTGCTCGAGACCGACCGGCGTCGCCGCGTCGAAAACCTCCGGGTGAATCTGCTGGTCCGTCGCAGCGGCCGGGAGTTCCGTCTGCGGCACGAATTCCAGTTCCGCATCTATTCGGTCGGGCAGTTTCGCCGCCTGCTGAAGTCGGTGCCGGCCTTCGAGCTCTGCGATGTCTACGACTTCTGGTACGAGATCGATCAGCCGCTGAAGCTCGATGAAAGCATGGCCGACACGGTTTTCATCCTCCGGAAGAAGTAGCGGCGTTGATAGGTATCGGAGCGCCTCTTTGATTCACTATCTGACTTATGGCTTGCGGCGTTGTCGCAAGTGCTTACTATAGCGTCACTTTAGTCACACACAATCAACGCACAGCATCCCACCCGCTGGTATTAAGCGCTCCGAAACCCCCTCGAATGGCTGATCGCCGACTACGGGCGTCATTCTGATATGGGGCACGCCTATCTATGCCGCATCTGGTCGACGATTTCAAGATGGGTTTTCGAGCCATCCCGTACAAGGCGCGACCTGCCCCACGTGGCTCGCGAATTGGCCAACGTGCCCTAGCGACGCTTTCGCCAAGACGCTATACTCCGCCGCCTCGTCTTTGGCTGGTTTCGGAAGTCCTTTTTCTTGCGACTGATGCTCACAAGCCGTCCAATGCGATCGGTTGCCCGCTGCGTGTTGCTGGCGGTCGGATTGTTGCTGCTCGGCGGCGGCTGCGTTCAGCGGCGGTTGATGGTCCGGACCAATCCGCCTGGCGCGCTGCTCTACGTTGATGATCACGAGATCGGGATCACGCCCGTCGCGGCAGATTTCACTTACTACGGCACGCGCAAGATTACGCTGGTCAAAGACGGCTACGAGACGCTCACCACGACGCGGTGGATTCCGCCGCCCTGGTATGAAGTCCCGCCGTTGGATTTCGTGTCGGAGAACTTTGTGCCGGGCCAGATTCGGGACCAACGTCCCTTGGACTTCCAACTGCGGCCGCAGGCGGTCACTTCGAGCCCGGAGCTGATTGGCCGAGCCGAACAACTGCGTCGGGACCTCCACTCGGCGACGGGCACAGCACCGATCGTCGCGCCGGCGCCGGCCGGTCCGATGGGCGTGCCGCCCGCGGCTGGGCAACCCATCGTGGTTCCCGAAGGGGTTGGCGGCCAACAGGTTCACCCGCTGCCGCTGCAGTAGCGGCCAGCGTGCGTGGGCACAGGTCGTTGGCATGAGAAGCGGCAAGCATGCTTGCTGTCTCGCTGCGCTCGCTTAGCAAGCATGGCACCCGGCTGCCGCTGCAGTAGCGGCGTGAAGAGACAAGTTTTCGAGTCTGGGTGGCACGCCCTGAAAGGGCGTGATAAATCGGCCAATTGCGGTACGACACCCGCCACGGCCTTTCAGGGCGTGCCACGCAGTTTCATTCCGCCAAGTTGTTCTTTGGCAGCCGCCAAAAGCTAGGCGCTTTCGGCCTTCCACTGTCTGCGGGGGGCCGGCCTCGCGTCCGTTTCATCGTCCGCCAAGTCCTCCTCCTCGTCGACTTCGTCATCCTCTTCGTCGTCATCCTCTTCGTCGTCGACGTCCTCTTCCGGCTCGTCCTCGGCTGTCTCTTCATCCTCATCCCAGGGCGGATCGGCGTCGTCGTGGTGCGGTTCGTCCGCCGAATCGCCGCCGTTGTGCTCGTCCATGACGATCTTGTTCCGCCGCGGCTTGGGCGGCGAGCCGTCGCTCGCGCTCTCGCCGTCGGCGTGACCGCTCATCTGCTGCCACTGCTCGAGGGTGACGAGGATTTCGCGGGCTTGCGAGCCGTTGTATTCGCCGACAATGCCGTCCTCGGCCATGAAGTCGATGAGCCGGGCCGCCCGGCCGTAGCCGATTCCGAGCGACCGCTGCAAGAGCGAGACACTACCGCGGCCTTCGCGGATGACGATGTCGATGGCCGACTCGTACAGTTCGTCGCGGTTCGGCACCTTCTTGCCATCGCCGGCGGGCGCGGCCACCTTGAGCTGCACGAGTTCCTTGACGAACTGCGGTTCCTCGGTCGCCACGGCGCCGATGACCTTCGAGATCTCGTCGTCGCACAGATACGTCCCTTGGCCGCGGAGCAAGGTGCTCGTACCCGGCCAAAGGAAGAGCATGTCGCCGTTGCCTAGGAGCTTGTCGGCGCCCATTTCGTCGAGAATGACGCGGCTGTCCGTTCGGCTGGCCACCTGGAAGGCGATTCGGGCGGGCAAGTTCGACTTGATCAGGCCGGTGATGACGTCGACCGTCGGCTTTTGCGTGGCCAGCACGAGGTGGATGCCGACCGCTCGGCTCTTCTGCGCGAGGCGGATGATGTGCCCTTCGACCTCCTTGGCGGCGGTCATCATCAAGTCGGCCAACTCGTCGGCGACGATGACGATGTAGGGCATGTGCGTCGGGATGTGTTTTCGCTCCTCGTCGTCCTCCGGCTTGATCCGCTCCATCAACTCTTCTTCGCCCAACTGGTTGTAGACGCTGACGTGGCGGACGCCGGCGCGGGCCAAGAGGTGATACCGCTCCTCCATCTTCTCGACCGCCCAGGCCAGAATGGCTTCGGCCTTCCGCATGTCGGTCACCACCGGGTGCATCAGGTGCGGCAGGCATCGGTAGGGGCTCAACTCGACCATCTTCGGGTCGACCATCAACATGCGGACTTCGTCGGGCCGCCGCGTCATGAGCATCGAGACGATGATCGAGTTCAGGCAGACGCTCTTGCCCGTGCCCGTGCGGCCGGCGATCAGCAGGTGGGGCAGCGTCGTCAGATCGACGATCAGGGGGCTGCCGGCGACGTCCTTGCCCAAATAGATCGGGATCCGCATCTTTTGGGCCTTGCCATTGGCCTCCTCCATGACCTCGCGGAGGCGGACGATCTGGCGGTCGTTGTTCGGCACTTCGATGCCCACGGTGTTCTTGCCCGGCAGCGGGGCCACGATGCGGACGCTCGGCACACGCAGGGCGATGGCCAAGTCGTCGGCCAATCCGGTGATCTTGCTCAGGCGCAGGCCGGCCTCGAGTTCGACCTCGAACTGGGCGATGACCGGGCCGGTCTGGATCTCGACCACCCGAACGTTGAAGCCGAAATCGGCGAAGGTCTTTTCGAGGACTTTCGCCTTCCGGCGAACCTCTTTTTCCTGAGCCTCGAAGCAGAAGGACTCGCCCTCCAAGAGCAAGTCGAGGCTCGGCAACTCGTAGTCGGAAGTGTTGCCGCCGAGGTCCGACTCGTTCATCTCGTCGAGGACAGGCTTTTCCGCCTTTTTCGCCTTCGGCCGGCTGATGCCGACACGCGAGGCCAAGGTCTTCGGCGCACTGACGGGCGTTTCATCCTCGTGCGAGGGCTCTTGCTGTTGCTCTGGTTCGCTCTCCGGCTCTTTCTCGTGCTCGGGCTCATGCGTCCCGAGCTGACGGCCGGACATCTTGACGGCCGGCCCTTCGCCATCGGCCTCGCCGAAATCGAAGCTGTCGAGATCGGACCGCTTCGCGCCGAGTTTCTGGGCGTACGCGGTCCCGACCTGGAGGACGCCGCGGCCGAAGCCGCGCGTCACCCGGCCGAACGTCCAGGCCACGAGCCGAACCAGGGCGTAGTCGGTGGCCAGGAGCAGCCCGCCGAGGACCATGCTCAGAGCGAAGATGTAGGCGCCGACGCTGGCCAGTTGGGTTTGCAGGAGGGTCTTCGCCATCACGCCGAGATATCCGCCGGCGCCGATGACGGGGCCAGGCGACAGCCCGGGCAGGGCCATGGCGGCCAGGGCCGTGACGCCGATCAGGGAGAGCAGCCACCCGGCGGCCCGGAGCCAGGGCTGGTTGATCTCGCGTCGGATCAGGAGCGCGGCGTCGAGAAAACCGAGGGAAAGCAGGAGGTAATAGGCGCCCAGGCCGAGCCCCTCGAACAGCACCCGGCTGATGGCCGCCCCGCAATGGCCGCACATGTTCATCGGCTGACTGTGCGGTGGGAAGACGAGCCGACTTGGAGGGTCGGCCGGGTCGTAGCTCAGCAAGGCCGCCGCAAGAAATACGACGCCGGCCAGCAGCGTGAGGGCCAGCAAATCGAGCTTCAGGTTGCGGTTTTCGAGCATAGGGCGCCGTTGCCGTGCGAGAGCCGCAAGCTATTGCGGCTACTCGATCCGTGTATCGGCGCGCCGGAGTCGCATAGAACAACTCAGCTCCGCGCGCCTGCGCCGTCTGCCCGGGAGGAACGTTGCGTGCAAACGTCGCATCCGGAAGAACCGTCAGAGAAGGCAGGGAAACGCCGGAGTGGTTAGTGGTTAGTGGTTAGTGGTTAGTGGTTAGTGGTTAGTGGTTAGTGATTAGTGATTAGTGGTTAGTGATTAGTGGTCAGTGGCCGGGGTGCCATGCGCCACGCTTGTCGTGGGCATGAGGAAGCGGCAAGCATGCTTGCTGTCTCGCTGCGCTCGCTTAGCAAGCATGGCACCCAGCGCCGCGTTAGGCTGAAGCCTAACCTACGAAAAAACGCTGGCGAGCGATCAGACGGTCTGGGCGCGGACGAGGACGAAATAGGCGACCAAGACCGCGGCCATCAGGTACATCAGCCACTTCACGTCGCGGCCCTGGCCCGAGAGGAGCTTGACGAGCGGGTAGGCGATGAACCCGAGCGCCAGCCCGTCGGCGATCGAGTTGCTGAAGGGAATGCCGGCGATGATGAGGAACGCCGGCAGGCCTTCGGCGTAGTTGTCCCAATCGATCTTCACGACGTTCCGCATCATGAGCGTGCCGACGACGACCAGGGTCGGGGCCGTGATCGGGCCGTAAGTGCCCATCATTTGGATGATCGGTCCGAAGAACAGGGCGAGGAGGAACAGGGCCGCGACGCAGAGGGCGGTCAGTCCGGTTCGGCCGCCTTGCTCGACTCCGGCGGCGCTTTCGACGAAGCTTGTGACGGTGCTGGTTCCCAAGGCAGCGCCGGCGACGGCGCCGATGGCGTCGGACATCAGGGCCTGGCGGGCGCGGGGCAGGCGGTTGTCGCGGATCAGGCCCGCCTGCTCGGCCACGCCCATCAGCGTGCCCAGCGTGTCGAAGAGCAGCATGAACAGGAAGATCAGGATGAACGGCAGCATCTTGAGCGATAGCGAGCCCACGAGATCCAGCTTTAGGAAGGTCGGCGCGATCGACGGCGGGCCGGCGACCACTTGGTTGGCGATCACGAACTTCGCCAGCAGGTCGGAGTTCCGCACCGCCTGGCAGCCATTGATCCATCCGCCCAGGTGCGGCAGGGCAAGTTTCAGCCCGATGGCCAGCGCCGCAGCGGCGAGAATTCCCAAGATGATCGAGCCGCGGATTCGCCGGGCGTAGAGGGCGGCGGTCACCAGCAGGCCGAAGAAGAACACGATGAGGTCCGGCGAGGCGAACTGGGGATTGAACGCCCAGCCGTTGTCGCGATCAATGAGCAGCAACTTCGCATTCCTCAGTCCAATCAACACGATGAACAGACCGATGCCGACGGCGATGCCGTTGCGCATGCTCGGGCTGATCGCTTCAATCAGCTTCTCGCGGACGCCCAACATCGACAGGATGAGAAACAGGACACCGGACCAGAAGACGACGCCGAGGCCGATCTGCCACGCCATGACGCCGCCGGGATCGACGTCGCCGGTCCGCTCCTGCATGGCGATGACTTGAGCGGCGGCCGGCAACAGCGTGAAGACGAAAAAGAAATTCTCGCCCATGCCGGGGGCCTGAGCGATCGGATACCGGCCGTAGAGCCCCATGACGGCGGTCGCCAATGCCGCGGCCAGGCACGTGGCGGTCATGACGGCGCCGAAGTCCATTTCGGTCACCCGGCCCGACGTCTGGCCCGACAGGATCATCGGCTGGACGACGATGATGTAGGCCATCGTCAAGAAGGTGGTCAGTCCAGCCAACAGCTCCGTGCGGACGTTGGTCTTGTTTTCCGACAGACGAAAGAAGCGATCGAGCATGGGCGGGCTTCCGGGGGGCGCGATAGTCGATGTCACAAAACGAGTCTGCCAAGACGTGCGGCAGCATCGCTCGATAACCGCCGCAAAGGAACCGTCTCATTTTCGCTGGCGCGAGAACTGGTACGGCCCCCGCAGCGTCCCTAGTATCTGATTCCACGCGGGCGGCCGCAAGCCCGGCTTGCCGACCCCGCGGCGAAAGCTAAAATGCAGCAGATGGAGAATCAATTCAGCGACGGAACAGAACGCGAGCCGGACGTCCTCCGCGCCGAGGTGGTCGATGTCGAGCCGGGCAGCCCTTGGGCATGGCCGCAGCCCAGGCCGCGCCCGCCGCGACGTCACGGTTGGCACGTGCCGGCCGTGCTCTTCGGCCTTACGTGCCTAAGCACGCTCTGGATCGGAACGGTGATCGGCGACAATCACACCGGTCTGCTCGCGGCGCTCGCCAGTGGGCTCCGCTATGCGGCGCCGCTGATGACGATCCTGCTTTGCCATGAGATGGGGCATTTCATTCAGGCCCGCCGCTATGGCGTCGCCGCGAGCCTTCCGTACTTCGTGCCGCTGCCGCTGCCGCCGTTTGGCACGTTGGGGGCCGTGATCTTCATGGAGCCGCGCATCGGAGGCCGCAAGGCCCTGTTCGACATCGGCATCAGCGGGCCGCTGGCCGGACTGGTTCCGGCGCTGATCTTCTGCGTCCTTGGCCTCTATCTGACAGAGCCCGTGGCCGTGATTCCGGCGGTGAAGGACGGCGGCAATCTGCAGATCTACTCTCCGCTGATCTTCAGAGCGCTCTTCGACTGGATTCTCGGGCCGATGTTTGCGGACGTGCCGATCAACGTCGGCATGTTGCACCCGATGGCCTTCGCCGGCTGGGTGGGCCTGTTTATCACCTCGTTGAACCTGATCCCGATCGGGCAGCTCGATGGCGGGCACGTCCTCTATGCGATTCTTCGCCGCCGCGCCCATGCCGTGGCCAGCACGCTGCTGCTGGTCGCGATTCTGCTGGTCATGCTCGACCTGCCGCACCTCTGGCAGTGGACGCTCATGCTCGTGCTGTTGCTGCTGATGGGGCCAATTCATCCGCCGACGGCCAACGACGACGAGCCGCTGGGCATCGGCCGGATGATCCTCGGCTGGCTCACGCTGGCGTTCATCATCGTCGGCTTCACGCCCGTGCCGCTGCATCCGTAGGCGGCCGGCAGGCAATGGCGAGCAAAGAGACCGGTTGCCGGAATCGGCTGGCTCGCTCTGCAAGAGCCAGTGTCGGGTGGCACGCCCCGCGAGAGCCAGTGTCGGGTGGCACGCCCTGAAAGGGCGTGGTTGAGCTGAGCGTTGC
>JBDKUC010000478.1:0-10067 GCA_039679885.1 Thermoguttaceae bacterium | reverse complement strand
GATGCCAGTCACGCTGGACCTCGTACTCGCCGCGCGGCGTCGTGACCCAATAGAGCCCCCCGCGATGATACACGGTTTGGCCCGTGGCCGGATCGACCGCGCAGCCGCCGGACTGCCAGGTAAGGCGAGTCACCGGATGGCATGGCTTCATGACGGTTTGCTCAGCGAAGCAACCTTGGTCGACAAGCTGCGTCCGGTAGGTCGTCACGGGCTGGAAGACCGTGTGATACTCGGTGCGGTAAGCCGTCTCATAGACCGGCTTCATCACCGTATACTGCTCCTCGCGCTCGGCCGTCTCATAGACGGGCCGCTGGACCGTGTAGGTCTCGTCGCGGTAGCCGGTCTCGACCACCGGCCGGGCGACCGTGTACCGGTTCTCGCGGACGGCCGTTTCCATCACCGGCTTGTAGGTAGTCACTGGCCGCTCGTCGAACACCGTCTCGTAATCGATGCGGTAGGCCGTCGCCTGGTGTTGTTCGAGCACCGTTTGATAGACGATGCGGTACGTTTGACCGTCGCCGCAGGTCATCGAGCCCGATGGGCATTGAGCCAAGGCCGACATGGCCAACCCGGACAGGGCGGAGACCAGTGGAATCAGGCGAGCAAGTCTATTCATGACAATGTTCCTTTGACAGCAGTGTGCTTTTCGCGTCCCCATAACCATCTACGAAAGCCGCGCACAACCGGCGGCAACCACTGCAACCATAGGGCGCAATTCTCCCACCGAGTCTGCCAGATTTTTTCGAGGATGGCAAACCGTCAGCAAGGGAGAGAATTCGCGATTCGGTCAGAAACCCAACTGCCGGCGCTACTTAAGCTTGCGAAGAAATATTCAAGTTCTTTTCAGGACACGCCGACACGGAAAAGTCTGGCAAAAACCCGCGATTTGCCCACATCGCAGGCTTTGCCGTCATGGCCTGCCCAATCGGAATAAACGGCCGCGGCCACGCCTTGACGTTCATGTCCTCTTCGCGTCTTGGCGATTGTTGTCTTGTCACGGCGCGGGTCGGCGTTCGTAGTTCCGCCTTTAGGCGGAAAACGACCGGCTAAAGCCGGAACCAGTGTACTGTCTCAGAAATCACAGTCTGTATGCTGCGTCATTCAGGACGAATGGGTGCCATGTCCCACGCTTGCGTGGGCATGATTCGACGGCGAACATGCTTGCTGTCTCGCTGCGCTCGCTTAGCAAGCATGGCACCCAAAAATCCCTAACAGACTGAATCACTAAACTACGAACGACCATGCGGTTCTCCTGCCATGTCTCTGCGTTCTTGACATTCGAGGCAGACCCGTTAGGTTAAGGCAGTCACTCGCTCCCGAACGAGCGGATTTCGACGCCGCAGCCTGGCAATTGACGGAAAAAGTCTCCTACCGAGAGGACGATGTGAAAACGATTCGGTTAACGATCTGGACGATCCTGTTTGGCTTGCTGGCGGCGCCGGCATTCGGCGGCGCACCGGCCGCGAAAATCGCGACGGACGTCTTGCGCAAGGCAGCCCACATCATGCCAACGCCGCAGCAAGCGGCCTGGCAGGAGACGGAATTCAACTGCTTCGTCCATTTCGGGATCAACACGTTCACCGGCCAAGAATGGGGAACCGGGACGGAAGACCCGAAGCTGTTCAATCCCACCGAGTTTGACGCCGCGCAGTGGGTTGCCGCCTGCAAAGCGGCCGGCATAAAGATCCTGATCTTGACCTGCAAACACCACGACGGGTTTTGCCTTTGGCCGAGCAAGTACACCGAACACAGCGTGAAGAACAGCCCTTGGCGAGGCGGCCACGGAGACGTGGTCAAGGAAGTGGCTGACGCTTGCCGCAAAGGCGGTCTCAAGTTCGGCTTCTATCTTTCGCCTTGGGACCGTCACGAGAGCACTTATGGCACGGACGCCTACAACACGTACTATAAGAATCAGTTGCGCGAACTGCTGACTGGCTACGGCGAGATCGCTGAAGTCTGGTGGGACGGGGCTTGCGGCGAAGGCCCGAACGGAAAGAAGCAGACGTACGATTTCGATGGCTATCTGAAGCTAGTGCGGGAATGCCAGCCCAGCGCCGTCGCGGCCATCGGCGGACCGGATGTCCGCTGGGTTGGGAACGAGGATGGGCTCGCCCGCGAGAGCGAGTGGAGCGTGATTCCCTACGCACGCGGCGATCTGGTCGCGCCGGACTTGGGCCACCGCCGCTACCTTCCCGACGCGAAGAACCTGGCCTGGTATCCGGCCGAATGCGACGTGTCGATTCGACCGGGCTGGTTCTACCACAGCGGGGAAGACAAGCGGGTGAAGTCGCTGACGCACCTGCTGGACATCTACTACCGCTCGGTCGGCCGGAATTCCGTGCTGCTGCTCAATGTTCCGCCCGACCGGCGAGGGCGGTTCCACGAGAACGACGTCGCCAGGTTGCGCGAACTGCGAGTGGCGCTGGACAATACGTTCAAGACCAACTTGGCTGCGGGAAAATCGGTCGTGGCGAGCAGCGCCGCCGCTGGCCATGACGCCGCGATGGCCGTCGACGGCAACGGCGAGACCTATTGGACGCCGGCCGATGGCGTAGTCCAGGCTTCGCTGGAAATCGACCTCGGACAGCCCGTCACGTTCGATCGGGCGATGCTTCAGGAGATGAACGCCGCCGGCCAGCGAGTCGAACAGTTCAAGTTGGATGCCTGGGACGGCGCCGCGTGGAAGCAGATCGCCGCGGCGACGACCATCGGCTATAAGCGATTGTTGCGTTTTCCGCCGGTGACCGCCGCGAAGGTGCGGCTGACGATCCTCGACGCCCGCGATTGCCCCACCCTTCGCGAGTTCGGGCTGTTCAAGGCATCGACGCCGGCAGCGGCTCGTCCTTGATGTCAGGGTCGGAGAACTGCAAAGTCGTTCGTAGTTCCGGCTTTTGCCGGTCATTTTCCGCCTAAAGGCAGGACTACGAACGCCTGTGGCCGACTTTGCAGTCCTCCTTGATGTCGGGGTCGGCCGCTCTCAGCCGAAACAGCCGCGTCATCAGGACGCCGGTCATCGAGCCGAGTACGGCGCCCGCAACGACATCGCTCACGAAGTGATAGTTCGTGCCGACCATCGACACGCAAACCGCCGCGCCGAAGATCGCATAGCACCACCGCCATCGCGGGTAGGCGAGCCAGAGGATCGACAGCACCGAGCAAATCACCGCGGCATGGCCTGAGGGAAAAGACTCATACGCGACGCCGCTATGGAAAGGATGGAAGCCGTACGCGTTGTCGCGGATCAGCGACGGATTGCCGTTCTTCCACGTCTCGGGCCAGTAGCGGCCGCAACTCCATTTCAAGAACTGCTTGATCAGTGTGGTGACGATGACATTGCAGGAGATGGCCAACAGCACCCTTTGGAGCCGGCCGTTTCGCCGCACCAGCCACCAAAGAAACACCAGAGCGATAGCCGGCGGCGCCGCGAACTTGAGAACGTCGGATACTCGCGGCGGCCACAACAGCAGCCCGCACAACAACGGGCTGTGCTGGTGGACGAACCACGCCACCGGCCGATCGACGAAGTGATAGCAAACAGCGACCATTGCAGCGGTCACCGCGACAACGATCGTCATTTTCATCGCGAGCGTCTTGCCCTTCATTCTAAGTCGCCATCGCGGAACAGGGTGGTCAAAACACCGTAAGACGGATTTCCAAGTCCGTCCCAAACTGGACGGACTAGGAAGTCCATCCTACAGCGCAATGGCGCAAGTTGTTGTCGGACGATCCTTAATCATGGCATTCTGCGTTGGGCGAAGCGATCGTAAAGCAGTTTGATCGAAACGGCCGCGATCGTCGGCAGCCAAAGCCATAATAGCTCGGCGCGGATAGCGCGGCTGTCGATCAAGTCGGAAAGATCGATGCCAACGTCGGAGACAGGCAGTGGCCCCCAGTTCCCGTAACGGCCGCCGAGAGGCCAGAAGAACGGGACTGTCTCGCCGCCCCAGGTCATCGCGTCCAACAGCCCATGCGACGCGATGATCGCCAGCAGCAGCGAGGCAAGCGACCACCAACGGACGCGGAAGCGTCGATAGCAGAGCGCCGCCGTCGCAGCGCCCAACAAGCCGGCGAACAGAAGCGAGTGTGTGATGCCGCGATGGCCCAACGGGCTGCCGTAGGCGGCCACGGAAAAGACATCGAGATCGGGAACCATCGGCAGCAGCGTCACGATGCCCCAATAGGTCCAAGGCATGGGCCGATCCGCATAGAGCCGCCCAAGACCAAGCCCCACGACGGCGTGTGAATAGAGCGTGGCTATCAGTTGCTCGCTTGCGGCGTCCCCACACGGACAGCGGAAACCAAACGACGCCATTGTACGCACGAGCGGGCGATTCCGCAAAATGGGCGAGCCTCCCTTCAGGGCGATCGCGAAGCGCGGCCGCCTGAAGGCGGAGCTACAACCGATGATGCAGTCCCGACGCGTGTCTTTTTGCCTGCGGCGCTTGGGAAAAAGGTCTCGCCATTCGTTTTGCCGTAACTGCGGCGGGCATCTTCCACACGTCGCTATTTTTGGTAGGATGGCAGTAGTTCTGGCTGGTCTCCTCCCCGTGCTGAAAAAGGAGCAACTATGTCCATCATCTCGAAAACGTCGCGATGCTTCCTCGTTTCCGTGTGTCTGAGTTTTCTGATCATTTCGGCCGTTCGTGCGGACGAGTATCGCACGTGGACCGATGCAACGGGCAAACACAAGGTGCGGGCGAAGCTCGAATCGGCCGACGGTGAGAGAGCAATCCTTGTTCGCGAGGATGGCCAGAAGGTCAAGATCCCGCTCGAAAAGTTGAGCAAGGCCGATCAGGACTACATTGCCAAGCAGAACGTCGACAGTCCTTTCGAGAAGGTGGACGGGAAATCGGGGGATGCGGCCGACGGCGACGACGCCGCGACGAGCGGGCCGCGGACGGTGAAGGTGAACTGGACCAAGTCGCAAGCCGTATTGTTGGCCCCGATCGATGCACCGTGGAACGTCTCCGTCCCGACCGCGCCCGCGCTCGACTATCATCCTCGCTCGGTCGCGCTGCCGCCAAAATCCGATTTCTTCGAAGGGCTCACCGGGCTCGCTGTCAGTCGGGTGGCCAAGTCCGCGGTTGTCGGTTATTGCCTCGACCGGATGGACGTCAAGACGCTGCGATTGCTCGTCTGCGATCTTCAGAGCGGCCGCGTCGTCTCCACTGCGACGTCCCAGGGCGAGAACATGGCGCCTTTGGCCATGCACGACGACGGACACCAGATTCTAATGTGTAGGAATGAGTTCGGGCACGGCACTCACAACCGGCTCGAAATCTGGACCGTCAAGGGCAAGAAGATCAACCGGGGGCTCAGTTGGACGCCCCACGACGGCGATTGGGGGCCCGACCAAGACATCCCCTGGGCCGAGTTCATCGACGCCGATCGGTTGGCCACGGCCAGCAGCGGCGGAAAGATGGCGATCTGGGATTTGTCCACCGGCCAGCCGATCTGCCACATCGAGATGGGCATCGGTGGAAAGCCTGCGATCAGTCCCGATCGCAAGCTGATTGCCATCGCCAGCAAAAACTGCCTAGCCCTGTTCGACATCGAGAGCCACGAAATCGTGGCCGCGCAGGATACGCCTCAGCCGCTCGGGAATCCATCGCTGGCGTTCAGCCCTTCGGGCCGCAAGATCGGGTGCATCGCCGGCGATCGAGTCCTCGTCTGGGAGACTTCGACCGGAAAGCTGGAAAAGAATTTCGCACTGCCCGGTCTCTGGCTGGATAGTGAAATCGCATTTCCGGACGAAGGATATCTGCTGTTAAGCAAGCAGTACTTGATCGAGTTGAGCAACCAGGTCAAGCTCTGGCATTACCATGGCGCCGAGCAAGTTCGCAGCCTGAATGGCACGACCTTCCTCGCCTGCCCCGGCGGGAACGTAGGCATGCTGCTGGCCTCGCACATTCCCCACCCACAAGCGGTCGCCACCCTGAAGAAGGCACTCGAACAGCCTGACCTGTTCGTGTTCCACAAGGGGACGCACGTTAAGCTCGACTGCTCGGGCATTCCCGATCCGACGGCCAAGGCGAAGGCGGAAGAGTCGCTGACGAAGAAACTCAAGGACCTCGGCTGCCCAATTGATGCGTCCGCCGAAGTCCAACTCGTCGCGACCGTCGAGGGCCCGAAGCCGAGAGAAGTCAGTTACATACATTCAGGCACCTACCAAGTGCAAGAGTACATCACGTTCCTCAAGTTCATCTATCAAGGCCAAACGCTCTGGGAATCGCATTGCACCAACGTTCCGAGCTTTCTGTCGCTGAAGTCGGGCGAGAACGTCGAGGGAGTGCTTCGCGAGGCAAGCTCCCATCCGCCCTATGGCATGTACGCGCGAGCCGTGCTCCCCGAGTTCCTGCAAAAGCCCTCGCAGAACGCCGAGCAACGGGGAGCCGGCGACAGTCAGATGCTCGGCTCGTCGGACCTGAACGAGCAACGGCTTCGCTCCCGACCGATCCCGCCCGGCTTCCATGGCCGAAGGCGATAGGTTGCTGCGTGACCAAGAGCCTACCGGCTTTAGCCGGTCATTTTCCGCCTAAAGGCGGGGCTACAAACGCCTAGGGCCTACTCTGCAATCCTCCGGCCGCTTCCCCACGCACCGTTGACAGCGGTCGTTGCTCACGGGTAAGCTGCGTGTGAGGCCGGCCTGCCACTGGTGCCTCTTGGAGTAGCAACTCCCTGCCGGTGGTTTCGGCTGGCAGCATCAAGCTTCGCTTACCACACCCGTCCCGCTGGGCCCATGACCGAAACTCCTTCCGACCTGCTTCGCGGCCAGCGCATCGCCATCGTCGGCCGCCTGGCCAGCATGGCCAAGCGCGACGCCGCCCAACTGATCCGCGAGCACGGTGGAACGGTTCAGGACCGGCCCGACCCGTCCGTGCAAGTGATCGTTGTGGGCGATGAAGTGTTTCCACTCGCCGAGGCAGGCAGCGAGGATGACCTGTTCGACGAAGCAACGCGCCGGCAGATCGAGCGTGGCGCGATCCAGGTGATCGCCGAAACGCAGCTCTGGCAGCGGCTGGGGCTGGTCGACGCCGAGCAGGCGGTCCACCGCCTCTACACGCCCGCCATGCTGGCCGACCTGCTGGGCGTGCCGATCGCCGTGATTCGCCGCTGGCACCGCCGAGGGCTGATCGTGCCGGCCCACGAGGTGCGGAGGCTTCCATATTTCGATTTTCAGGAAGTGGCGACGGCCCGCCGGTTGACCGAACTGTTGGCTGCCGGCGCGTCGCCGGCGTCGATCGAGAAGAAGCTGGCCGTCCTTGCCGGCTACCTGCCGAATGTGGCGAGGCCGCTGGCCCAACTCTCGGTGATTGTTCACGGCCGGGAGATTCTCCTGCGGCAGGGCGAGGGACTCGTCGAGCCGGGCGGGCAGTTGCGGTTCGACTTTGACGCTTGGGAAGCCGAGGCAACGCCGCCCCCGGCCGTTCCGACAACGCCGGAGCAAATGTGCCGCCTGGCCGCCGAGCTTGAGGAGGACGGCCAAGTGGCCGAGGCGGCCGAAATGTGTCGCGCCGTCATGGCCGCCTCGGGGCCAAAACCGGAACTCTGCTTCCAAGTGGCCGAATTGCTCTATCGGCTGGGCGATTTGACGGCTGCGCGCGAGCGTTACTACATGGCGATCGAACTGGACGAGGACTACGTCGAGGCGAGAGCCAATCTCGGGTGCGTGTTGGCCGAGACGGGCGAGCGGGAACTGGCCGTCGCCGCCTTCGAGGGCGCCCTGCGTCACCATCCGGACTACGCCGACGTCCATTACCACCTGGCGCGGACGCTGGATGAAATGAACCGTCGCGACGAGGCCGACGAGCACTGGCGGGCATTCTTGTCGCTCGCGCCCGACAGCCCTTGGGCCGATGAAGCCCGGGATCGAATGGCGAAGCCCGAAGTTTGAGTGGCACGCCCTAAGAGGGCGTGGCCGGCGTCGCCGCTTACTTGCCTCCAATCACGATCGTAACGTCCTTGATCTCTTGCCCGGGCTTGGTGTCGATGCCCGACGTCATGATGTCCCGGCCGTCATGGAGGATCTTGATGACCTTCTCGTCTTCCTTTTTGGGCGAGAAAAAAAGCGTTGTGTGCCCCGGCATCATGCCCTGAAGGACAAACGTGGTTTTCGTCGGGAACATCATGTGGCTGCTGTCGTAGTCGCCTTCTCCTGGGATGAAGAAGACGGCGGACCCATCGCTGATGTTGGGGATGCTGTATTTGTTAGGGAGCCCCGACCAACCTAGCGTCGGAGCTGGCCCCTGTGAACCGCCGGTGGTTCTAGCGAAGCCAAAACTACTTCCAATCCGCCACGGCTTCCCGTCTTGGTCCACGAGCGTGCCCGAAATCGAGACGCCACGGTGCAACGTGAAATTGCGTTGCATCTTCGCGGTTTTCTTGTCGAGGTTGACCGAGACGCGTGTCTTGACGAATCCGCGATGCACGGCGTCGACATGGACGAGGACCTCGCCATCGCCCAAGCCGCGAACCGCATAGTGCCCTCGTGCATCGGTGTAGGCTGAAACACGATCAAACAGCATATCGCGATGATGAACGACAACGAACGTTTCCGGTACGGGGTGTCCGCTTTCGTCCCGCACCGTCCCTTCGAGCACAAGGCCGCCCGTTTTGCGCAGCGTAATGTCCACGCCGTCGGCGCGGTGCGAGGCGTCAAACGTAACGAGCTTCGCCTCGTCCCGGAAAAAGGTGCTAGGGGAGTAAATGGGCGAATAGCCATCACCTTCCGTTTCCGCTCGCCGGTTGGCCACCATCAGGTAAACTGGTTTGCCGCTTAGCCCATCGACTACGTACGAGCCATCTGCTTTGACCTGCGCTTGCTCGTGCTCGTACGTTCGTCCGTCGTCCGCCTTGAACCAGGCTAAGACGATCAACTGACCGACGTGGTCCGGGACCTTTCCATTTTCGCCGAACACTCTACCGGAAACGCGGTACGCCGGCTTGGCCTTCAACACAATGCCCGAGCGGTGCTCGCCGTCGTGAAGAGAGAACGCCGGGAAGCGGCCCGGCGTGCTTTCAGGGTTATAGGCCGTGTCCTGGTATCCGGGCGTACGTGATACCTGCAACGAAAACGGTCCCTTCGGGATGTCCTTGAACACGAACGTACCATCGCCGGCCGCATTGATGAATATCGAGCCGTGCGTGACGTTGTAATGCAGATACATTCGGGCACGCGCAACCGGCTTGCCGGTCGTCGTGGAGACGACTGTGCCGCTGATCGAGCAGTTCCCCCGAGGGCGAACGCCGACCACCATCTCCGCTTTTCCCGACACGTTTGAAATGGTCACGGCCCCCGCGCCCGATCGCGATTTGCCAGGGGTCCGCGGCACTTCGCAGCCTCCGCCGGTGCTGGCCGGGCCGGTCTGGACGTCTGGGGCCTCGGCTGGCGCCACGGCGACGGCGCGCCGGGGTGAAATCGTTAGCGTTGCCACGGCGGACACCAGGAGCAGGGCGGCGCATGTTGCCGCGACGGTCCACCGCCGCGGTGGGCGGCTCTCCAACGGTCTGTTTTGTACGAGCATGACAACCCTCCGATAGAGTTCCGATTTCGTAAAACCCAGTCCGAGACCGGCCATCGCCGGATGCAACGACCCGGCGGCCGCGCGAACGACGAGAAACTCGGCGTAGTCTTCCGGCGCGGCGGCTTGGCCACTGGCCCGGGCGTCGGCCACATAATCCTGGCACAGCCGCAGTTGGCCGCGCAGCCACCACACCAGCGGCTGATAGAAGAAGAGCACGCGGACCAGCCCGGCGAGAAACCAGGCGCGAAAGTCGCGGCGATCGATGTGCGACCATTCGTGAGCGATCGCCAAGCGAACGCCTTGCCGATCGCCGCACAGGTCCTCGGGCAGCACGATCGTGGCCCGATGCCAGGCAAAGGCGAACGGCTGCTTCGCCCGACGGCTTGTCAACAGTTGCACCCGAGCGGCTCGCCGACCGGCGATCTCGATGAGCAATCGCCGGCAGTGCGGCGGAGCGGAACGGGCCGCTCGAATGATTCGCAACAGTGCGACTACGGCCATCAGCCACCAGGCCAGCCCGACCGCCACGCCCAGCAAATAGAG
>JBDKUC010000456.1:0-20202 GCA_039679885.1 Thermoguttaceae bacterium | reverse complement strand
CACGACAACCTCTCTGGCCGCATAGAGCATCGTCGTCAGTTGCGCGGCGATGCAGATCAACAGGAGATAGGGCAACATGGCGGCGGCCAGCCCGACCTGCAACGTCACGTTCGGATCGGCGCCCCAGATGAGCCACCAGACGAGCCAGTACAGCCCGAAGATTACCTCGCCGACAATGACCACGCCAATCAGCGCGAGCGTCAGCAGCGTCACCACCACGCTCGCCAACTGCCGCGCGACGCGAGGGTCCTTGTCCAACTGCGACGTCAGCACCGGCAGATAACTGGCCGTCAGCGCCCCTTCGCCGAACAGCCGTCGAAAGAGATTCGGAATGCGAAAACCGAAGAAAAACGCGTCGGCCACCGGGCTGCCGCCGGCCCCTAGGAGCGATGCTGTTGCGTGGTCGCGAAGCATCCCCAGCACGCGCGAAACGATCGTTCCCAGACCGGTAATGACCGTGCCGGTGATCAGCGGGTGTCGTGGGCCGCGTTGCATGGGACCATCGTAAGGGGGGAAGGCGGAAGGGGGAAGGGGGATCGCGCGTAGGAACAGACTTTTGGCGGTTCCGCAGATTTCTCGGAGAGCCGTAATCGTTCAGCGGCCGACGGAACGTCGGTCCTCTACAAAGCCACCGTGCCGGCGGCTGCTAAACGCGCCCCCTGGCACATTCGACCAAAAGCCCCCATAATGACGCGCAACAGGTTCAATGTCCCCAATAGTCCTCCGCAACACGGGTCCCACCCGAACGCCCGACCGCAAATGGCCAAGCGATCCTCCTACCAAGACCGCATTATCCGCAATTATTACGAGAACCGCGACGAGATCATGCTTCAGCGGCTCGGCGAATTGGTGACGGACCTCTACCTGGCCGAGGGCAAGGCCCGCTCCAAGCTCTGGATCCGCGTGGCCGAGGCCCTAACGAAGCTCAAGGTTCCGAAGGACCAGGTCCAGCGGCTCGTGCAGAGCGACAACCCCGCGCTCGTCGCCGACACGCTCAAAAAGCTCCTTGAGAAGTTGTCGTAACGCATTGTCCGTCCGTTTCCGCCCACCCGCAACCCACGCCTCCGAATGCGCACCATCGCCGTCATGAACCAGAAGGGCGGCGTGGGCAAGACGACCACGGCCGTGAACCTGAGCGCGGCTCTGGCCGCGGCCGGCCAGCGCGTCTGGCTGGTGGACCTCGATCCGCAGGCCCACGCCACGCTCCACGTCGGCGTCGAGCCGCAGCCTGACGACCTGTCGATCTACGACGTGCTGCTGGGCAAGACCCGTCTCTCGGAAGTCTGCCGTCCGGTGGGCGAGAACCTCTGGCTTGTCCCCTCAACCCTCGATCTGGCCGGCGCGGAAGTGGAACTGGCCGCCGTCGCTGGGCGCGAAGCGATTCTTCGCCAGAAGCTCGTGGACGAATCGCCTGCGGCCGACTATCTGATCATCGACTGCCCGCCGTCGCTCGGCCTGTTGACGCTGAACGCCCTGGCCGCGGTTCACGAGGTCTTCATCCCGTTGCAGCCGCACTTCCTCGCCCTGCACGGCCTGAGCAAACTGCTGGAAACGATCCAACTCATTTCCGAGCGTGTGAACGCCGAGCTGAGGCTCACCGGCGTGGTGCTCTGCATGTACGACGCCGCCACGCGTCTGGCCGCCGAGGTGGCGCAAGACCTCGAAACGTTCTTCGCCAACGCCCGAGGGCAGTCGACGCCCTGGTCGAACGCCCGGCTGCTGGCCACGCGCATCCGCCGCAACGTTCGGCTGGCCGAGGCCCCCAGCTTCGGCCAGTCGATCTTCCAATACGCCGCCGACTCGCACGGTGCGGAAGACTATCGCAAGCTGGCCGAAGAGATCATCGGCAACGGCGCGTAGATCAGTGGTTATATCGGAACGGCGTTGACTCGCCGGCGAGAAGGTTCGGAAGCGGCGTTCTGCGAGCTTCCTCACATGTTCGCCAAGTGGGCTTCCGCAGGGGCGTTCACGCCCCTTGTCCGCCGAAGGCGGTTCAGGCCCGGCGTTTACGCCGGGTCGAGGGACGCGGATTCGCGCGCACTGTCAGGCCCGTTCACGGGCTTCCCGACGGCGCCGTGCAGGACACCCGTAAACGGGCGTGACAGTGCATGAGCGGGAGATAGCGCCAGCGAACCCGTGCTGAAGCACGGGCCTACACCGCCTGCGGCGGAAACGCCCGTAAACGGGCCTGACGATACTCAGCAACAGCAATGCAACACCCTCGAAGCCCCCAGCTTCGGCCAGTCCATCCTCGATTAAGCCGCCGACTCGCACGGCGCGGAAGATATCGTAAGCCGGTGGAAGAGATCGTGGGCAACGGCTCGCCGATCGTCAGCGAGTGATCCGGCAATTCGGCAGCTTCTCTTCAAGCCGCTTCGCACCATCATAGCGTGCGGGCGTCGAGCCGCGTGGGCTTCTCGCAAAATCGTCGACCGACCGGCGGAACGGCCCCGCCGGCCGTGCTTGTCCCCCTCAACGCCGGCTGCAATAATGGCTCCTGGTGGTGTTTGAGATCGCCCTCAGGAGCAGCGGCAAATGGACTCGCCACGTGATTCGCTTCGCCTGCCACCGCCGGCCAAGCCGCAGGTCGGCATCCCGCGGCGGTTCGGCATCGGCTCGATGATGCTGCTGGTCGCCGTCTTCGCCGTCATCTTTAGCGTCATGAAAACGCTCAACACGCCGGCAATCATCTTTGGCGGCATTGCGGTGTTCTTCGCCGGCGTGGGGCTGAGTCAGGCGACGCTCTTCAAGGGACGCGATCCCCGTCACGCATCTCTCGTCGGCGGGCTGGTGATGGGGCCGATCGTGGCGATCGGCGTCGCCATCTTGGGCAGCATCTATGGCGGCAAAACGCCGCAGGAGTTCAACAGCGAGGACGCCGCCACGTTCGCCGTAATCTTCTTCCTGTTCGGCGCCCCGTTCGGCTATCTGGCCGGTTGCGTTTTGGCCGCCGTTTTCCTGGTTCACAAGGAGCCAGACAACGAGCCGGCGGCGGAGGATCACGGTGTCCCGGAAGATACTCCTTCGACGACCACGCCGGTCGAGCCCATCCTGGCAAGCGTCGTGCCGGAATCGCCCGCGCCGCCCACCCATGCACGGACCGAACGGATGTCCGGCTGGGTACGGTCGCTCTCGCCGGAACCGCTCACCGTACAGAAGCAGCCGCACAGTTCATGTCGCCTGATAGCGAATCTTGATCGACAGGTCGGCATGCCGCGGCGGTTTGGCATCGGCACGGGCATGATGTTAACCGCCGTCTTTGCGGTGCTATTCGGCATTTTGAAAATGCTCCGCCTGCCGCCAAGCGGGTTCGCAGCAGTGGCAGGCTTTTTTGCATGGATTGGCCTTTGCCAGGCATTGCTCTTCAAAGGCCGAAACCCGAGAGCCGCGTCGGTCGTTGGTGGAATGGCGTCATTCACCTTGATGTTTCTCGTCGGGCGATGGGTTGGCATGATCGACTGCGACGGCACAGAAGATTTCGTGCGGAACGTAAGCTTGAGTATCATTGCCGGCGCATTGCTTGGCTATCTGGCCGGCATGCTGCTCGCCACGGTATTCTTGGTATGGAAGGAACGCGACGACGCAGAGCCGGACCAGAAAGACGCCTCATCGACATCCTCCGTTTTGTCTGACAAGAAGGAGCGTTTGGGGACCGAAATGGATTCGGACAATCCATCAGGCGTAAGAGATAAACCATGTGGCGATGCGTGAAGTGCGGCGGCGACGTGGCCGATTCGCTCGAATACTGCTGGGCGTGTGGGACGTCGCGCGACGGGAGCAATCAGGCAGGTCTGCCGCCGCCAGCGCCGAGCTGTACGGGTGCAGAACAGCCCCCGATGAAGTCGTTTCGCCTCAATTTTGGGGCACTCTCGTGGCTGTTCTCAAAGACGCCGCCCGACCCACACGTCGGCATTCCCCGCCGGTTCGGCGTCGGCACGCTGATGATCCTGGTCACCGCGTTTGCCGTGCTCTTCAGCATCCTGAAGACGTCCGGATGCGAGCCCATAGGCTTCGCCGCGATTGGCGGATTCTTCGCCGGCGTTGGCGCATGCCAAGTGCTGCTCTACAAGGGAAGAGACCCACGAAGAGCGTCGATCTTGGGCGGAGTCATCACCATGGCCCTTCTTTGTGTCTGCTGGACGATTTTCGCGGGCATCAAATCCGGCAGCGTTCTCGTGGCGTTCGGCGTACTCATAGCCAGCATCGTCTTCAGCCTGGTCTTCGGCGGGCCGATGGGCTATCTGGCCGGCTGCCTGTTGGCCGCCATCTTTCTCGTCCGCAAGGAGCCTGACATGATCGATCAACAAACCGAGCCTCTCGGAAATGATCCGACGAAGAACGACGCCCATTGGCGCGAGACGCTCACCCCCGAGCAATACCATGTGACCCGTGAGAAAGGGACCGAGCGACCGTTCTCGGGCGAGTATTGGAACTGCACGGCCGACGGCGTTTACCGTTGCGTCTGCTGCGGCGAGCCGTTGTTCGACGCGGCCGCGAAGTTCGATGCCGGCTGCGGCTGGCCAAGCTTCTTTCGGCCTGTCGAAAAGGAAACGATCCGCGAAACGGAAGACCGCAGCCACCAGATGACCCGGACGGAAGTGATGTGCAGGAAGTGCGGCGCCCATCTGGGCCACATCTTCAACGACGGCCCGCAGCCGACTGGCCTCCGTTATTGCATCAACTCGGCCTCGCTCAAGCTCGAGCCACGACCGGCGCCGTAAAGACTCGAACATCCGGTGGCGGCGCATTGGGTGGCACGTCCCTGAGCGCAGCGAAGGGCGTGGCGAAGTGGCCACACTCAGGCCGTGGCGAAGCGCGATGTCACCCTGCTCGCTTCAGCATACCCAACACACTGCTGAGTTGGTATGCTAAAGCATCCAGACTAACCCGCAATTCTCACCGTAGGGTGGGTCGACGTCGCAAATATATGGTGGGGCTTCGCAAACCGATCAACGATGATTTGCACTCTGTCGATATGCAGGACGAGTTGCCGCGACGGAAGCCCCACCCAGCGCCTTGATTTGCTTGACCCACCCTACGCCTTGGTGAGAAATGCGGACTAACGCAGACGAGTTGAAGAACTTGCCCTACGACCCATGATGGACCTCGGCGCCACCGAATCGCTCAAACGGCTTGCGGCCGGCGAAATCACGTCGCTCGAACTGACCCAGGCGTATCTCGACCGCATCGAACGACATGACGCGGCCGTTCGTGCGTTCCTGCGCGTCGATCGCGAGGGCGCTCTCGCCCGGGCCGAGACGATCGACCGTCGCCGCCGGGCGGGCGAGCCGCTGGGCCGGCTGGCCGGACTGCCGGTCGCCGTCAAGGACGTGCTTTGCACCGAAGGCGTCCCGACGACGTGCGGCTCGCGGATGCTCGAAACGTTCCGCCCACCGTACGACGCGACCGTCATCGCCAAGCTGAAAGCGGCCGACGCCGTGCTGATCGGCCGGACGAACATGGACGAGTATGCGATGGGCGGGTCGAACGAGAACTCGGCCTTCGGAGCCGTTCACAACCCGTGGGACTTGTCTCGCGTGCCCGGCGGGAGCAGCGGCGGTTCGGCCGCGGCCGTCGCGGCTCGGATGGCCCCGTTGGCCATCGGCAGCGATACCGGCGGTTCGATCCGCTCGCCGGCCGCCCTGTGCGGCATCACCGGACTGAAACCCACTTACGGCCGCGTCAGCCGCTACGGACTGGTCGCTTTCGCCAGCAGCCTCGACCAACTCGGGCCGATGGGCTGCTCGGCCGAGGATTGCGCGGCGCTCTTGGAGGTGATGGCCGGCCACGATCCAAAGGACTCGACGTCGGTCAATCTGCCAACGCCGCAATACAGCGAGACGATCGGGCAGCCGCTCGCCGGTCTGCGACTTGGGCTAGTGCGAGAGCATTTCGGCGAGGGGCTCGACGCCGAAGTCGAGGCGGCCATCCGCGAAGCGGTTCGCGTCTACCAGTCGCTGGGCGCGAAAGTGGTCGAGTTGTCGCTGCCCCACAGCAAGTACGCCGTCGCGACGTATTACATCATCGCCCCGTGCGAGGCATCGAGCAATTTGGCCCGGTATGATGGCGTCCATTTCGGCTATCGGGCCGGCGAGGCGGGTGGAGAGTGGAGAGTGGAGAGGGGAGAGGACGGTGAGCAGTCGGCAGGGGGCAGTCGGCAGTCGGCAGTGGGCAGAGCGCGGACAGCAGAGGAGTCGCGTTTAGCGGCCGACGGCACGTCGGCCCAGTCGCAAATCAGAAATCAAGGGCCGACTGCTCCCCCCTCTCCCCTCTCCCCTCTCCCCTCACCCCTTTTCCAGCTCTACTGCCACAGCCGGTCGGAAGGCTTCGGGCCGGAGGTGAAGCGTCGCATCATGCTGGGCACCTACGCCCTGAGCGCCGGCTACTACGAGGCGTACTACAAGAAGGCGCTCGAGGTGCGGCGGCTCATCCGGCAGGATTTCGACCGGGCGTTCGAGCAGGTGGACCTGATCGTTGGCCCCGTGACGCCCACGCCCGCCTTCAAGCTGGGCGAGCGCGTCGACGATCCGCTGGCGATGTATCTGTTCGATCTCTACACGGTGAGCACGAATCTGGCCGGAATCGCCGCCATGTCGATTCCCTGCGGCCTGAGCCGCGCCGGCCTGCCGATCGGCCTGCACCTGCAATCGCCGCCGTTCACCGAAGATCGCCTGCTTCGCGCCGCCCACATGTTCCAGCAGGCGACCGATTGGCATCGGCGGAAGCCGGCGTTGGGCCGCATGTGAATCGACCAACTCAACCATGACCGACCTGCCTTATACGATCGTCATCGGCCTCGAAGTGCACGTGCAGTTGCTCACTGAGAGCAAGATGTTCTGCGGGTGCGCAACACGGTTCGGGCAGCCAGCCAACACGCAAACCTGCCCAGTGTGCATGGGCCTGCCCGGCGCGCTGCCGGTGATCAATCGTAAGGCGTTTGAGTTGGCCTTGAAGGCGGCGGCCGCGCTGAATTGCCAGATTGCGCCGTTCACGAAATGGGACCGCAAGAACTATTTCTATCCCGACTTGCCCAAGGGCTATCAGATCAGCCAGTACGACCTGCCGTTGGCCCACGATGGCTGGCTGGAGATTGGCTGTCGGCGGATCCGCATCCTTCGCGCCCACTTGGAAGAGGACGCGGGGAAGAGCATGCATGATGAAGGGGCCGATAGCCCTCACCCTAACCCTCTCCCAAAGGGCGAGGGGACAGAAATGGGCCCTCCTAATGCTCTCCCAAAGGGAGAGGGGACCGCTTTCGGCTCGTCAGCCGTCGCCGATAGTCGCGTCGACCTGAATCGGGCCGGCACGCCGCTCTTGGAAATCGTCAGCCAGCCGGACATTCGTTCGCCCGAAGAAGCGAAGGCGTATCTGACGGAGCTCAAGTTGCTGATGGGTTACCTCGGCGTCTCCGACTGCAACATGCAGGAGGGAAGTCTGCGGGTGGACGCCAACGTCAACTTGCACGTCAACATCCCCGACGGCCAGGCGGCCACGCCGATCGTCGAAGTCAAGAATATGAACAGCTTCCGCGCGGTCGAGCGGGCGTTGGCGTACGAAGCCCAGCGGCAGTGGGACGAGTGGCAGACGACCGGGCTCCGATTGGGCGAGACGCCGAAGACGACCCGCGGCTGGGACGAGGTCTCGCAGACCACGCGGCTGCAACGCTCGAAAGAAGAGTCGAGCGACTATCGCTATTTTCCCGATCCCGATCTGCCGCCGGTCACGGTGTCCGAGGCCGAGATGAAACGGATCGCCGAATCGCTCGGCGAACTTCCGGGCCAGTTGCGGACGCGACTCGAACGGAGCTGCGGTCTCACACCCTACGACAGCGACGTCCTGGTGAGCCAGGGCCGGCCGTTGGTCGATTACTTCCTCGCCGTGGCCGACGTTTGCGGCGACGGCAAGGCGGCCAGCAACTGGGTCCAACAAGACGTGCTTCGTTGGCTCGGCGAGCGGCACGTTGACGTTGACCAATATCCGGTCGCTCCGAGATCGCTGGGCGAATTGATCGCGAAGGTCCACGGCGGGGCCTTCTCGACGAGCCGCGGCCGCGAGGTGCTTGGCCTGATGGTCGGCGAAGGCAAGTCGCTGGCCAACGCCATCGCCTCCTTGGGCATCGCCGAAGTCGACGACTCGGCCCTGTTGGCGTTGTGCCGTGAACTGGTTGCGGCCAATCCGAAGGTCGCAGCGGAAGTCCGCGACGGCAAGCTCAAGGGGCTCGGCTCGCTGATCGGTCAGGCGAAGGCGAAAAACCCCAACGTCAAGCCAAACCGAGTTCGAGAAATGTGCCTGGAACTCATTCAGGCTGGCCAGTCCCCCGAGAGTCGCCCATGAACGTCCGCCTGCATCCTCATGCGCGAGCGCGGCTGGCCGAACGCGGAGCCACGGAGGCCGAAGTCGTTGAGACTGTCTTGCGGGGAGAGCCATTCCCGGCGAAGTACGGCAGGACAGGGTTCCGCCGAAGCTTTCCCTTCAACGGCGTCTGGCGTGAAAGGCGGTACGCCACCAAACAGGTGGACGCCTATGCTGTCGAGGAGAACGGCTGGCTGGTCATCACCATTATCGTGCGGTATTATTGACCTGGAGAGATGCTGATGAGGCTAACCTACGATCCCCGTTATAATATCGCCTACTTCCGACTCCATGAGAAAGTCGGCGAAGTCGAGACGATCCACGTTAGCGAACAACTGAATGTGGACGTTGCGCCCGATGGCACTGTGTACGGCATCGAACTGCTCAACGCCAACGAGCAACTGCGGGGCGCGGACGATGGGAAATTCGTGTTGGTGGATGAAAGCGTAGGCCGACAGCAAGAAGTCGCTCTTTGAGTAGGGGGCCCATGAAGTTCTACTCGGTCGAGCAGTTCATCCACGAATGAGTCTCATCACGCTGACCACCGATTTCGGTTCCGGCAGCCCCTATGTGGCGGCCATGAAAGGGGTGATCCTCTCGATTCACCCGGGGGCCACCGTTGTCGACCTCTGCCACGACATTCCGCCGCAGGACATCCGCCAAGCGGCGTTGTTCTTGGACGAAGTGGTCGATTGGTTCCCGCCGGAAACGATCCATGTCATCGTCGTCGACCCGGGCGTCGGCACGTCGCGTGCGATCGTCTACGCGAGAATCGGCCGTCAGCAGTACATCGCCCCCGACAACGGCTTGCTCAGCCGGCTGGCCGCGCGAACGCGTCCGACGAAGCTCGTGCGGCTGGCGAATCCAGCCTATTGGCTTCCGCAGATTTCGACGACGTTCCACGGCCGCGACATCATGGCCCCGGTCGCCGCCCACCTGGCCGCGGGGCTGGATCCCGATCGGCTCGGGCTGCCGCTTCAGCGGCTCACGGCGATCGATTGGCCGGAGGCCCGCCCCTCGACCTCGCGGATCGACGGCGTCGTGATCGAAATCGACTCTTTCGGCAACCTAATCACGAACATCACCGGCGACATGCTCTCCGGGCGGCCAACCGATCGCCGGGCATGCGTCGTCTGCAACATCTACGAGACGTGGGGCATCTACCGTTCCTACGCCGAGCAGCCCGCCGGCATGTTGGTCGCCGTCATCGGTTCGAGCAACCGGCTCGAACTCGCGTTGGTTGGCGAGAACGCTGCTCGGGAGTTGGGCATCGGGCTTGGCTCGCCGGTCACCCTGGCCTGGGAATGAACCGTAGCCTGGTTGCCTGCAACCCCGATGGTCGAACTAATTGCAAGGAGCATTGGAGCAGCTATGTGGCGCACCTTCGTTATTACATCCGTGCTCGGCGTGTCGATCCCGGCGGCTTCAATAGCTGACGCCGCCGGCACGTGGCAAGACCTATGCGATGCGAAGACCTACAAAAGCGCCGCCGGCGAATCGCTCCCCTATCGGCTGCTGAAGCCCGAAAAGATCGAGCCGGGCAAGACGTATCCGCTCGTGCTGTTCTTGCACGGGGCCGGCGAGCGCGGCGCGGACAATGCCAAGCAGTTGACGCACGGCGCCCGAGAGTTCGCCAAAGCCGACGTCCGGCGAAGGCATCCTTGCTTCGTCCTGACGCCGCAATGCCCGGAAGGCAAACGCTGGGTCGAAGTCGATTGGGCGTTGCCGGCCCACACCATGCCGGCGAAGCCGTCCGTCCCGATGCGGCTTGCGCTCGAGCTGGTCGACAAGCTCGTCGGCGATCTGCCGATCGACAAAGGCCGCATCTACGTCACGGGGCTTTCGATGGGCGGATTCGGCGCCTGGGACGCCCCGTTGCGGCGGCCCGGCCTCTTCGCGGCGGCGATGCCCGTCTGCGGCGGCGGCGACCTGGGCCAAGCGGCCAAGTTCAAGGACATGCCAGTTTGGGCCTTCCACGGCGATCACGACCACACGGTGCTTCCGAGCCGGACCACCGACATGATCGAGGCGATCCGCAAGGCGGGCGGCCATCCGAAGATGACGATCTATCCCGGCGTCGATCATGACTGTTGGACGGCCACCTACGCCAATCCCAAGGTGCTCGACTGGCTCTTCGCCCAGCAGAAGCAGCAGCCGTAGGTCGCGCCCTCTTGTCTCGACGCGCAAGTCGCACTCCGCAGCGATCTCCATAAAGCGCGACCGCTGGCCTCGCCCGTAAGCCTGGCAAGAGCCGCCGGTCTTGGGCGCGACCACCGGTCGCGGCTTTATGGGCGAGGCCGATGGTGTCGGCAAACTGCTAGCATTGCCAGCATAAGAAACTGCTCTTGGTGATTTGGCAGCGGCGGGATACGTTGGTCAATCCTGCCACGAATATCCCTGCAAGGAAGCGAAGGTGGAGCATGGACGCTCGCACTCATTGGGCCGTCATCTCGACGCCCGTTCAACGGACCCCGCTCGCCGTTCGACGGGCGGCATTTCTGGCCGCTCTGCTCCTGGTTTCCCAGTGGGCCAGCCAAGTCTCGATGGGAGCCAGTCAGCGCTCGGCCAACTTCATCGTCGAGACGGCCGATCCGGTTTTCGCCCAGCAGGTTTCCAAGGCCGCCGAACAATATCGCCGCGATTTGGCGATTGCTTGGCTCGGCAAACCGATGCCCAACTGGTCTCGCCCGTGCGCGATGACCGTCCAGGCCGCGCCGAATCTCGGGGCCGGCGGCAAGACGACCTTCATGTTCGAGAACGGCGAGGTCTTCGGCTGGCAGATGACGATTCAAGGCTCGCAGGAGCGGGTGCTCGACTCGGTCCTGCCGCATGAGATCACCCACATGATCTTCGCGAGCCATTTTCGCCAGCCGCTTCCCCGCTGGGCTGACGAGGGCGGGGCGACGACCGTCGAGCACTACACCGAGAAGAACAAGTACCGGCAGATGCTCTTCCGCTATTTGCACACCGGCTACGGCATCGCGTTCAATCGGATGTTCGCCATGATGGATTATCCGCAGAACATCGATGAGACGATGGCCCTCTACTCCCAGGGCTACTCGGTGGTCGAGTACCTCATTCTGCTTGGAGGGCGGCAGGAATACGTCCGATTCCTCGACGATGGGCTGAAGACCAACGACTGGGTTGGCGCGGTGCAGCGCCACTACGCGCGAAAGGATCTCGGGACGCTGCAAAACGTCTGGCTTGCGTGGGTGAAAGAAGGCGCCCCGTTGGACAAGCGGCCGGAAGGAGCGGTCGTGGCGGCCTCCGCCGTGGTTCCGGTCAACACGGCCAATGAGCGCCGGCCGCGGCCCGAGCCGAATCTGATCTATCATGTTTCCGACCCGCAGCCGGCGCCGCCGCTCAAAACGTCGGCAGTCGTTCCCGTCCGCTTCCCGGCCGCGAGCGCCGCAACTCCGCCGGCTGCAGCCGCGGCGACTCCGTCCGTCGCGGCGACGAGCGTTTCGCGGAGCGAACCTCAGCCGCTGCCGGCCGCCGGTTGGCGTATGGCCGGCGCAACGGCTCACGTCAGCACTGGGCCCGATTCCGCCTATCCCCGGCCGATCGACTAGACCGGCGCCGCCGCTTGCCCTCTCGAGCGCTAGCCCAGCCACCAGCGGGTGAAGTGGAAGAAGACCGGGGCGGCGAAGCAGATCGAGTCCATGCGATCGAGGACGCCGCCGTGTCCTTCGACCAGCGTGCCGAAATCCTTCACGCCGCGGTCCCGTTTGATAGCCGACATGGTGATGCCGCCGGCAAAGCCCATCAGGGCAATCACGGCCGACATCGCCGCGGCCATCCACCAGTCGGCGCCTTGGAAGGGAGTGGCCCACCAGAGCAAGGCCCCGATCAGCGTGACGCTCGTCACGCCGCCGAGCAACCCCTCCCAGGTCCGCGCCGCGTTGATCGACGGCACAATGACGTGCTTGCTGGGCACTTGCGACCAGGCGTATTGCAGCGCGTCGCTGAGCTGGACCATGAGGATGAAGAAGAACAGCAGCCGCGTGCCGGCGGTGAAGTCGGGCGGGCGTTCGGCGGTCGCCTCGCCCTTCGGGGCTTGCGGGTCGGCGTGTGCGAGGGCAGCCGATGCAGCCGCCGGCTTTCCGGCCGAGACGGACGCCTCGCTCGGCGCCGGTTGCGCCTTGGGGAGCGACATCAGGGCCGGCGCGTAGCTCAGGCAGTAGACGCAGATCAGCAGTCCCGTCTGAATCTTCGCCGTCCGTTCGAGAAACCGTTTGCAGTCGCCCGCCAGCGCGATCCGGGCGGGAATGAATAAGAAGGCGTAAACAGGGATCGCGATGCTATACCAGGAATAAAGGCCCAGCCCGACCAGCAAGAACTGGAGCGGCGTGCAGAGGAAGAACACCCAAAAGAGCGTGCGATGATCGCCCGGCCGCGTCGGCGTCAGGGTGATAAACTCCCGCAGGGCCCAAAATGAGATCAGGCCGAAGAAGACGACGGTCGTCCAGTGGCCGAGCAGGAACGCCGCGGCCAGGATCGCGAACAGAATCCACCAGGCGTGGACGCGGAGTCGGAACGTCTCGAGGATGGCCGCGTCGATGCCGCTCTCCGGCCGGCGGCGCAACACGTAGATGATCGTCTCCGCGCTGCCGAGAAGCACTAGCACGGCGCCGATCAAGCACAACGTTCTCACATCGAAGATATACACGGCCGCCTAGATCTCCTTCAATCGCCGCACGGCGTCCCGGGCACGCTCTAAGAACGCCGTCTTCGCCTCGCCTGCCTCCAACCACAGCGGCGGGCCGAACGTGATGCAACTCAGCATGGGCACCGGCAGCACTTCGCCTCGCGGCAAAATCCGGTTCATGTTGTCAATGTGCACCGGGATCAGTTCCAGGTCCGGCCGCTTCTTGCAGAGGTAGTAGAGGCCGCTCTTGAACTCACCGACCCCGCCCCCCTGCTGCCGCCCTCCCTCCGGAAAGAGGATCAGCGAATACTTCTGCCCAATCTCGCGGATCATCAAGTCGATCGGGCTCTGATGAACTTTGATCTCCTCGCGATCGATCAGGATCGCGTTGAACAGGCGGTTCGCCAAATAGCGACGCACCGGCCCTTTGATCCAATAGTCTTTCGCCGCCACCGGCCGCGTGATCATCCGGACCTCCTGCGGCAGCGAGGACCAGATGACGATCGGATCCAGGTGGCTGGTGTGATTGGCGAAGTACACCCGCTGACAGGTGTCGGGCTGTGAGTCGATCCAGCGCACGCTGGCCCCGCTCAGGAATCGGGCCATCAGGGCCAAGCCATTCCTCGCGAGATTCGTATCCATGTCGCCGCCACCTGTTAGTGTGCTATGGTAGCCGGTCGAGGCCCCGACGCCAAGCCCCCGCGGGAAGGGGAAAGCAGTGGATAGTGGGCAGTCGGCAGTGGGCAGTCGGCAGTGGATCGAGGGCAGGGGCAGTCAAATGCGGGACGGCAATCAGTCGGCCGTTGGCACTTGGTCCCGGACCTCGGACTTCTGCCGTCTGATGTCTCGCATTGTCGCGCGGGATTTCTCAGCGTAAATCTGCTCGATCATCTCCTCGTAGCCGTTGACCATCCGCTGGACCGACCCGTGGGCGATGACCGATTCCCGCCCGGCGCGACCCATACGGCCTGCCCGCTCTGTGTCGGCGAAAAGCTCCAGCACCCGGTCGGCCATCGCCTGCGAATCGCCAGGGGCCACGAGGTAGCCGGTCCCGCCATCACGCACGCTTTCGGGCACTGAACCTACCCGCGTGGCAACGACCGGCTTCTCGCTAGCCATTGCCTCGAGCAGGCAGACCGGGTTGGCTTCCATGTGCGAGGTCAGAAGCACCACGTCCATGAGCGACAACAGTTCGGGAATATCGCTGCGCGTGCCCAGGAAGCGAACTGCGTCGGCAATACCGAGGCTATCGGCCAGCGATTCGAGCCGCGGCCTTTCCGGGCCGTCGCCGACGATCAAGAACCGGGCCGTGCGTTCTGCACGGTGGACAAGTGCCACAGCCTGGAGGAACATCTCATGATGCTTCACCGGCCGCAGCGCCGCCACGATGCCGGCCACCGGCGCCGTCGGATCCAAGCCAAACTCTTTCTGCAGCTTTGCGTCCGGCCAACGCGGATGAAATCGCTCGACATCGATCCCGTTGGGAATGACACGAACCTTCTGCACGGGGCAGCCTTCGTGCATTGCCAGATAACAACCGTGCGATTCGGCGACCGCCACGAAGGCGTCGGTTATCGACGCCAACAGCCGATTGGGCAACTCCACGTGGTCGGGCATCCCGGTCGAGTGTAACGCCGAGCAGATGACCGGCACGCCGGCCAGCCGGGCCGCCAGCCTTCCCCAAAACATCTTATCGCCCGGCCCAACGGTCACGACGGCGTCGATCCGCCGGCGCCGCATCAATCGCACCAGCCGCCACAGCACGCGCGCATCGTACTTGCCTGCGAGCAGATTGCTGAAGACCGGCGTCTCGCGAGCCAGGAGTTCGCCCAAGCGGTCCAGTTCCTTCAGACAACACAACTCGGGCCGGAACCGCTCGCGGTCCATGCGTCGAATCAACTCGACGAGGAGCGACTCGGCCCCGCCCACCGGCATGCTCGTCAGCACGAACATTACCCGCAGCGGTCCGCGGTCGGCAAGCGGCGTCAATCTTTGGCCAAATCGCATGGTAGTCGCAGTATGTAGCGGATGTCTCGTTGTTTAGCGGCCGACGGCGCGTCGGCTTTCCGGCAGCCATCGTTCGAGTCCGGCGCGGCGGACGAGGTCGGCGATCCCTTCGCCGAGCTGCGATTTCTCCTCCTCGCGCAAAAGGCGGTTGCCCCAGATCACTTCGGCGGCGACGACGATGAGCGTCAGCCCGGCCACCCACGGCCCGAGGCAAAGAACCAACGGCAGAGCGAGGACAAGCCGCGCCCCGAAGTCGAGTCGGAACCCCAAGCGGTGATTGAAGCGGCAGAGCAGCCAGAGCGAGAGGGCGTTGGCGGCGGCGGTCGCCCACACGGCCCCCATCAAGCCATACCGCGGCAACAGCATGATATTCAGCAGCACGTTGGCGACCAGCCCGACGGCCAGCGACACGCTAGCGAGTCGAGCCTTCTCGGCGCAAAAAAAGTAGTTCTGGCCAATCACCCAGAGGCTGAACCACGAACAGTAGACCAGCGTCCACGGAAGCACGGCCAGACCGCCGGGGTACTTGTCTTTCAGGGCGAATTTGAACAGCAGTGGGGCGGCGATCAGCACGGCGACGGCCAAGGCCCAGAGCGCCAGTCCGACCGTCTTGAGGAACAGCCGCAGCCGCGCGGCGGCCTGCTGCCGATGCCCCGATTCCCAGTCGTGACTCAAATGCGGCGTAATCATCGTGGCCAACATCGTGGCCAGCGAAACCAGGAGCATGGGCACCAGGCGCGAAGCATGGTAATTGCCCACCAAGTCCAGCGGTCGCCCGGCCGATGATCCCGAAAAGTGGATGATCATGTAGCGGTCAACCACCTCGAAAAGGTTCGTCAGCACGCAGGCCAACAAGAGCCAGCTAGCAAACGGCAGGACCTTGCGCCAGACCGTCGGATGCGCGAGGTGCGGGCTGTGTCCGTCGCTAGGCCGCGGCTGACGAGACGCCGTTCGACTCCGACGTCGGAGGCGGACCAAGCACCATACGCCCACTGCCGCGGCGGTCACGCAGGATCCGCCATAGGAGAGCAGAACGCTTTCGGCGCTTGGCTGCCAGCAAAGCAACAGCCCAACGCCCAGCACGGCGAAGACAACGCTGTTGGTCAACTGAACGGCCGACACCAGCCGGATGTTCCGCATCGCGGTAAAAAGCTCGATGCAGAAGTTGTAAACGACCACCACGGCCAGGCAGCCCGCCGTTAGCGCGATCAGGCCCGCCTGGTCCGTCGTACCGAAGAGCATCGCCGAAACCTGATGTCTGGTCAGTGCGATCACGACGCATGCAACGACAGCCAATGAGGCGCAGGCGATGGACGTTTGCCTCAAAAAGGTCGCCAGCTGTCCACGCTGCCGATAGTACTCCAGGTAGCGGCCAAACGCCCCCGGAATCGCCATAACCGCAACTGGCGAGGCTACGACCAGAAAGCTGAAGGTCATGTCCCACAGCCCCAGTTGCTCGGCCGGAAGCCAGCGGCAGAACAGCACGGCGCGGCCGAAGCCAACGAGCCGCTGAACGACCGTCAACGCCAGGAGCATCAACACGCTGTCGGTCAGCGTGTCCGCCTCCGGCGTCGTCGAGGGGTATTCAGGGTTGTCGAACGGAATAGACATGCCAGTATCAGTCAGGATATCACACTTGCGGGCCTCGAATGGAATCGGGTCACAAGCCGCTTGCCGCTTCGCACGCCGCGAGCGACGATGGCGACGGCTCGCAAACAGCCGCGGACCCGTATTCGATCCGCGGCGTGCGGAGCTTCCGCGGGTCCATCGTTGCCCAGTTTTTCAAGTGGATCATCGCATTGTCGACTGCGATTCGCTGCAAGTGGAACGGATCGTCGCCGGGCGTGTTGTAGCCGCCATAGCCCGAGCACACGCCCGCGTAGCCGGCCTCCCGGGCCATGCAGAACGCCGCTGCCGAAAGGTTGGCCGGCTGCCCGAACGGAAACGAGAAGTATCGAGTCTCTCGGTCCAGCAGCTTCTCGAGGTCCTGTTTGGCGCCCAGCATTTCACGCCGAAGTTCGTCGACATCGCCGATCGCGGCCAGATTCGGATGGGTGTAGGTGTGGACGCCGATGTCGATGCCCGCGGCCGCCATCGCGCGGAGTTGCTCCGGGCTGTTCGGCGCAAACCGATAGCCATTATCCGTGTCGTGCTTGAACGGCTCTCCATCCAACACGTTCCGCAACGTGACGAAATAGGTGCACGGGATCTGCTCCCGGATCAGCAACGGAATGGCCTCGCGGCAGTTGTCGGCATAGCCGTCATCGAACGTCAGGCTGACGCAGGGCCGACGATTGCTGCGAGCGGCGATCCGCTGCTGCAACTCGGCCAAGGTGACAAACTCGAACTGTCTGTCCAACCAGCGAATCTGCCTTGCGAACGTTGCATTGGAGATGGTCCAAGGCGTCGCTCGGTCGTCGGCCACGCGGTGCCAGAAAAGAACGATGGCAGGCAGCCGGTCCTCGGTCGCCATGCGGCGGCAGTTCCGCCATCGCGCCGGCAGCGTGGCGTGGTAGTAGAGGTTCAGCAGGAGTTGTTTCCAGAGTTGCATGCGTTGCGATCAGTCCGAATCCGATGCCCAAAACCCGAATTCGAGCTTCGGATTTCGGACTTCGAGCTTCCTTACTTCGTTCCTGTCATTTCTCGCTTAATCCACTGCTTCATGTTGTTTCCCGCCAACCAGAGGTTGTGGCGCCATCGGGCCGCCGGGCAGGGAGCGGCAATCTGCAACTCGACGCACGGCCGCGGCGTCGCGCCGAATCGGGCCTTGTACGGCTCGTCGCCACGCAGAAAATCGTACGCCCGATAACCGCGCTCGATCGCCCAACGCAGGATTGCCAGATTGATCACGTTGCCTGGCTGCTGGTCGAGCAACTCCGGCTCAACGCCCGCCTGATAGACATAGAGCACGCCGCCGCTGGCGAGGTGATATTCGGCGGCAGCGGGCCGGCCGTCGATCTCGAGCCAATAGAGCTGCACCATCCCGCGGCGGAGCAACTCGGGCACGACGTCTCGATGGAAGGCGAGGAACCGCGGCGACGCGAAGCAGCCCGGTTCGCCCAGCGAGCGCCGCCGCCGCTGGTGCAAATCCACGAGGATGTCCATTGCTCTGGTCAGCTCGTCGAACCTGGTGACGACATGGAGTGTCACGCGCTCCGTGTCCAGCAATTGCCGTTCGAGCCGGCGGACCGTTCGTCGCTGCTGCTTGCCCAAGGCGGCCGTGTAGCTTTCCCAGTCGGTCGGCAGTTCCAATCGCCAGCAGTTCGCGCTCGGCCGGCGATGGATCGCACAGCCGGACCCGGCCAAATGACGGCCAAGCTCGGCCATCGCGACGTCTTCCGCATCGACGCCGTCCAGCTTCAGCAGATCCCAATGCAATGCGTCGGGCGAGTCGTCCAACGCACTGCGGACCAGAAAGTCAGCGATCGCCTCCACGACCGGACCCTCGCGGCCCGGCTGGCAAAGCACGCCGAGGTAATCCGAGCAGACCTCGCCCGAACCCAAGAACCGTAACACGCGGCCGCGCACGGCTGAACGGTCGATATACCACGGCGCGATGCCCACCAACGTGTCATCCTGGTCAAAGACGCAAAGCGTTGCTAGTTGGGTCCGCGTCGGGCCGTCATCCCGCGGCCCGTAGTGACGCCACCAGTTTGAGAGCCAGGTCCAACTTCGGAACGGCACGCCGCCCGCGAGACGCTCCCAGTCCTCGGCGTAGGGCGTTAACTCGTCCAAGCTATTCAGGCAGAAGACGCGCATGGCAGCAACTCCGGCATGACCCGATCGCCCTTCTCCGCCTTGGCAGCCGAGGGCTCGGCGAGGGCCGTGTGGTAACGCGGCACGTTTTTTCCAGACAACTCTCAGTCATGCCGGGGGATAAGCAAGTCGTTTTTGCAGGGCATCGCCATTTCCACGTCGCCCGAATGTCGCCTCCGGGCAACGACGTGTTGCCGCGCGGCAACGAACAGGTGCGCCCCGGGGCCACGGGAATCGCCAACACGGGCCGGAAGTCATTGACGCGGCGTCACTTACATTGCATGCGCGCACGGTCTTTGGGCCATCGGCACCCGCTTTGCATCCCCAACTTCAGCGTCCGAACGCTCTTTGAATCCCGGTTCCTTGGCATCCTTCAGGGGGCGGCTCCAGTCGCCACCAAGCGTTTTGGGTCGTCGGGGCCTTTCCTCCCTTGGGCCCCGGCGACTGGAATCGCCCCCTGGGGAATCAACCGAGTACTCCATGCAACCGACCTCGAACACGTTGACCGCCAGCCAGCTACTCGCCCTGCTCCGCGGCCACGTACGGCTGTGGCTCTTGCCGGCGGTTGCGATCGCCGCGGCCGTCGGCGCCTACGCCGTACTGCATCCGGCCACATGGGAGGCGTCGCAGGCGCTGATCGTGCGCAACGAAGCGACCGGCGGCGACAAGAGTCCCGGCAAGTTCGCCTATCCCGAGGAGATGAAGACGATCCAGGAAACCATCCTGGAGGTCGCCCGCAGCCGTAGCGTCCTCGAAGCGGCGTTGAAGGAGATCGGTGCGCCGGCAACGTACCCAACGCCCACCGCTTGGCCGACCGATCGCGACATTGACGACGCGCGGAAAAGCGTCAAGCTCGCTCCGCCCAAGGGCGCCGAGTTCGGCAAGACCGAGGTCTTCTATCTCGATGTACGCGCCGAAAGCCGCCCGCGCGCCGTCGCGCTCAACGAAGCGATCTTCAAGCAACTCCGCGTGCAGTTCCAGAAGCTCCGCGACGCGAAAGCTCAGAGCATGGTCGATGAGTTGACCAAGACGGTCCACTTGGCCAAGGCCGACCTGGCGAGCGTCACCGCGGCGTTGGCGGCGACCGAGCATCGGCTTGGCAGTGACCTGGCCGAACTCCGCTCGATGCAGGACATGGCCTCCAGCGACAGCTCGCTGCGCCGCAGCGGTGAGGACATCCGCGCGCAGCTCCGCGAGAACGCCGCCGCCGAAAAGCTCAACCACGAGCTCCTGACCGTGGTCACCGAGGCCCAGCAGGATCCGAGCCGCTTGGCGGCCACGCCGAACCGGCTCTTGGAGGCTCATCCGTCGTTGCGGCGGCTGAAGGATGGGCTTATCGACGCCCAACTCCGAACGTCGGCGCTGCTGGGGCTCATGTCGGCCGATCATCCGAAAGTCCGCGCGGCCCGCGAGGCCGAAGCCGAGATCGCCCGCAACCT
>JBDKUC010000189.1:0-15139 GCA_039679885.1 Thermoguttaceae bacterium | reverse complement strand
GGTGCCGCACGGCCGCTTCGTCGCTGTGCCGATAGAGATGGCCGATCAGTTCAGCGGGATCGAGGCCATGAAATCGCGACAAAAACCCGGCGATCTGTTCGAGCGACGGCTCGCTCTGCTGCTCCGTGGCGGCGTAGATTTCCACCCGGTTGCAGGTCGAGAGCAACACGGCCTCGACTCCGCGGAACGCGCGGCGCCAATGGTCGAGCGCTTCGCGCGTCTGGGACGGCGAGAACGCCAGCCGCTCGCGCACGCCGACCGACGTGCCGTGATGACTGCAGCCGACGACCTCAACGAACATGGTCGGCCTCCGGCGGAGGAGGGGAGAGGGGAGAGGGGAGAGGGCAGAGGGGAAGGCAGAGACCCGCTATCTCGTGTTTACTCTTCCCTCTCCCCTCTCCCCTCTCCCCCTTGTTCCCCCAGTGCTGGCTCTGCGCCCACAAGCCGGCGGCCAACATGACGGCCAGGAAAACGAAGCTGACGATCGTCAGATAGGCCACGGCTTGCCCCTGCTTGGCGTTGCGATAGAACGCACAAAGGATGACCGCCGACGCCAGCCAGACGAACGTCAGCCAGGTGCTCAGCACCACCGGATCGCTCCAGTTGAGCAGCAGGGACTTGTCCCGCGCGTGGATGCGGTTGAGCACCATGCCGGCCAAGATGCCCACCCCCAGCATCAGCACCGAGACGACCATCGCCCGATAGTTCGCCCCTCGGAGCCATTCGAGGCTTGGCAGCCGGAGGCTGCGGGTAGAGACGATCTTGCGTTTCAGGTGTCGTTGCTGGCCGAGGTACATCAGGCCGGCGACGAATCCGAACAGCACGGCGACGGCGGCCAGGA
The DNA here is from genome assembly GCA_039679885.1 of Thermoguttaceae bacterium. Taxonomy (GTDB): domain Bacteria; phylum Planctomycetota; class Planctomycetia; order Pirellulales; family Thermoguttaceae; genus JAJFUI01. Next base: position 14,298 of record JBDKUC010000189.1, on the reverse strand, counting down.
CGATCGACAGTCCGTGGATGGCGCCCCAGATTCGGGACGCCGGCTCGCGTCCCAACGGCGCGCTGTCCGCCATGAACCGGCCGGCCGCCACCAGCGCCAACGCCAGCGGCAGCAGAAACAGCCCGAACGGCCAGCGGCGATGGAGCAGCGACAGATAGAGATAGAGCACCACGAGCGCCCAAGCGGCGACGAAAAACCAGTCTTGCTGGCTCGATAGCGGCGCGCCTTGGGTGGCCTGGCTGGCCGCGCGATGGTAGAGGAACACCGTATGCGCGACGAGTCCTGCCGCCGCGAAACCGATCATCGCGATGCCGCGAAGCCGGCTCCGGAACCAGAGCCGCGAGGCTTCCAGCGCCAGCGCCACGGCGTAGGCGGTCGCGAAACAGAGGGTGCTTACGCCGGAAAACATGGTCTACTTTTCCAGCCCGAATTCCTTGAGCTTCTTGTGCAACGTGTTGCGGCTGATGCCGAGCCGCTCGGCCGCCTTGATTTGCACCCCCTCGCACGCCGCGAGCACCTGGGCAAACAGCTCCCGCTCGACCCGATTCACCACGGCGGCGTAGAGGTCCTCGGACTGCGGGCCGGCCCTCTCGATCCCCTGCCGGACCAGGTCGGCGGCGAGCGTCTCTGGGTCGGATGCGCGGCCGATGCGGCGAGGCTTGCCGCCCAGCAGCGTCTCGGGCAGCAGGTCCGTCGTGATTTCGTCGCCAGGCGCCAGCACAACCGCCCGCTCGATGTAATTCTGAAGCTCGCGGACGTTGCCCGGCCAAGAGTAGTCCAACAGCGCCCGCATGGCGGCCGGCTCGATCCGCGGCGGCTCGCGGAAGTTCTCCTGACTGTACAGCCCCAGGAAATGGCCGACCAACGACGGAATGTCTTCCCGGCGTTCTCGCAGCGGCGGCAGCCAGATCGTCACCACGTTGAGCCGGTAATAGAGATCCTCGCGGAACCGCCCCGCCTCGGCCTCTTCGAGCAGATCGCGATTGCTCGCGGCGATCACGCGCGTGTTGACGCGGATCGTCTGCGTGTCGCCCACCCGTTCGAACTCGTGCTCTTGCAGGACGCGGAGCAGCTTGACCTGGAGCTTCGGCGTCGTGCAGTTGATTTCGTCAAGAAAGACGGTGCCGGTGTGGGCGGCCTCGAACCGGCCCGTCCGGTTGTCAACCGCGCCGGTGAACGCCCCGCGAACGTGCCCAAACAACTCGCTCTCGAGCAGGTTCTCCGCCAGCGCCCCGCAATTCACCCGGATGAACGGGCCACTCCCACGCGGGCTGAGCCGGTGAATCGCCTTCGCAATCAGTTCCTTGCCGGTCCCCGTCTCGCCCAGCAGCAGCACCGACGCGCTCGATCGAGCCACGCGCCGCGTCAGCCGATAGACCTTCTCCATCGCTGGTCCCGACCCGATCAGTTCCGGAATCGGCGGCCCCGTTTGGTTCAGATCGCAGTTGGCTGGAACGCGGGACACGGAGGAGATAGTGGGTAGTGGATAGTGGATAGTGGGTAGTGGATAGTCGGCAGTCGGCAGTCGGCAGTGGGCAGTCGGCAGTTATGGGTTCTTATGCGGCGAGGCTTCGAGGCTGTCGAGAATTCGTCCCAACAACTGTTGCGTCGCTCGATCCGCTTTCTCGCTTTGATTATAGCGGTCATACTGCCGTCGGATTTCGCCGGCGGTCAGCAGGATGCCGTGCGTTTGCACGTTCTGGCGGAACGCGGCCGAGGCCGCCTGCCGCAGCTTCAACGGCCGAGACGGTCGACTCGCCACCTCCAGCAACGCCCTCTGAGCCTCGGCCGAGTTCACGCTTGCCAGCACGGCGACGGCTTTGGCAGCCAGCCGCGGGTTGACCAACGTCAGAAGGACGGAGTCTTGCACCCGGCGGACATCGTAGAGCCGGCTGGACGACCGGCCCAGCTCGGCCAACAGCTCGAGCGCCCTGGCCGCCTGACGTTGCCGCGTCTCGAAGCTGACGACCTCCTGCGGATCGATGGCGGCCAGCTCGTCGAGTTGCCAGCGGAAGGCCTTCGGGTCGCGGGGCCGCGAGAACGCTCGGCTCAGCGGATCGGACTTGGCCACGTGCTCCGCCCGTTGGAAATAGCCCGCCGCCGCGATGAGCCCGACGCGAAGCGACGCGGTCCGCGAGTCGTGTCTCAATTGCTGGACCAGCGAGGCCACCGGCGGATGATCGATCCGCACGTCAACCAAAGCCAGTTCATAGTCGGCCGACCGCGACGCCTGATAGAGCAGATCCTTGCCGTCGAAGCAGGTGCGAACGCGATAGCCGGCCGCCGTCAACATGCCGGCCAAGTCGCGGGCCTCGTCCGCGTTCGGGCAGCCCACCAACGCGCCACGTTCGCCGCTGCTTGCCGCAAGGAACCCGAGCGCGTCCAAGACATAGCTCGATCCGGCGAATGGCCGCTCCGGCTGCAATCGGACGATTGCCTCGACCGCCGCCAAACGCAGCCGCCGATCGGCGTTTTGCGCCGCAACGGCCAACGGCGACGGCTTCGCCCCTTCGGCCAAAAGCTCGCGAGCCGTGCCCATCTCGCCAAGCAACCGGGCGGCCGCCGCCGCTGCGGCCGCGTGGCCGTGGGCCATCGCGTCTTCGAGCAACTGTTCAATCGTCTTGACGCCGAATTTTCTCGCTTCATCGAGCGGCTGCGACTTGTCGTCCCAGGGCCGATCGAGCCCCTTCTGGTAGGCCGCGGCCTCGAGCATCGTCGCCAAGTACAACAGGCGGACGGGCGGCTCCTCCGGCGCGATCACATAAGCGTCGCTCGCCCGACGGGCGGCCAGCGTCCTTGCTGCTTCGGCCGGCGTAACGTCCCGCGCAACCGCGCGCCGGAGCGTCTCATCCCAGCTCCATTGCTCCACCCGGCCGTCGACCACGCCGGGGGGCGTTTGATGACGATCGAAATAGGCCCGGGCCGAGTCGGTCAGCAGCTTCACCGCCTTCGCTCGCGACGGAACGCTGCCGGTCAGCCGCTCAAGCTCGCTTTCGGCGGCCGCGCGAAGCATCAGCGGGCTCTGGTCCGCATAGCGCGCCCTCAGCATCGCGCAAGCAACGCTGGGGTCATTCGCCGCGCCCAAGACCCGCATGGCCTCGACAGCCAGCTTCGGATCGGCGCCCTCGACCACGGCAACCAGCGGACCACGCGCCGCCCGGCCCATCTCGGTCAGAACGATCCTCACGTTGGCGTGTTCGGCCGAACGCGCCGGATCGGCCAGCACCGCCAGCAGCGGTCCGACGGCGGCCGCCCCGACCTGCTGCAGGCTCGTCGCAGCTCGAAACCGCTCGTTCTCTCCCGACGCCTGTAGCTGCTGAACGAGGGCCGCGATGCGCTTTGGGTCTTGCAGCCGCGCGTTCAATGCGGCGATCACCGCGTCAGAGAGTCGCTTCCCCTCGGGCTGCAAGGCCGCTAGCCCACCGAGGTCGAGAAACGTCTTCGACCCCATTTGCTCACCCAGGTCGGCCAATTGGTTCTGGTCCAGATTGGCGTCGAGCGCCTTCTTGACAAATCCCTTAGCCAAATCGGGACGCCCCAGGTCGGCCAAGACTCTGGCCGCCTTAACGCATTCGGCCGGCGCCGCGGGCTTCGTCTGCAGGACGGCCGCCACCGCCGGGTCTTCCGGCAAGGCGTCCTGAGCGGCCGGTTTCGCCGCCGGCCTTCGCGACCTGGCCCTCGGCGCCTGCGCGAACGCCGACGCCGCCGTCAGAACTGCCAGAACCAGAACGATACTGCGAACCAGGTGACGAAGACTCATAACATTCGTTTTCGCTTCTTTGTACGCATCACGCTTCTTTGTACTCATCACGCTCCGCGTGATGCACGTGCCGGTCGCCTACTTCTCCGTACTCATCACGCTCCGCGTGAGCCCCTCAAACAACAGCTCCCCCACCCAACCTTGGCGACATCCAACTCACCCCAACTGCAAACGTTCCTTCCAACGCCGCACCTGCTCGCCGACCTGCGCGGGACCGGTCGATCCGTAACTCCTCATGGCGTCCACGGCCTTGTCCGGGCCGAGCACGTCGTAGACGCTCGCGTCCAAACTTGGATCGGCGTCGCGGAAATCGTCGAGCAGCAGATCGGAAAGCCGCACGCCACGGTCCATCGCCTTCCGAACCAGCCGGCCGACCAAACCGTGGGCGGTCCGCTGCGGGATGCCGCGACGGATCAGGTGCTCCATCAGCGTCGTCGCGTCCAGATAGCCCCGATCGAGCCGCTCGGCGATCACCGGCCGATTCAGCTCCGTGGCCGCGACCAGCGGCGCCGCCAGCTCCAGACAGGCCGAGACCGTGTCGAACGAGTCCATCATCGGCCGCGTCGCTTCCTGAAGGTCCCGGTTGTACGCCAGCGGCAAGCCTTTTTGGAGCACCAACAGGGCCTGCAAATTGCCGACCACGCGACCCGTCTTCCCGCGAGTCAACTCGAGCACGTCCGGGTTGATCTTCTGCGGCATGATCGACGAGCCGGTGCAGAAGCTTTCCGGCAGCTTCAGAAAATCGAATTCGGCCGTGGACCAGAGGATCCACTCTTCGGCCCAGCCGCTCAGGTGCTCGGCCACCATCGTCAACACGAAGGCGAACTCGATCAGGAAATCGCGGTCGCTCGACGCATCGAGGCTGTTGGCCGCCACTTCGTCAAACCCGAGTCGGTCGGCCACGTCATGCCGGTCAATTGGCAGACTGGTGCCAGCCAGCGCCGCAGCCCCCAGTGGCAGCACGCTGGTCCGCCGCCGGCAATCGGCCAGCCGTCCCCGGTCGCGCTGGAACTTCTCGCAATAGGCCAACCAGTAGTGCGGGGCCAGCACCGGCTGGGCACGCCGCAGGTGCGTATAACCCGGCAGCACCACATCGGCGTCTCGGTCGCACCGCCCGACGAACGACACTTGGAGCGCGGCCAATCGCGCGTCGATCTGGTCGATCGCCCAGCGGACCCAAAGCCGCAGATCGGTGGCCACCTGATCGTTCCGGCTCCGGGCCGTATGGAGCTTCCGGCCGACGTCTCCGAGCCGGTCGATCAGCGCCCGCTCGACGTGCATGTGGATGTCTTCAAGCTCTACGCGGAACTCGAACCGTCCCTGCTCGATCTCGCGGCCGATCTCCCGCAGGCCCTCCTCGATCTGGCGACACTCATCGGCCGTGACAAGGGCCACCTTGGCCAGCATCTGGACGTGCGCGATCGAGCCGGCAATGTCTTGCGCAGCGAGGCGGCGATCGAAGCTCACGCTCTCGGTGAACTCCTCAACGCGACGGTCCGTCGCCTGATCGAACACCCCGCTCCACGGCTTGTCGGCCACAGCCCCCCTCCTGATCGTCCAATTGGCTAAGGTACTGACGAATGCACCCCCCAAGTCTACCACAAACCGGGGCCGATTCGTAGCCATGCAAGCCGCTCGGCGGGACGGGGGCAAACTGGTGCAGCGTCTCAAACAAATGGTGCCTTATGGGTGCCATGCTTGCTAAGCGAGCGCAGCGAGACAGCAAGCATGTTTGCCGCGTCCTCGTGCTCACGACAAGCGTCAGCATCGCGCCCGGCCATCCCGCGCCGCCTGAAGGCGGAACTACGAACTGCTAAGACCCGCAGGCGTGTTCGGCGGCGGACTCTGCCCTGAATCCGACCGTGGCGACCGCGGCCACGAGCTGGCCGCGATCCAGGTCGTCGCCGAAAACCATCGCCCGGCCGCGGGCCAGGTCCACCTCGACGGCCGTCACGCCGCGGCAGGCGGTCAACGCACGTCGCACGGCCGCCACACAGTGTTGGCACGTCATGCCAGCGATCGCCAACTCCAGGTTTTCCGCGGCCGGCTCGCCCGACGAACGCTCGGCTGCCGGCCGTTTCATGTAGGAAAACGCCAGAACGCCCAGCAGGACGATCGCCCAGAAAGTCGACAGCCACATCGGCCCCATCTCGCCGTGGACATGGTGCCCCGTGGGGGCAAGCGGAGGCACAGCCGCGTGAGCGGCCGGCATGAGCCAGTCCAGCAACAGCCCTCCGCCGACGGCGCTGATGGCGATGGTGAACACATACAACGCGGCGGACCGCTTGCCGAGCAACTTCCAGATCGTCGCGATCGTCGCCGCGTTGGTCGCGGGACCCGCAATCAAGAAGGCGAGCGCGGCGCCCGGCGAAGCCCCGAGGTGAATCAGCCCCGCGGCGATGGGCACCGACGCCGACGCGCAGACATAAAGCGGCACGCCAACGGCCATCATCAGCAGAATGGACAGAATCCCGCCGCCGAGATACGGCCGCAACTCATTCGGCTGCGGCACCAGCGCGGTGATCGCACCGGCAATGACGACGCCGATCAACAGCGGCAAACCGACGTCGCGCGGCAGCGTGACAAAGCCGTGCTCCAGCATGCGTCGCAGCCGGCCCCGCGATCGATCGCCCTTGCAGCAGGCGTCGGTGCACTCGCCATGCTCATGAGCGTCCGTCGCCTCCTGTTTTCCGTTCTGCGCAACGAGCATCACCAGCAGGCCGCCCAGCAGGCCCGTGGCCAGCGCGATCACCGGCCGATAGACGGCGAACAGCAGTCCGAGCAACGCGTAGGTGATTAGGATGCTGTCGACGCCCGTCTGCGGCGTCGAGAGGAGGAACGAGGTCGTCGCGGCGCGGCTGGCGCCGTGGCGTCGGAGCGAGGCCCCCACGGGAATAACGCCGCACGAACAGAGCGGCAGCGGGACGCCCAGGATGGCCGCCTTCAACACCGGCTTGAACCCACGGCCGCCCAGGTGCCGCTCGACGAACTCCGGCGAGATCCAAATCGAAAGCACGCCGGCCGCGAGAAAACCGAAGAGCAGGTAGGGGGCCATTTGCCCAAGAACCGACCAACTTTCCTCAAGGATGCTGATTGCGATTTGCATGCCGATCACAGGTCGGGCACATTGAGCGAGGTGGACTGCATTCGTAGTCCCGCCTTTAGGCGGAAAATGACCGGCGAAAGCCGGAACTACAAACGCCTTTGCAATCCGCCTGTCTTGGCCCCGACAACACGCCAAGATCAGAAATCCACGGAACACTAATCAGCACTAATCTTCGCTGACTTAGCGCAGATCAGTGTTCCATTTTCAGTCCTCACTCTAGCCCTCTCCCGGAGGGAGAGGAGCCATTACCGTCCCTGAACTGGACGGACTAGGAAGTCCGTCCTACACACTCCTAACATTGTATCACACCGACTCGCCGTGCTTGGCCAGATAGCTGGCCACGCCCTCAGCGGTCGGCCTCATCGCCTCTTGCCCCTGATGCCAGTTGGCCGGGCAGACGTCGCCGTTTTCCTCGTGGAACCGCAAGGCGTCAAGCACCCGCAACGCCTCGTCGATGCTGCGGCCCAACGGCAGGTCGTTGATCAGCGCGTGCCGGACCACCCCCTGCTTGTCGATCAGGAACAGGCCCCGCAACGCGACGCCCGCCTCTTCGAGCAGGACTCCGTAGCTTTTCGAAATCTGTTTCGTCAGGTCGGAGACCAGCGGATACTGGATCGGCCCAATGCCGCCCTGACTCCGCGGCGTGTTCTTCCACGCCAGATGCGTGTAGTGCGAGTCGACCGAGCACCCGATCACCTGGGCGTTCTTCTTCTGGAACTGCGCCAGCGCCGCGTCGAAGGCGATGATCTCCGACGGGCAGACAAACGTGAAGTCCAGCGGATAAAAGAACAACACCACATACTTTCCCCGGTACGACGAGAGCTTCACGTCGGCAAACGAATTGTCAGGCATCACCGCTTGAGCCGTGAAATCGGGGGCTTCTTTCGTAACCAATGTCGCCATGATGAGACGTTCTCCCTCAGGTTTTGCAGATAGGTTTCTTCGTTACTTGCCGCGCTTGCCGAGCTCCTGATCGAGCAGGTAGAGGCCAACGCCGCTGTCGCCGACACGCTTCAGTTGCGCGACGATCAGCTCCGCCTGCGACTCCTCCTCGACTTGCTCCCGCAGGAACCATTCCAGAAAGTCATGCGTCGCGCCGCTCTTCTCGGCGCCCGCCAGATTCATCAGATCGTTGAGCATCGCCGAGATCTTCTGCTCGTGGGCGTACGCATCCTCGAAGACCTCGGTGGCCGACTTCCACTGCGACTTCGGCGTTTCGATCGCCGTCAGCGCCACGCGGCCGTTGCAGTCGTTGATGAAATCGAAGATCCGCATCCCATGGCCGGTCTCCTCGCCCGACTGGATATGCATCCAGTGGGCCATTCCCTTGAGGTCCTCGGCCTCGAACCATGCGGCCATCGACAGGTACAGGTAAGACGACTCGAACTCGGCATTGATCTGCTTGTTCAGGGCGTCTTGCAGTCTTGGACTGAGCATCATTGGACTTCCCTTTCAATGTGAGTGGGTAGAACCGTCATCGTTTCGATCGATGATTTCTTCCGCCGAGGGCTCGCGCGCTGTACTGCTCGAGCTGCCTCGACATTTCGGACAAATGCCGCGGTACTGCAGGCAACAATCCAGAACCTGATAGCCGGCAGAATCATTCGCGAGGCCCCCGAAAAGGTCAAGCGGCGGTGCGAGAATATCGTCGACCCGGCCGCATCGCACGCAACGGATGTGGGCGTGCGGCCTCGCGTTGGCATCGAACCGGGCCTCATCGCCGGCCACATCGAGCTTCTGGATCGTTCCCAGCCGAGTCAGCAACTCCAGGTTCCTGTAAACGGTTCCAAGACTGATCCTCGGGAGCCTGCGGCGGACAATGTCGTAAAGTTCCGCCGCCGTAGGGTGGGACGTCAGCTTTTGGAGCTCTTCTAGAACGATCTGTCGTTGCCGAGTATTGCGTCTTTCCGGGTCGCTCATTTCTCTCATCCCGCTAACAGTTATTATTACTGTTTAATAGGCGATGTCAAGCCCTGTCCTCACAAAAAACCTACCGATCGCAGCGATCGCATCGGGAACCACCGTTGCCTTTACCCCCGGATTGCTCCCGTTGCGACTTTATCCGACTGTGCTTCCGCCGCCCCGTGACATAAATTCTCCGTATGAGCAATTCGTCGTGGCCGCTTCCCGCCGCAATTCGTTCCTCACTCGCTTGGGGTATAATCGCTCTAACGCTGCTCGCCCCCACCGCGATGCTCGCAGCCGACACCTCGCCGTCCGACGCTCCGCTGGTGCTCCAACTCCATTGGTATCCCCAGGCGCAGTTCGCCGGCTACATGATGGCCGAAGAGAAAGGCTTTTTCCGCAAGGCCGGACTCACGGTCAAACTCCGTTGGTCTGACGCCGGCGAGAAGCCGTTCGAGCAACTCGCCGAAGGCCGCTGCCAGTTCTGCACCGGATGGCTCTGCGAAGCCGTGCGCGAGTGGGACGCCGGCCATCGGCTGGTCAACGTCGCCCAAGTCTTCCAGCGGTCCTCGACTCTGCTGGTGACTTGGAACGACTCGTCCATCAAACGCCCTGAGGACATTAGCGGCAAACGGGTCGGCCTCTGGGGCGGCAACAACGACATTCAAACCCTGACCTTCTTCCGTCGCCGCAAGATCGAGCCGATCATCGTCCCGCAGAGCGCCAGCATCGTCCCGTTCCTGCGCGGCGCGGTCGATGTGGCGTCGGCCATGCACTACAACGAATACCACAAGTTCATTGAGGCCGGCGTCTCGCCCGACCGGCTTCGCGTCTTCTCGCTGGCCGACTACGGCTTGGACTTTCCCGAGGATGGGCTGTATTGCACCGCAGCCACGCGGCGCGATCGGGCCGCCACCTGCGCCGCCCTGGTCGCAGCGTGCCGACAGGGGTGGAACTACGCCCTCGATCACGAATCGGAAACGCTCAACGTGGTGATGAAGCACTGCCGAGCGACCGGAGCGCGCACCAACCGAAATCACCAGCAATGGATGTTGCGTTCCGTCGGCGTCGCCATCCGGGGCCAGCCGGGGGACACAACGGCGCCCTTTGGCAACCTTTCCGCCAAAGCCTACGGCAGCGTGGCCCAGATGCTGCGTGACCAACACCTGCTTCGAGCGTCGCCGGCCTTCGAGCAGCTTTACCAACCGGTTTCTCACGGAGACAATCCGCAGGGTCGGTGACTCCGCCCAAACAAAATAGCCACGCGCCGCACCACTACCCACTACCCACTACCCACAACCTACAACCCACTACTCACTGCCGACTGCCGACTGCCGACTGCCGACTACCCACTGCCGACTACCCACTGCCGACTGCCCACTGTCCACTGCCCACTGCCCACTGCCCACTCCCATGCGTCTTTCCCTCCGCAACAAGTTGATCCTCGCCGTGTGCCTGCCGTTGGTGGCAGTGTACCTGGCCGTGTTGGTGATCGACTATCGCGGGAGCAAGGCCGAGGCGATCGCCCAGATGGAGCTCCATCTGAGCGCCCTGACAGGCAAGCTGGCCGCCGACATCGACCGCGAAATGGCCGCCGCCGCGCAGGCCGCCCGATCGACGGCCGCCGCGCTAACGGATCTGCAACCCCGTGGCCGCGAGCAAATCACGTCGCTCCAGCAGGCCGTGCTGGCCACGAACTCGGCGATTTTCGGCACCGGCATCGCTTACGAACCCGGCGAGTTCCTGGCCGACCGGCAGCGGTTCGCTCCCTATGTTCACCGCGATAAACGGGATGGCCGTCCCAAAAGCGTGGAGATCAACTACGACTACGTCCGCTGGGATTGGTACCTGCTTCCCAAACTCCTCGGCCGGCCGACGTGGACCGATCCCTACCTCGACGAGGGCGGCGGCAACGTGCTGATGTGCACCTACGCCGCCCCGTTCTACCGCCAAGGGAAGTTCCAAGGAGCGGTCGGCGTCGACATCGCCCTCTCCGAAATCCAGCGACAGCTCGCCCGTGTCAACACGCGCGGCGGCTACTGCGCCTTGGTGAGCAACACCGGCACGTTCGTCTCGCATCCCAACGAGGCGTACATCATGGGCGAGTCGATCTTTAGCCTCGCCGAGTGGCACCAGTCGGCCAAGCTCGACCAAATCGGACACGAGATGATCGCAGGCCAGGCCGGCGTCCGCAGCCTCCCCGACGTCCTGATCGGCCGCCCGGCTTGGGTCGTCTTCGCCCCAGTGAAATCCGTCCAGTGGTCGCTCTACGTCGTCATCCCCGAGGATGCCGTGATGGCGGAAGTCAACCAGCGGCTGAACCGTCAGGCGGGCCTCTTGCTCGTCGGCCTGGTTCTGATCGTCGCCGCCATTGTGATGGTCTCCACTTGGGTGAGTCGGCCGATCGGCAAGTTGGCTGCCGCCGCCCACCTGGTCGCCCACGGCAACCTCGAAGTCCGCGTGGATGATCGCGGCGGACGCGACGAGGTCGGGCGATTCGTCACCACGTTCAACCAGATGGTCCACGACTTGAAGGAGAGCGTCGAGTCGCGGGTCCGCGAGACGGCCGCCCGGGAGTCGATGCAACGGGAACTCGAAATCGCCCGGGAAATTCAGACCTCGCTGTTGCCGATGGCCCGGCCCCCATTCCCCCACCGCCGCGAGTTCTCGCTCGACGCGCAGACGGCGCCGGCGAAGATCATGGCCGGCGACTTCTTCGACTTTTGGTTTGTCGAGGAGGACGTGCTGGCCCTGGTGATGGCCGATGTCTCCGGCAAGGGCGTTCCCGCCGCGCTGTTCATGGCCGTTGGCCGCACGGTGCTCCGCAACTACTCGGTGCCTGGCCAGTCGCCGGCCCAGGTCCTGTCGGTCGCCAACCGCGTGATGGCCTCGCAGAACGAGAAGAACATGTTCATCACCCTGTTCTACGGCCACTATCACGTCAAGACCGGCGAGTTGGTCTTCGCCAACGGCGGCCATCTGCCGCCCTACGTTGGCCGACGGGACGGGTCGCTCGAAACACTCGACGCGCCCGAAGGACCGTTGGTCGGCGTGCTCCCTGACGCCGAATATGGCGAGAGCCGAACGATGTTGGCGCCCGGCGAAGTGCTCGTGCTCTACACAGACGGCGCCACGGAGGCTCGCAACGCCGAGGGCGCGCTGATGAACGACGACGGCCTCCAGCGGGTCGTCGCCGAATGCCAAACCGGCTCCGTGGAAGACGTCTGCCGCCACGTGCTCGATCGGGTCAACGCGTTCCGCAGCTCCTCGGAGCAGGACGACGTCACCGTCCTCGCCCTGCGGCGTGCCGAGGCGTGAACCACGGTTCTCACCCCTTCAACACCAGCCCGACGCGCATGCGAGGACGCGTAAGTCACCGGCGTTCGATTTTGCAGTTTGGCAGCGCTTCGCGAAGCCCTTTGACTGTTTGGTCGCTAATCTCCCTGCCTAACGACAGCTTCCGAAGCTGAGTCAAGCCCTTGAGGTGTTCAAGCCCCGCGTCGGTGATCTTCGTTCCCGCCAGGCAAAGAACCTTCAGGTTTCGCAATCGCCGGAACTTAGGCATCGCCGCATCGTCGATGTCCGTCCCGGTCAGGTCAAGCACCTCGACGCCGGTGAGATTCTCGAGGCCGCCGCCCGAGAACCGAGCATGGTGCAGGTTCAGGCCGCGAAGGTGCGGCAACGGCGGCAAGCGAAGCTCCGTCGCCTTGTATTCGGGCCGCCAGGTCAACGACGCCAGGTTGAGCGCCTCGAGGTGAGGCAGTCCAGCCAAGGAATCGATCTGTGACTGCGACGGCGAATAGCCGAGGATTCTCAAAGCCCTAAGGCTCGGCAAGCTGGCGAGCCGCGAAATGACGTTCTCAGTCGCATCGAGTCGGACGACACGATCGAACGCGATGAACGGAGGCTCGCCGATGATCGCCCGAAGCCACGTTACCCCACCCGGCGTCCACTCGGCGTCGATGGGGGGGACGATCTGCCGCACAATCCGCCGTTCCCGGTCGAACTCTCGCGCGTTGGTGGCCCAATAGCTGAGCGCGACCGCCACCAGGATGAAAAGGCCGCAGACGTCAATCAGATGAAACTGAAGGAGACGACGATGCCGCCGCCGCCAACGGTTGAAACAGACGCCCAGAAGCAGGACAACCAGGCAGCCGACAAGGACGTCTCCCAGCAGGGGCGACAGACGGAAATCGGTGACGCCGCTCACGGGGTTCCATAGCGAAAACCAGAAGCCCCACCCTTGCTGCGACGCGCTCGGCGGCCCCGGACGAACCGCAAACGTCCACGGCCAGCCGTGGAGGGACTCGACATGATCGCCGAACCCGGGTCCGTACTGGCCGAACGCAAAGAGGTCGGTCGTCCAAACCTCTCGTCCAGGAAGACTCACCGCGAAGAAGCCGATGGCGACCACCAAGGCAAACACCATCGTGCTGCGATCGATTCTTGGGCCGAACGGCTCAACATCCGCCGAACCCGATGTCGCATGTCGCCGTAGGAGTCTCATGGCGACCGCCCTCTCGTTGCATCAACCGGCCGTGCGAGCAACCCTCAGCCCTGCAAAGGGAGAGCCGCCTTCCCGCCGCCTTCGTCATTCGTCATTCGACCTTCGTCATTCCCCCTCACCTGCTCATCCAACCACGCCAGGTAGTCCGCCCCGCCGGCCACGATGGGCAGGGCCACGATCTCGGGAACCTCATACGGATGCAGCTTCCGGATCGCCTGCTCGACGGCCGGATAGCAGTCGCGCCGCGTTTTGATCGAGCACTGCCATTCCTCGGCCGTCTCGACCTTGCCCTGCCAACGATAGGTGCTCGCGATTGGCCCGAGCACCTGGACGCAGGCGGCCAGCCGCGACTCGACCAAAACGCGAGCAATCCGTTGGGCATCCTCGCGGCGTTCGATCGTCGTCACAACTTGCAGATGGCCGTCCCTCATGACCGTAGTTTATCATACCCGTCACGAGGCGCGAACGAATGCAGGGAGTCCCACCTTTCGGCAGCGGTGTTCGTAGTCCCGCCTTTAGCACTACAGCGCCGGGCGCATCTCACGGTTCGAGAGACACACTGGAACCACGGATAAACACAGATGAACACAGATTGATTTAAGAGAGACTCCTAGAGACTCCGGGCAGATGAATGTCAACTGTGTCCATCCGTGTTCATCTGTGGTTCTTTTGCAAGTCGTTGCCGTATAAGGACTAAGCGTATTTCCGTCACGAGGCGCGAACGAATGCAGGGAGTCCCACCTTTCGGCAGCGGTGTTCGTAATCCCGCCTTTAGCACTACAGCGCAGGGCGCATCTCACGGTTCGAGAGACTCAATGGAACCACGGATAAACACATGAACACAGATTGATTTAAGAGACTCCTAGAGACTCCGGGTAGATGAATGTCATCTGTGTCCATCCGTGGTCATCTGTGGTTTGTTTTTTCTTCCTTGTTTTTCATCCGCCTACACCGATGCCAACCAAACTGACCCCTCGTGACGCAAAAACGATGAAACGCCTGGCCGAGCTGGCGGACGGC
>JBDKUC010000013.1:0-24194 GCA_039679885.1 Thermoguttaceae bacterium | reverse complement strand
GCCGGTCACGGGCGAGGTGAGCCTGGATCTGTACAAGGGCAATTTGATGGTGGCCGGGCGTACGAGCCCGAACAGCCTCTACGACGAGGGCATCGCCACGATGGAAGGCGGCGGCTCCTACAACCAGACCGACGCCGAAGGCTTCCTGCGGATTCAAGGGCTGCCCTGCCGCGTCCAGGCCAGCGTTCAGCCGCGGAAGTGGTAGTGATGGTGATTTGCGGGCGCCATGCTTGCTAAGCGAGCGCAGCGAGACAGCAAGCATGTCGGCTGAAACGGGGCCTCACGCTCCGCGTGAGGAGTGCTCTACGTGCGACTTCTTGCGCCGAAAGCGATTGCACGACATGGCGGACGTCGGCGTGCGAGAATACTGGAACGTTGGATTCCAGCAGGCCCGTTTCGATCGAAGGAGTCTCCGCATGAGCCGCAAGTTGACCGCTTCGTCCACCACCTCGCGTCGCGACTTTCTGAAGGCGTCCTCGACGGCCTTAGCGGGCGCGACCCTCCTGAGCGCGATTTCCGCTCGCAGCTACGCCGCGGAGAACAACGCGATCAAGGTGGCGTTGATCGGCTGCGGCAACCGCGGCGCCGGTGCGGCGTTCAATGCGATGAGCACCGCCGGACCAACGACCCTTTGGGCGATGGCCGACGTGTTCGACGACCGGCTGAAAGCAGCACACCAATCCCTGACCAAGAAGTCTGCCAAACAGGTCGACGTCCCGCCCGAGCGGCAGTTTCTCGGCATGGACGCCTACCGCAAGGTGATCGACTCGCTTGACCCGGGCAGCGTCGTCGTGCTGGCCACGCCGCCCGCCTTCCGACCGATCCACCTTGAATACGCGGTCGAGAAGGGGATGAACGTCTTCATGGAGAAGTCGTTTGCCGTCGACGCCCCAGGGATCCGCCGCGTGCTTCGGGCGGGCGAGGTGGCAGCGAACAAGAACCTCAAGATCGCCGGCGGACTGATGAGCCGCCACAACAAGCCGTTGGAGGAGGCCGTCGAGCAGATTCACCGGGGCGCGATCGGCGACGTCATCACCTGCTGGGCCTACCGCGAGCACGCGGAGGTCGGCTTCGTGAAGAAGACGCCCGAAATGAGCGAGTTGGGCCACCAGATCCGCAACTACTCGTGCTTCACCTGGCTCAACGGCAGCTTCCTTCTCGATTGGTTGATCCACAACCTCGACATCTGTTGCTGGATCAAAGACGCGTGGCCTGTCTCGGCCCAGGGCCAGGGCGGCCGGCAGGTCCGAACAGAGCCCGATCAGTTGTTCGACCATTACTCGGTCGAGTATACGTTCCCCGATGGCACGCGGCTGATGGCCCAAGGACGGCACATCGCCAATTGCTGGGCCTTCTTCGGCGACGTGATTCAGGGGGCCAAGGGCTGCGCTGTCCTCGGCGAGGGACAATCGCGGCCTCGCATCTACAAAGGCCACGCACAGAAGCGGGCAAATCTCATCTGGCAGAGCAAGGAGCCGTGCGACGCCTACCAGCGCGAGCACGACCTGTTCTTCAAGGCCATCCGCGAGGATCAGCCCTACAATGAAACCGAGCGGTGCGCCAAGGCGGCGATGACCGGCATCCTCGGTCGCATGGCGGCCGAGTCGGGCAAGCAGGTCACGTGGGAAGAGGCGTTCGCGTCCGACCTCGAGCTGGCGCCCGGCCTCGAGCGACTGACGATGGCGTCCGCCGCGCCCGTTCAACCCGGCCCCGACGGCCGGTACCCGATCGCCATGCCCGGCACGACCAAGGTGTTTTAGCGAGGCGTCAGCGCGACAAGCTGCGCCATGGCGCCGTAGGACGGACTTCCTAGTCCGTCCAGTTTCGGGACGATTGCAAATCCGCCTGCGAAGGCGTCTAAGCGGCTGACCATGCCCGAGCCATACCAGCGCCGACCGTTGCAGTTCAGCCTGAGGGCGTTGCTCACGTTGCCGATCGTGGTGGGGTTGCTGTTCGGCACGCTCCGCTGGCTCGGCGTCCCGCCGCTGGGCAGCCTCATCGTGTTGGCCATCATCATCGTCAGCGCCGCCGCGGCCTTGCTCCTCTTGGTCGCGCTTGCCGGCCGCAACAACGACTAGTTCCCATTTCCACCGGGCCATCGCTCGCTTGACGCTTTCCCGCTTGCGCGTCGGGCGAGTGTTCGCAAGCCGGCGTTGCGATGAACCGTGTGAGGACAGGTAAGACAGCTAAAATCCTCCGCGGAGCCCCGTTCCGGTTGTTCCGAATATGCCGGTAATGCGGGAGGGCAATCTAGCAGATGCGCGGCGGATGCAGATCCTAGCGGAGTTTTCACAAGTGCCGGTTCGATCCATTGTAAAGATTCCAACGCCGAAGTTGTCGCCGCCGGTGGAGTTGCCGGCGGAGGGCGTCGCTCAGGGAGGAGCATCATGCATCGACATGCGTCGAAATGGGGCATTTGCGCGCTGGCCGTGGCGGTCGCCGCGACCGCAGGAAACTTGTTGGCACAGGACCAGTCCGCGCCGTCGCCGGGCTATCCACAGGCGACCGACGTGCAGCAGGCTGCCGACACCCGGCCCGCCGCCGACGCCGATCGTCCGCCCGCCCCGACGGCCGAGGACGTCGCCAACGCCGACTTGGCCAAGCGGGTTTCGGACCTGGAGAAGAAGCTGGATGAAGCCGCGAAGGCGGCCGCTGCCAAGCCGCTTGTGCCCGCCGCTCCGGCCAAGCCGTTGATTGCCCCCAGCGGCCGCATCCAGATGGACGCCGCCAACTACACGCAGAACACGACGAGCGTTAACCAGATCGGCAACATCCCGAACGCCGTTGGCTTCCGTCGCGCGAGACTCGCGCTGTTGGGCGGCTACGAGGTGGTCGACTACATCATCGAAATGGACTTCGCCAACCGCAGTTCGCTCTCCACCGCGAACACCAAGGACGAGTCCGTCGCCTTCAAGGACGTCTACATCCAGATCAAGGACCTCCCCTTGCTGGGCGTCGTGCGTGTCGGTCACTTCAAGGAGTGCTTCGGCCTCGAAGACCTGACCAGCGACAACTACACGACGTTCATGGAACGGTCGCTCTGCGACGAGGGCGCGTTCTGCCCAGGCCGCAACAACGGCATCATGGCCTACAACTGGAACGAGTCGGAGCGGGCCACCTGGGCCATCGGCGCCTTCACGAACCAAACCGGCTTCGACCAGCCGCCGTTGTTCCAGTATGACCATTGGGGATTGGATATGGCCACCCGCGTGACGTACCTGCCCTGGTACGATGAGGCGAGCAACGGACGCGGCTTGCTGCACACCGGCTTGGACTATGCCTACCGCAGCGCCCCGGACGACAACATGCTCTTCTCCACCAAGCCCGAGTCCGGTTTCGCCAACTCGGTGGTCAGCTTGAACATGGCCGGCGTGAAGCAGTGGCAAGTGGCCGACGCCGAGTCGGCGTTGGTCTATGGACCGCTCTCGTTGCAGTCGGAGTTCTTCGGCGCGACCGTCGAACGCACGACCGGCGCCAACAATAACTTCTACGGCTGCTACGCCTACGCCAGCTACTTCCTGACAGGCGAGCATCGGCCGTACAACCGCAAGTTGGGCGTCTTCGATCGCGTTCGGCCGCTGGAGAACTTCTTCCGCGTGCGGACCTGCGACGGCGACACGGCTACGGGCATCGGGGCCTGGGAGCTGGCCTACCGCTTCTCCTACATCGACGCCTTGGACGGCCTTGCGAACAAGGGCGCCGGTCAGGCGACGGACCACACCTTCGGCGTGAACTGGTACATGAACCCGTACACCAAGGTCATGCTCAACTACGTCCACTCGCAAGACAAGTACAACCCGATTGCCGGAACGACCTTGACCGGCGGCAGCCTCGACGTCATCGAGATGCGGTTCGCCATGGATTTCTAACGCTGCAAAGCACTCATTCACGCTCCGCGTGATGCCAGGTGCTTAAAGTACTCATTCACGCTCCGCGTGATGCCAGGCTACGCCGAAAGGCACGACCTCGCGCGGACCGTAAGGAATACATTGACAGGAGACATTACAATGCGGAAATATGCATTTGCCATGTTGCTGATGGCCGGCGTCTGCTTGGCGGCCATGTCGGCCGTCGCCAAGGAAGACGGCTGCGGCGGCAGCAATCTGCCCTGCTGCAACCACTGCGGTTGCCGCTGCGACTGTCTGCAGAAGGTCTGCACGGTCGTCCAGGACACAAAGAAGGCGCCGAAAACGTGCTGGTGCGTCGAGCGGCAAGAGATCGGGCTGTTGATGCCCGGCCACCGCGACTGCTGCGACCCGTGCGATAAGCCGCCACGGTGTGGGCGCACGAAGTGCGTGCAAAAGCTGGTGAAGAAGGAGTACACGGTCGAGGTCCCATGCTACAAGTGCGTGGTGCAGTACCTCTGCCCGACCTGCTGCGGTGGGCATTCCAATGGCTCGACGCCTGTTGCGCCGAACCCGCCGGCCCCCAAGCCGGCCCCTGCGGCCACGCCGAAGATCCCGATGCCGCCCACGATGGCGAAATGACGGCGGCTTCCTGCGGATGATTTAACTGCGTCGCATCGAGGGGCGGCAGCGCAATGCACTGCCGCCCCTCTCCCTTTTGGGGGCGAGAAGGGTGACGTGCACGCCTGCGAGGCGATCATTTCTTGCACGGCCATCTTGGCGGTTCCAAGCAATTGGCAGATTGCTCTCTTGCCCTCCCGAATAGCTCTCGTCTCGCGTTATATCTCCTCCGCGACCACGCCATTTTCCGGATAGACGTGGCGGTCGTATCGCGCATGGGCGACGACGGCCCACGCAAGCGAGCGATCCCCTATGCGGCTACCCACTCTCGACATTCATGTTCATCTGATGGGCGTGGGCGACTCCGGGTCGGGGTGCCGGCTCGTGATGCGAGGCCCCAAAAGGCTGCTGCCGTGGTTTCTTGCGCGAAAACTGCGGCTCCGCGGTCGGGCGTCAAGCCTCGACGAGGCGTATGTCTTGGCGTTGGCCGAGCAGCTCAAGGCGTCAGGACTGGCGAAGGCCGTCGTGCTGGCTCAAGATGCGATTTACGATGGGCGCGGCGAACCGGACTGGTCGAGAACCACCTTCTACGTTCCCAACGACTATCTCTTTCAAGTGGCGGCTCGCTTCCCGCAATGGATGATCCCTTGCGTCTCGATCAACCCCGAGCGATCCGACGCAATCGACGAGCTTGAGAGGTGCGCGGCTGCGGGGGCGCGAATCCTCAAGATCCATCCGCCCATCCAGGGCGTCGATCTCGCCGACCGCCGTCACACGCCATTCCTTCGCCGGTGCGCGGTGCTGAAGATGGTCGTCATGGTTCACACCGGTCATGAGCACAGCGCAACGGTAGTCAATGCGGAATTGGCCAGCCCTCGGAAACTCGAATCAGCCCTGGACGAGGGTTGCACGGTCGTTGCCTGCCATTGTGGGACGGGCTGGTGGCGCGACCGGCCCGACATGCTGCCCGATTTCCTCCAGATGATTCGCAGACACACGAACCTCTGGGGCGACACATCCGTGCTTGGCACAGCCGGCCGAGTGATCGACCTCCGACGGTTGCTCGCCGACGACTGGGCCCGCGAGCGGCTTCTGCACGGCAGCGACTTTCCGTTTCCCGCGTTTCCCTTGGTTTCCGCAACGTCCATCGGCACGAAGAAGGCGATCTCGCTGCAACGGATGCCGAATCTCTTGGAACAGGATCTCGCCTTGAAGGAAGCGCTCGGCATTGGCCGCGAGAGCGCCGAGCGAGCGTATCGGTTGGTCGGCGGCGACGAGGCGGACGGCTTGGAGACGGAGTGAACGAAGAAGAGACGCGAACTTCCGCCGATTTTTCTCCGGTGTTATATTGCCGCCGCCCGCACGCCCTGTACCCTTGGGGGGCGACCGTCGGCTGCGTTGCGCGACGGTCGAACCGCAAGAAGGAGCGCTGCCATGAAGATTCTGTTGGTTCTGCCTGCGGCAGAGCACCTGCGAGTGACAGGCGACGAGGTGCCAAGGCGAAAAATGCTAAGGTTTAACCTGTCGCTGACAACCGTGGCGGCATTGACTCCGCCCGAGCACGAGGTCGTGCTGTGCGACGAAAACGTACAGCGGCTGGATTTCGATGCCGTATGCGACGTGGTCGGCGTGTCATTCATGACGGCCTTGGCGCCGCGCGCCTATGAAATCGCGGCCGAGTTTCGCCGTCGCGGCAAAACGGTCGTTGCCGGCGGCTTTCACCCGACGTTTTGCCCCGACGAGGCATCGCAGCATTTCGACGCCGTTGTCGTCGGTGAGGCAGAAGGGCTTTGGCCGAGCGTTCTGGAAGACATTGCACATGGGCGGCTGGCTCGCATTTATCGGACGGAGCAACTGCCCGATCTTGCCGCCACGCCGATTCCCCGTCGGGAGTTGATGGCCGGATCGAGCCGCCACTACGTGACGACTTACGCTGTGCAGACGGGGCGAGGATGCCGGCACGGCTGCAAGTTCTGCTCGATAACCGCCTTTGCCCGCGGCACGCATCGCAGCCGACCGCTCGCGCACGTGCTTGACGAACTCACCGCCGTTCCCCGATGCTTCATGTTCGTCGACGACAACATTATCGCCGATCCGGAATACGCAAAGCAGCTCTTCCGCGCAATGGCGCCGATGAAGAAACGTTGGATCAGCCAATGCTCGTTGAAGATCGCCGATGATCCAGAGTTGCTCTCGCTGGCATACGCGGCCGGATGCCGCGGCGTATTCGTTGGCATCGAGACACTCAGCCAGCAGAACCTCGACGCCGTCGAAAAGGGCTTCAACGACGGCAGCGGCTACATGAGCCGCATCGCGGCGATTCGCGCCGTCGGCATCGGCGTTCAAGCCGGGATGATCGTGGGCCTCGATGGCGACGATCCAACCGTCTTCCAACGAACGCTGCGCTTTCTGCAAACGGCCCACATCGACGCGCTGCAACTCGCGATCCTGACTCCGCAACCAGGAACCGTCCTCTACGATGACTTCAAGCGGGTTGGCAGAATCGTCGACCACGACTGGCGCCACTACGACTACCGCCATGTGGTCATCACGCCGGCGAAGATGACCGCCGAGCAGTTGCAGGAGGGCGCCGACTGGCTCTATCGCCAGTTCTATCGGCTTGACCGGATCATATTGCGAACGATTCGCACCGCGTTCGGCGTTGGCTTGCTTTCGGCCTATCTGACTTGGCGGCTCAATCTGACCTACCGGTACGATAACCTCCGCGAAGGAATCGTTGGACGAAACCCCGCGCAGGCGACAAATGCCGCGGCGTGGCGGCGAGTGCGCAATGCCGTCTTGCGGCTTTCGCCGAAATATGCCAAACGGTGCAGAGACGCGGCTTGACCGTTTCAGGGCTGCTGTTAGTTTTACTGGGCAGGATTGCTTATCGTTGAAGAACACTTAGCCTTTGTGTGGCAACGACCTGCAAAAGAACCACAGATGAACACTGATGGACACAGATGGCGTCCATCTGTCTGGAACCGTTAAAAGTCCCTTGAATCCATCCGTGTTCATCCGTGTCTATCTGTGGTTCCATTGTGTCTCTCGGACCATGAAATGCGACATCCTGCGCAGTAGTGTTAGGCAGGGCATAAACAACGCTGGAGGACTTCGTTGACCGCGACCCAAAGGCCGACGAATGAAGAATTGCCGCTCATTTTTTGGCTTTGGCGCGATGAGCCATGACATACGCCCGCCACTCCTTGGTAAGTCTCTTCTCATCCCAGCCGTAGACCTTTTCGATGGCCGCCAGCTCGGAGTCGCTTTTCCGCAGCGCCAGGAGCAGCTTTCCGAACTTGGTGGGCTGGCTGGCCAGAAGCTCAACGAGCGTCCAGCCTTCGGCGTAGTGTGCCTGCCACATCTTGGTGGTGTCCATCTGCAACAACTCGTGCAATGGCGTCACCTTCTTGGTTATCATGCGATGGCGGACGAGCAGGTTCCAATCTTGGCTATCGTTCGCCGGGTTGGAAGTCTCTATACCGTAGTCAACTATGTGAAACATCACGGTAGGTGAGTTAAACACGGCCGCTTCCGATCGATTGATGAAACCCGTCTGCAATGGCCCGTCTCGCCGTGGCTCTGCCAGTTGTGAAAAGTACATGTTCGCCACTCCAGCCGCCACCTTGTGATGCACCTGAGCGACAGACATGTCTTCCATGCAAATCGAGACCGAGCTCGATGAGTACCATGCCGACCCTTTGATCGCCTCCTCCAGACGATACGCATTAGCGGCTGCCTTACGATTGGGAGACAAGTCGAACATGGCTCGCAACCACGCCTTGTACTCCGCATGATCCTTCAACAGAATGATGTGCGCGGATCGCTTGTCCAAACCGGAACGAATTGGCTCCGCACACTTGGTGTGAAAGAACTTCTCCACGTCTTCAAGGGCTGCCAAGTACATCTGCTGAGTGCCTCTGGCTGCCCAGAGCGTCACGTGTTGCGACTGGATTGGCTCGATGTCCACCTCGCTCTTCGCAGCGATTCGCTTCAAGGATTCAAAGACCCGATCTCGTTGCTTGCCATTCGTGGTAAGCCATTTTCCGGGCACAAGCGGATCGGGGGATGATTCCCTGATGGCATCGATCTGAACGGGACTAAATCCCTGGACGCGAAGCTCTTCGGCGGCCTCGGCCGTGACGTCGAAGGCACGTCCCTGCTCGGCCACTTTTTCGATGATCCGCTCCGGAGCGACACGCTGCTCGCGCAACCGCCAGATGTCCTTCAGCGTGAGACGCGTGTCCTTCTGGCCGGAGCTAGCCGCCGGGCTGGCAGCCGTCTGCTCGTCGCCCGGCGCTTGCTTCTCGAATCGGGCTAGCTTGACGCCTCCGTTCGGCCGGATCGGACCGTTTTGCTGCCCGTCAGCCTCCGTCAGCGGCCGAGCTAACGCGAAAGTGGCGCACGCCATCCACAGAATGCCAGGATTGAGACGCATTGGAATTGCTGTCGCTTTCCTAATGTGGTGTGGTGTCTCGGAGTTGACGGCACTTATTTAAGGCGAGTTTGCGAAGGCTGGGTGGCACGTCACTGAGCTTGAGAAGGGCGTATTGGCAATCACACGCCCTTCGCCGGAGGCTCAGAGCGTGCCACCCATAAATCCATTTTCTAGCGTTGCCAGCGTTGAGGGTCGCGCAATAGGCAGCGCCTGCCCCTGTCTTTCCCTTCCTTCTGGCACTCGCCATTCCGAGAGACTACCATAACGCTCTCGCTTCGCTCAATAGGCGCGTCTGTCCCGCCTGCGCCACCCCCCTGCGGCCGGCCTTTACCAGCGACCGGAGCTGTCCCCGGCGACACATCCCGCTGGATTCTCCCGAGTCTGGTCCCTAGCATTCCGTTAGGGAATGGCGACACGGTTTCGCCTCCAGCGGTGATCCCCTAGAAAGGGAGGCAGAAATATGCGTTTGCTTGCACGTATTGTCTTGGCTGCCGCTGCCCTGAGCTTCGTCAGCGCGGGCGTTCGACCAGTTGAGGCCGCCGACAAGACGCCGGCGAACGGCTCCGATCAGTGGCGCTTCGTCTATTTCAACAGCGAGTGGTGGTACTGGCTGCCCGAGGGCCGATGGCTCTACTGGAGCGACAACCGCTGGAACAGCCCTGACGAGACCTCGTTTGATGTGTGCCCGATCGTTCCATACGGTTATGCGTGGCCGGGCTGGCCAGGATACTGGGGGGCGTATTACGGCTCCGACATTCGGCCGTACTACGGCCACGCGGCTGGAGAGATCGAGCCGTTTTACGGCAACGCCGTGAGTTGGGGATTCGGCTGGTGGTGACCCGGCTCAAGGGCGGCTCGTCGCACGATGAGTTGCGCAATTGCGCCGTAGGATGGGCAGTTGAGGCACCTAGGAGAACAAGTCAGGAGGACAGACATTCCTGTCTGTCTGGTAACTTTGGTAGACGCGCGCTAGACAGACAAGAATGTCTGTCCTCCTGATTGTAGTCACCCTACTGTCACGGCGACTAAGAGTCCGTCTTGGCCGCGGCAGGCAGCAGCCGCTCGAGCGCCGTGCGGAGTTGCTTCATCGTGATGGGCATGGAAAGGACGATGCGGTGCCGGGACGTGTTGGCCGCCGCCTTCCACTTTTGCTGCCCCTCGTCAAGCAGCAGGACGGCGGGGATCGCCTCCGTTTGCCGGTCTTCCGCCAACTCGTTGAAGACCTCGAGCGCCGCTTGCCCGATCTGCTGGGCGTTGAACAGAACGCAATCGGCCAGAGCGGCGTCTTGACGCAGACGGCTCGCCGCCCGGCCCGGATCGGCCGTCACCAGCACCCGGTAGCCGGCCTGTTTGAAGCCGCGGCGAAAGACTTCCTGCATCTGGGCGTCGGACTCGACAATCATCACCGACCGGTTGATCGCCGGCACGGCTTGACGGTGAGGATCCAACTCGTCGGCCCCCGTTGCTTCATCCGCGTCCGTCTTCCCGCTTGCCAGACGCCTTGCGGCCGACCGAAGGTCAACCAACATCGCCATGGCCGATTGGTACCGCCGCTCGGGGTCGAGCGACATCGCCTTGTTGGCCACCACCGCCACGCAAGCGGGTATCGATCGGTCGAGACGCTGGATCGGAACCACGTCCAGGAACCGCTGCTTGCTCAACCGTTGCAGTCGGTCGCGGGTTTCCTGCAAGGGAGGCTGGCCCGTGAGCATGTGGTAATAGATGCAGCCTAGGAAGTAAATGTCGCTGCGGGCGTCGTCCTTCCGGACGCCGGTTGCACGTTCCAGCGCGGCATAGTCGACCGTTCGGGTGTTCGGCAGATCGGCCAGCGCGTCATCGTTGAGCGATTCGTCGAGCGAAGCCAAGCCAAAATCGACCAACTTGGGGTCGCCGCGGCTCGATACGAGCACGTTGCTCATTTTCAGGTCGCGGTGGCACAGCCCCTTCTCCGCGGCATATCGCATGCCGTCGGTGATGCCGATCATGAGCTTGGTGGCTTCGGCGGGGGCGAGCTTCTTGCGCACGCGAACGAACTCGCGGAGGTTTTGCCCCTCGACGAATTCCATCACCAGGAAGTGGGTGCGCCGCTCGGAAACGACTTCATAGATCGGTACGATGTTCGGATGCCGCAGGGCGCAGCCAACCCGGCCTTCGCGAACGAACAAGCTTGCCTGCGCCCGATTCTCACTGAAGCGCGCCCGAAGGACCTTGAGCGCCCGAATCTCCCCGGTGTCTCGGTGGACCGCCCGGTAGACCCGGGAGAACGTCCCCGTGCCGACCAGATAGAGGACGCGGTAACTGCCGAAGAAGAAGCCGGACTTCTCCCCCTTCAGAAGGCGTTCGACCTGATAGTTCGTCAGGTACTCGCGCCGCACAAGGAACTGCACGAAGTCTTGCAGCGGCACGTCGTGACTGCCGAACATCGCCCAGATATCTCGCAGTTGCCGCTCATCGAGCAAAGCGAGATCCAGAGCGCGCTGAGCAACTTGCTCGGCCGTCTCGTATCCCATGCCGTCCGCCTTCACACAGTACCGTCGGGATGAAGTCTATAAAGGAATGATTTCTTCATCCTATTGCGTCGCTTCCACCACCGCAACCCCCTCCCGAAGGATGGGTCACGCGGTCTCCTCCAATTTGCGGCGAAAATCGTCGCGCTCGCGGCGAGTCGCCTCCAGGTCAAAAGCGAGGTATTTCATGTCGAGACGCAGTTGGCTCAACGCGTCTTGCACGAGTCCCAAGATCCGCCGCCGGCGACGGTTGCTGTCGATCACTCGGCCCATATACGGCTCGATCATCTGGCGATACTCAGGCGGTAGCGTGTTGACCGCCTCGGCCAGATCGAGGACCTCGCGGGGGACTTCGTTGATCGTCGTGTTCAGGGCCGGGTCGCTCATGGAAATGCTCCTTCGGGGATGTCAGTATGGCTTCCTGAAAAGCACTCCCCGTGCCGAAACGCCCCGGAAAACCGAAAACAAGCCTCAAACCCTGGCGTGGCAATGACTTGTGAATCGCCTTCGTCGGTTCCCTCGGAGCCCGGCGATGAAAAACCGCCACGACTGATCTGGATGCCATTCGCAAATCCTGGTACAAGCGTCACTTACGTCGAGTTGCCTCCGGCGTCGGACGCGTTGCCGATTTGCGACGCACCGAAGGTTGGAGGGTGTTGCCTCGCTCCCTTCGTTTTCCATTGGATTTCCTGCTAACCGCAAGAGAACCGAGCGATTGCGTTGGCGATCCTTGCGTTCCTTCGCGGCAAGGTAGTCGTACACGGCTAGCAAACCGAGACGTCTCGCTTGATGCCCACTGCTCGCCACCCGATCATCGCTGCCGCGGTCCTGGCGTCCGTGTTGGCCGCGGCCAACACGATGGCGCAGGCCCCGTGGCGCGAGGGATTCGAGACCGCCGGGCCGCCCACCTGGCGGGAGGCTGGCGCCGACGCTCAGTACCGCATCGTCAACCATCAAAGGCTTCAACAGGACGCTCACACCGGCACGGGCTGCGAATGGCTCCGCATCGAGGGGGACGGCGGCTCCTACGTCTATCTCGCACACGACGTCGGGCGTCCGACCGTCATCGATGACCTGGCGCTGAGCATCTGGCTGCGGGCGGATCGGCCGGGGTTGCAGATTGCCGCAAGGATCGTCTTGCCGCGATCCGTCGACCAGCGGACCGGCCGACCGCTGACGGCCTTGGTCGCCGGCAGCCGGTACAGCGACATCGGCCGCTGGCAGCAACTCCGTCTCGATGGCATTCCCCGGCTGCTCGAGCGCGAGGTCCATTTGTTGCGGACGCAACTGGGCCCGCAGGTCGATGAACGCGAGGCCTACGTCGACGCCGTCTTCGTGAATGTCTATGGCGGGCCAGGCACAACGAATGTCTGGATCGACGACCTCGAGGCCGTCGGGCGCGTCGCTCGTCAGCGTGACGACACCCCGTCTCGCGGCGGGTCGTTCGATGGCGCCACCGCCTCATGGGCGCCCCGAGGGCTCGTCCGCCTTCCACCGGTCGACCGAGCCCAGCCTTCCTCGCCGCAACACACGGTCAAGCTGTCGAACTCTTTTCTGACGATCGATGGGCGGCCCTTCTTCCCGAGGGTCATTCAACATCGGGGAGAGCCGCTCGACTTGCTCAAGCGGATGGGCTTTAACGCCGTCTGGTTGCCCCGGGCGCCGGAGCCGGAGATGATCGAGGAGGCGAGCCGTCTAGGGCTCTGGCTGGTTTGCCCGCCACCGGTTCCCCCAGCGAGCCAGCCAGCCGTCGCATCGCAGCCGGCGACGCCCGAGATCGGCCCGCAATATGATTGCGTGTTGGCCTGGGACCTTGGCGGCAACCTTGGCCCCGCTGAACTGGAATCGACGCAGCGTTGGGCCGATCGGGTCCGCGCGGCCGATCGGCGGTGCAGCCGCCCCCTGGTTTGCCATCCACGCAGCGAGTTGCGAAGCTACAGCCGTTCGGCCGATCTGCTGCTCGTCGATCGGCGTCCCCTGGGAACGAGTCTCGAACTATCGGCCTACGCCAATTGGGCACGCCGCCAGCCACTGCTGGCAAGCCTCGGCACGCCGGTTTGGACCGCCATTCAGACGCAACCCAACGAAGCGTTGCGGCAGCAGATCGCGCTGTTGAGTCCCGGGCGGGCGCCACCGCTAACGGTCGCGCCGGAGCAGATCCGGCTCCTCTGCTATGCGGCCGTGGCCGCTGGTAGCCGCGGGATGGTCTTCGCGTCGGATTCCCCGCTCGACGCCACAGACGTCGCCACCCGGCAACGCGCCGCGGCGCTCGAACAGATGAACCTCGAGTTGGACCTGCTCGAGCCCTGGGCGGCCGCCGGCGGCTCGTCGGCCACCGCCGATAGCAGCATCCCCGAGGTCCGCGCGACCGTACTCAGCACCGCACGGGCTCATCTGCTGTTGCCACTCTGGTCGTCACGAGGCGCCCAGTGCGTTCCGGCTCAGTCCGCGGCCAATGGGCTGACGCTCGTCGTGCCTGGCGTTCCGGAGGCGAGCAGCGCCTACGAAGTCACTCTCGGAGGGCTCAACCCGCTGCGGCACAAGCGGGTCGCCGGCGGCGTTTCTGTCACGCTGGATGAATTCGGCGTGGCCTCACAGGTTCTGATGGCCCAAGACCCGCTGGTCATCGCGGCGGTCCATCACCGCGCGACTCAATGGGGACGTCGAACGGCCGAGTTGGCCCGCCATCTGGCGGTCTACAAGTTCAACTCGGTCCAGTCGCTGGCGGCTCAGATGCCGAGCCACGGGACGACCGGCCCGACCTCCTCAGGGCTGACCGCCGCCCGGCGAGAGCTGCAATCATGCGACGCGCAGCTCGCAGCCGGCAACTTGCCCGCCGCAGCGGTGGCCGCTCAGCGGGCGGAGCGCGCGCTGCGCATCGTCGAGCGGGCGCATTGGGAGGCCGCGCAGAGGGACTTGGCTTCGATGGTGACCAGTCCTGCCGCGCTCAGCTTCGAGACGCTGCCGGCCCATTGGCAACTGATCGACCGGCTCCGCGGCGCCCGGTTCACTCAAAATCTCATTGCGGGCGGAGACTTCGAGGACATCGAGACGATGCGGCGTGCGGGTTGGCAATTCTTCTATCGACCCGCGCCCGGCAGTCAAGGCGAGGCAAATCTGGCCGAGCCGGCCGCCCACAACGGCCGCCTCGGCCTGCGACTTGCCGTCGCGTCGTTGGATCCGAAGAATCCGCCGGCGGCGATCGAGGCCCCGCCGGTGCTCTTCACCAGCCCTGCGGTTCAGGCGGCGGCCGGGCAGATCGTCTGCATTCACGGCTGGGTGCGGGCGCCTCGCCCCATCACCGCCAGCGCCGACGGCCTGATGATTATCGACTCCATTTCCGGCGAGGCCCTGGCCGATCGCATTGGCCAGACGAAAGACTGGCGTCAATTCGCCATGTATCGCGTTGCCCCGCAGGCTGGCCCCGTCTCGGTCACGTTTGCCCTCTCCGGCGTCGGCGAGGCGTGGCTCGACGACGTGGAAATCGAGCTGATCGCCGACCGATGATTGCTCCGAGCAAGTGGCGCGCCCTCTTACACCAGCCCGCCGCAACGTGTACTTTGCGAAAACCCGGACGGCTCGGCCATAAAGCCGCGACCGGTGGTCGCGCCCCAGAGGTTTTCGAGAAAACAGCGTCTTTGACGCGACCAACGGTCGCGGCTTTGTGACGGGTGCTGCAAAGCGCGACTTGCACCCACACCAGCGCGACGCGCAAGCGAGGAAAAACGCGGCACGTCCCTCGCTTGCGCGTCGGGCGGGCGTTTCTATGCGAGACAACGCCGGCGTTAGGCCGCATTTCTCACCGAGGCGTAGGGTGGGTCAAGCAAACCAGGGCGACGGTGGGGCTTCCGTCGCGGCAACTCGTTCTGCAAACCGACAGAGTGCAGATCACCGTTGATTGGTTTGCGAAGCCCCACCATGTACTTGCGACGTCGACCCACCCTACGGTGAGAATTGCGGCGTTAGGCCGCCATTAGTTCCGGCTCGATCACGCGCATCTGCTGCCAACGGCCTTGGAGGAACCTCGCGGTATAGATGAAGGCCATCGTCAGGACCCAGACGGTGATGACGGACCAGCACCAGAGCAAGCCGCCATGCCAGAAGCGCATGCCCGCCAGTGCGGCCAGAAGCGGCGCCGGCATGAACAACAGCGAAACGGCCATGACGAAACGCGTGTCGCCCGCCCCTTTCAGCGCACCCGAGAAAACCACGTTCATCGAATCGAACAGGCAGTAGGCGGCCACGAAGCGGAGCAAGACGACGGTTGTCGATCGGAGTTGGGCGAACTCGGCCGGCGGCGTTCGCAAGGCGTGGCCCATCAAGAGCACGTCCGGCAGCAGCAGGTAGACCAGGGCCATGGCGCCCATGTAGGCGCCGGCCAGCCAAAGCGAGGTCCAGGTGGCCCTCGATGCCAGGTCCGGCCGGTTGCGGCCAAGCTGCTGGCCGACCATCGTGCTCAGCGCCACGCCCAGACCGAGCATCGGCACGAACGCCAAGGCGTTGACGTTGAACGCCAAGGTGGTTGCGGCCGTTTGTTCCTTGCCGAGCTTGCCGACGATCAACAGAAAGAGGGTGAAGCCGGCCACGTCGACCAAGAGTTGCAGCCCGTTGGGCACGCCAAACTTGAGCAGTCTCGCGAACAGCGGGCGGTTGAAACGCCGATCGCTCCAGAGACGGTACGTTCGGCGGTAACGCGGCGTGAGCGTCACGGCCAGATACGCAAACACGCGGAACCAGAGGGCGGTGACCGTAGCCCAGCCTGCGCCCTCGATGCCCAACGACGGCAGCCCGAAATGGCCGAAGATCAGAGCGTAGTCCAGCACGCCGGTGAGCACGGCGGCCGTCGTATCCACGATCATCACGATCGGCGTGGCGCCGAGGCCGGTGAAGATGGCCGAAAGGGCGGCGGCGGTGATTTCGGCGCCCGCGCCGAAGGTGCAAATCTGAAAGAAGAGCGTCTCCTCGGCGGCCAGCGCCGGTTCGTGGCCCGCCAGCTGAAAAATCCACGGCGCGATCGGACTGAGCAACAAGAAGAGCGGCATCGCATAGAGACCGACGCGGACGCCTTGCCAGGCGGCCGGACCGATCCGTTGCGGCTGCCTCGCCCCATGGTATTGTGCGACAAAGGTATTGACGTACGAGGCGATTCCCAGCGGGAAGCAGATCAGCGAGAAATGCAACATCCCGGCCGGCAGCACGGCCGCCATCGACGCCTCGGAGTACCAAAGCAGGAACATCCGGTCGATGAAAGTCATCACCGTCAGAGCGGCCATCGAGGTGACCAGCGGCACGGAAAGCCGCAGGACGTCCCGCCCACCGCAAGGGCGAGACCACCAGCCAGTCAGTTCGCGAGTATCTGTATTTGTCGTCAACATCCGAGTGAACCTGTTTCCGCGTCGCAAGCGAAGTACCGAATTCTAACGGCTCGGCGGCGAGAGCCCAAGGCCCAATCGGCTGTCAATCGGTTTGTCGCGATGGGATTGCAATGACTTCTGCCGCCGAACGGCGGATCGAGCGCGCTGGGGGCAGCAAGAAATCCTGGCAATCGGTCATTCTGAGCGCAGCGAAGAATCTTCCCTGCGCTATGGAGATTCTTCGCTGCGCTCAGAATGACAGAAATCGCCAAAAAAACTTGTCGCACCCAGCGCGCTTCGCCGCTTGATCTGCCGCCGACGCGTCCGTTAGAATGGCAAGCGTCATGGCGGAATCAAAACAGAACCTGTTGGCTCGAATTCCGGCCGTCGATCTCCTGCTGCACGACGCGGCGGCCGAGGACTGGGCGGTCGAAGCCCCTCGCCGCATCCTGGTCGACTCCATCCGCCGCGCAGTCGAGCAAACACGGCAACGCCTTCTGCAATCGGCCGACGAGATGCATGACACCAGCGAGGACACCCTGCGTCAGGCGATCTTGAGCGAAGCCAAACAGCATCTGCGGGCGGCGCTCAGGCCGGGCTATCGCAAGGTGATCAACGCCACGGGCATCATCCTCCATACGGCCTTGGGTCGCGCTCCGCTGCCGCGACAAGCCATCCATCAAATCGCAACCGAGCTTTCCGGCTACTCGCTGCTTCAGGCCGATCCGGCAACCGGCCAACGCTCGCGACGCGACCAGCGGATCGAAGAACTGCTGCACGAATTGACCGGCGCCGAGGCCGCTACGGTGGTCAACAACAATGCGGCCGCCACGGCGATCGTGCTCAACACGGTCGCCGCTGGTCGCGAAGTGATCGTCTCCCGGGGGCAGTTGGTCGAGATCGGCGGCTCGTTCCGCTTGCCCGACGTGATGGCCGCCGCAGGCGTGAAGCTCGTCGAAGTGGGCACGACGAACAAGACTCATCTGCGAGACTACGAGCGCGCCATCAACGAGAACACCGCTGCGATCCTCCGCGTTCACCCGAGCAACTACAAGATCGTCGGGTTCACGGCCGAAACGCCGCTCCAGGAGTTGGTCGCCCTGGCGCACCGCCGTAGTCTGACGGTCATCGACGACGTGGGCGCTGGCCCGTTGGTCGACTTCTCGCAGTTTGGTTTTCAGCCCGAGCCGACACTTGCCGAATCGGTGGCCGCCGGCGCGGATCTGATCACCTGCAGCGCCGACAAGATGATCGGCGGCCCGCAGGGAGGAATTGTTCTAGGGCAAACGCGGTGGATCGAGGCGATCCGCAGAAATCCGTTGGCCCGGATCGTCCGTGTCGACAAGCTTACGCTGGCCGCGCTGGAAGCAACGCTGCTCTTATTCCTCGACCAAACTCGGGCGCTCGCCGAAGTGCCGACGCTCAGGATGCTCTGCCGCAGTCTGGCGGAAATCGACTCGCAAGCCGACAGGATCGCGACGGCCGCGGCAAGCGGGCTGCCAGGCATCACGGCTACGGTGATTGACGGGTTTTCGGAGATGGGGAGCGGCTCGCTGCCGGCCCAGGAGTTGCCCACGCGGCTGGTCGCCATCGAAACGGTCGGCGTCGAGGCTGGCGAGGTCGCGCGGCGTCTGCGACTCGCCGAGACGCCCGTGTTCGCCCGCGTCCATCGCGGCCAACTGTTGCTCGATCCCCGCACGTTGCTCGACGGCGACGAAGAGATTCTGATCGCAGTGCTTCGCACAGCCGTGGCGGTCGAGTCCGATTGAACGCATCTCGTGCTGCGTCCAATTGCCTTCTTGCTCTGGACAACGTCGGCCGGACCGGGCATCATGGGTTCGCCACCCCGTTGCATTTGGCTCCAACCTGCACGAACCCACGATGATTACGAAGATTACCGGCCAACTGGCCGCACTGCATGGCGACACGCTCAGCTTGAAGATCGACGCGTTCGAGTATGAAGTGCTGATCCCCGAGTTCACCCGGCGGCAGTTGCAGGGCCAGATCGGCCAGACGGTGACGCTGCACACGATCGAGTATCTCGAGGGCAACCCCATGCAGGGCCGCATGACGCCGCGGCTGGTGGGATTTCTCAGCGAGGTCGAGCGGGAGTTTTTCGAGTTGTTCTGCCAGGTCGACGGCGTCGGGGCCAAGAAGGCCCTGCGTGCGATGATTCGGCCCGTCAAGGAAGTGGCCACGGCGATCGAGGAGCAGGACAACAAGACGCTGTCAAGTTTGCCCGGCATCGGCCCCGCGATGGCCGAGCGAATCGTCGCCAAGCTGCGGCGCAAGGTGCCCAAGTTCGCCCTGATGGCCGTCCGCGATGAAATGCGCGAGGCCGAAGTCGAGCCGGACATCGTCTCCGAAACCTACGAAGTGCTCCGCTCGCTGGGTCATTCCGAAAGCGACGCCCGGCGGCTTCTCGACGCCACTCTCGCCTCGAAGAAGAAGTTCAAGGACGTGCAGGGCCTTATCGAAGCGATTTATCAGCAGAGCCAAAAATAGGAGAAGCTCGAAGCCCTAAGCCCGAAATCCGAAGTTCGGATTTCGGGACTTAGGATTTCGGATTTGAGATTTCGAGCTTCGTCTGCTATTTCCCGGCCTTGGTCTCTTTCGTGAGCGTAAAGCCCTTCAGGTACCAGCCGGTCGGCTCGCTGGTGGCCCGAAGGCCGGCGGGACCGAGGTAGGGGCTCACGGCCTTGTACTCGGGCAATTGGGTGCCGTCGATCTTCGGGGCCCGGGTGCCCTTCTTCCCCTGGCCGAACAACGCATTGAGCGACTTGGCAAACAGGCTCTCGCTCTCCGGCAGCCGATTTTGCCGGACCATTTCGTAGGTGGGCCGATATTCCTCGTCAGTCCGCGAGAAGAACTGGACGCACTTCTCTTGGGGCTTGAATTTCGTGATCTGTTGTTGCACGGCTCGGTAATCCGCTTCACCGCTAAGCGGCTTCTGCTTCTTCTTATCCGGCGCGACGACCTTCAGCAGGAAATCGATGTGCGAAGCGACCATCAGATGGCCGTTCCAGACCGTGATCGCGGCGTGCGGCAACAGCGGTTTCCTGGCCTCTTCCTCTTCCTCGCCTCGATGCTTCCGAAGCGGATGATGACGGGTCATCTGGCGCTCGTCGCCAAAACCGCTGCCATCTTCAATGACCGGCGGCGCGAGCCCCGGCGTCTCTTCCTGCACCATCTCCCAAATCTCCAGCCCCTTCTCCTTGCGGCATCGCCAGTCGGGGTCGTTTTTGAGCAGCTTCCGGATGGCCGACGCGACGGGCTTCGGTTCTTTTGCCTCGATGGCGATCAACAGACGGTCGCTCTTCGTCGTGATGGGCACCTCGTAATCGCTCATCATGCTGATCCGCTGCCCAAGATGCATGACCAGGTCTTCGCGAATGTTCACTTGCGGCCCGCTCGGGTCTTTTTCGAGGCTTTCCATCGCCTCGAGCCACGTTCCTTCTTCGCCTTGGCCGAACAGTTCGTCAAACAGTGGGCCGAAGTTGTCGAACCCATTGATGATGTCGAAGTAGAGAGTCGTATAGGTGGCCAGTTCGCGTGGCACCCAGGGCTGCGGACTGAAATCCTTCTGGTTCGGCAGCACGGCCATCTTCATGGCCTTTTCATACGGCGGGGGCGCAAAGACCGCCGTGCGATGGACGAGCTCGTAGCCCTCTTCCGAGAAGTCGACCAGTCCGCCAATGCCTTGCACGGCCCCGACGCCTTGGTGTCGCATGACCTCCAAGAACGTCTTGCCCTTGCGGCGGCGACTGTCGGGCGTGGCGGCCCGCGCCGCCTCGGCATAGCCCAGCGGATGAACGAACCAGCGCATCTGCGGCGTGCCTGGACCGTAATCCGACTTGCAGCGTTTCATCACCTCTTGGAACGGCTTGTGGTCGGCCAGACTGTCTTTTTCCTTGTGGAAGCCGATCGCCCGGCCGAGAACCGCGGTGGCGATCTCCAGGTTATCGGCCACGACGATGAGATTGCCCGTCAGGCAGTAAAAAGCCTGCCGCGTTGGCGTCGCCCTGGCGTTGTTCGCAGGCTGCGCCTTTTGGCTCCCCTGCAAGGTGCTCTCGCGGGCGTCCTTGTCATCTTCCGATTCGGGTAAGTCGTACTGAATCACGGCGTCAGGGCAGCCCTTGATCTTCAGTTCCGTCCGCTTGGCTCCCCGCTGCAACTGCCGCTTATTGACGCGGCGGAGCATTTCGCGGGCCTGCGGGAGCTTGCCGGTCACGTCGATGACGATGGCCACCGCCGCGGCGCCGGCCTTTGGCGCAATCAGCCCGATGCCGACGTCGCCGCCGGGCACCCCTTTCATGTCGTCCAGCGTCAAGCCGAGGCGGTCCTCGACGCTCGACCACCGCTCCTCGACTTGTCGCTTCATGTCCCGGGTGAAAGGCTTCATCACCGGGTCGGCCATGAGATGCCCGAGCTGGGTCTTGTCCCAGTGCTTCTCAAGGACATCCACGTTCGAGATCGCGAAGAAGCCTTGAGTGGTTTGGGGCAAAAGCGTTTCACTCGGTCGGCTTGTCGTGGCGGCTGCGGCAGCGGCAACCGACAGAGTCAACAAACAGGCGACCAAGCAAGAGGCGGAAGTCCAGAAGCGGGGCACAGGAGGGCTCCTTATCGTCCAGTCACAGCCGGAAAAGTTTATCCAGTCGACAAAGTCCGGCGCAGTCCAAGCTAAGTGTAATGGCGCGCGCCAACTGACGCTAGATCGG
Source organism: Thermoguttaceae bacterium (assembly GCA_039679885.1). Classification (GTDB taxonomy): domain Bacteria; phylum Planctomycetota; class Planctomycetia; order Pirellulales; family Thermoguttaceae; genus JAJFUI01. The sequence goes on along the minus strand of JBDKUC010000013.1, from coordinate 2,711 downwards.
CCGAAATTGCCGGTGAGTTAAACTTTGCCGACAAAACAAGAGAAAGCGATCGGTCTAAATATTCCCGTTCTTTGCCCAAATAACCCAGCATACCGGCTGCGTCTGACCCACCGGTTGACGCGGCGACCTTCCCCCGCCGACAATGTGGGAAGGGATGCCGGTCTAGCGGCGATCTCTCGACCGTCGCCGGCGTCATCATCGACCAGACGGCAAGCAGCCAGACACGATGCAACTCACCCTCGCCGAAGGCCGCAACGCGTGGACCATGTTGGCCGTCGCCCTAGCGGCGGTCGCCTTGGCCGGCGGGTTTTACTATCGTGCCTTCGGCTCGCTTCCGCTGCGGCAATGGCGGACGCTCTTGGTGCTCCGAATCGTCGCCATCTTGTTGGTCGTCTTACTGCTCTTTCGCCCCGTGCTCAGCTATCAGCAGCTGTCGGCCGACAAGCCAGCAATCCTTTTTCTGCTCGACACGTCGAGTTCCATGGGCGTTGCCGACGATTCTTCGGGCCGGACCCGCTTCGAGCAAGCCAGGGATCAGTTGTCGAAATGGTGCGAAAAACTCAAAGGCGATTTCCGCGTGAAGCCGATCGCCTTTGCCGAGCGGGCTGGGCCGCTTGACGGCGCAAGCCAACTCGCGGGACTGAAGCCGACGGGCCGCGGCACCTCGATCTCCGCCGCCCTCGCGGCGGCGGAGAAGTCGTTCCCGCCGTCGGAAGTCGCCGCTGTGATCCTGCTGAGCGACGGCGTTCACAACATGGCGGGCCGCCCGGCGGAGATCGCGCGTGGGCTCGGCATGACCGTGCATTGCGTCGGCGTCGGGGCGAGTCTTCGCAACAATCCATCCTTCCGCGACATCATGGTAACGGGGATCGACTGCCCGCCCCGGATGATGCTTGGCAACCTGGCGCGAGTCACCGGCTCGGTCGATGCCATCGGCCTCGGCGGCCGAGTGATCCAGGCGTACCTGGACGAGGATGGCCGACAGATTGGCGAACAAGAACTGACGCTCGACGACGCCGAAGGGCCGCAGCAGGTCTCGTTTGAGTTTCGGCCCGCGGTCAAGGGGCGGCACACCTACACGGTCCGCGTTCCGCCTGTGGCCGAAGAGAAGATCGTCGAGAACAACCAGCGGTCGGCGGTCGCCACGGTCGTCGAGCGGGGCATCCGGGTGCTCTACATCGAGGGAACGCTTCGGGCCGAGTACGGCGCGCTGGCCGACCGGTTCCTGGCGAAGGACCCCGACCTCGAGTTCTCCGCCCTCGTGCAGACGCGTCCCAACGTGTTTCTTCAGCGGACGAACATGACAGGCGTCAAGCTGGCGGCCATCCCGACCGACCAGGCGACGGTCGACAAGTTCGACGTCTTCATCCTGGGCGACATCGACAGCTCGTACCTCCGCCCACAACAGCAGGAAATGCTGCTCAAGCGAGTTCGGTCCGGAGCGGGCCTGCTGATGCTCGGCGGCTACCACAGCCTTGGGCCGGGCGGATACACCGAGACACCGCTCGCCTCGGCCTTGCCGGTCGAGCTCGGCGGTCGAAAACTGGGGCAGTTCACCGAGCCGATGCTCCCGCTGCTGACGCCCGAGGGCGTCCGGCATCCGATTTTCGCCAACATCGGCGAGTTCTTTCCGACGCGGCAATCGCCGCCGAAGCAGCCGGGCCTGCCGCCGTTGGATGGCTGCACGCGCGTCGGGCGCGCCCGACCTGGCGCCAGCGTCCTGGCCACGCTGCCAACGGCCGAAGGCTCGATGCCGGTGCTGGCCACGCAGCCGCTGGGCCGCGGCCGCATGGCCGTCTTCACGGGCGACACGACCCGCAACTGGCAGCAAGGCCCACGAGCGCTCGATCGTCAATCGCCGTTCCTGCGGTTTTGGGGGCAGATGGTGCGATGGCTGGCCGGGCGCAGCGAGGCCGTCGACACGCAGGCGAGTGTTGTGGCCGAGACCGACAAGGCGGCGTACGCACTGGGCGAGCCGATCCAGATTTCCGCGGTCGTTCGCGACAAGGACGGCCAAGGCGCCGGGAACGTCAAGGTCAACGCCCGCGTCAGAGGCCCGGTGGCGGCGTCGGCCGCTGAGGCCGCAGTCGAACCGCCGCAGCATTCGAACGTTCTCGCGCCAACTCCTGGCCCGGCCGGCCACTACGGGGGCGTCTTCCAGCCGGAGACGTCGGGACAATACGAAGTGATCGCCGACGCGCAACTTGCCGGCACGACGATCTCGTCCGAGAAGATTGTCGTGCAGGTCGGCCGCGTCAACCTCGAGTTCGAGAGGCTCGACCTGGACGAGACGATGCTCAACGCCATTGCCGCGGCAACAGGCGGCCAGCACGTCCACCTTTCAACCGCCGATCATCTGATCGACCAACTCGATCGCACGCAGCGGAAGAAGACGGTGGTCGTCGAGCATTATCTCTACTGGCCACCCGGCGTTTGGCCGCTCCTGGTCGGCCTCTTGACCACTGAATGGTTCTTGCGGAGAAAGTACCACCTGAGATGAAATCCCCAAAGTACTCCTCACAAAAGTACTCCTCACGCTCCGCGTGAGGCCAGGAAAGACCTGGCAAGTAGCAAGTAGGTTATGCTTCAGCAGGTAGGTTATGCTTCAGCATAACAGAGACCGTGGCGGACGATGCGGTGTTATGCTAAAGCATAACCTACGGACCAAAGCATAACCGACGCGCAGCAAGAGATCGCAATGCAAACCGGCT